>NZ_JBEOOE010000010.1:0-120210 GCF_040308885.1 Pseudoalteromonas sp. 120-MNA-CIBAN-0494
TATGACGCTCCGCCGATACCGATTGAAAACGAATTAACTTCACCTTCTTATGACGAATATGACGAATATGACGAATACGCTGATATCGAACAATTAAATAATCAGAATGAAATCATTGATGAACTATGGGACTCTGTTGCATCTTTAGCCCGTAGTGATGAAGATGGATGGTATTACGAGGACATCGATCCAGGAATGGAAAACAATGTTATCGATAAGTCATATGAATAATTGCCTAACAAGCTGCTGCACTCGGACTCGATACAGTTGTCGCGGTTTTTGCTAAAAACAAAAGACAGCAAAAACAGCACCAACTTACTCGCCGGTGAGCAGGGCGTTAGGTATACAAGCAAACAAGGGTGCATAATTGAATTATTTAAATTGGTTACAAAAGGTATTTCCTAAACTGAAAGATACCCCAAATGAAATTATTATCTCATATGTTGATGAAGCGAAATCTGATACTGAACTTCTTAGAGAGTTTATTAAAGTCTTAGGAGGTTTGCTCTTTATTCTCCCGTTTAACCTATATCTTTATATCTCTGGTATTCAATCATTTACCAGTCCTTTATATTGGTTGCTAGTTATTGTTTCTTTTGGTGTTGGCGGTTTTATTGGACTTTATTGTGAACAAAGATTGATTAAAAGGCGCCTTAAAAAAATAGTGCAGTTAAAGTATACCTAACAACACGCCCTGAGGTGGACGACTAGTAAAATTTAGCTATTAATTGCAAATTTTACTAGTGGTGAGCCTCTGCGTTTTAATGCTGCTAAATACGTCGATTCATCGTAGGGTGTATTCTTTTTACAACACCTAAATACAATCCTTATCCATTTAAATGCCAGCGATTTAATAATGCTTTTATGTGGCTTGCCCTTGGCTTTTTGTTGCTCATAATACGCTTTAGCCCAAAACGGATAACTAATAAAAAGCCAGTTCTCTCAACAGCTAGCCTCATGAAAATGAGGGGGTACTTTAAAAAATCCAATTAAAACACCAATTAAAACAACCAATTAAAACAATACCTAGCTCTCACTTTAGATTCTGCATAAAATAACGTAATAAATTGAACCAAAATAGGAACTCGGCTATGGTTTGTTTATTAATAAAAACAAATAAAAAACGAGTTTATCTACAGGCTCGTTATGTGAAAAGGGATTTTTAATAATGGCACTTTTTTATATTTCACTCGGAGCTGTTTTCTTTTTAATAGCTATCGCCTGGTTTGGGTTTGTAGCTTTATATTCTCAAGTAGAAAATTCAGGATTCGGTTTTGGTTTTATTATGGGGGTATTTCCTACGTTACTTAGCATGTTGCTTATAGTGCCTAGTACGCTGTATAGAACTGTTTTTGTATTTACGCAAAAGCCAAAGCAAACAATGAAAGCTAAAGTTACTTTAGCAATTGGGCTGCTAATCACCTTACTTTATAGTGGTGCCATTATTAAGTTAGCTTTCACATAATAACATGCAATATTAGTTACTTAGCGGGTTCTAATAAACTAAACACAGGTAAGCGCCATTTAAAGCGTACCGATGCCATACGTATTAAGTATCCTGTAACTAAGCTAACAATAATACTTATATTGTCATCAATATTATAGTGATGCAGTGCTAGGTATAAACACGCCACAATAAGTGAAACACTGGCATACAGCTCGTGGTGTAATACCAATGGCGCTTGACGACATATTAAATCACGTAACAAACCACCAAATACGCCAGTAACTATGGCTGCAACTACGCAAATACCATAGTGTAAACCCATATTTAGCCCGACTTGGCAGCCAATAATACTAAAAGCAGCTAGGCCAAGGGCATCTAAGCGCATAAATATGCCTTTAAACTTAACTACCCATTTAGCCAACCAAGTGGTGATAATACCGGCCATACAGGTAATTAATAAATACTCTGGATTTTGTACCCACGTAAGCGGGTAGTTACCTAGTAAAATATCTCGAACGCTACCACCACCTATGGCGGTGGCACTGGCTACCAAGCTAACGCCAAACCAGTCCATTTTCATTCGGCCAGCGCTTAGCGCTCCGGTCATGGCTTCTGCTGTAATACCAATAATAAAAACAATACTTAATAGCATGAGATAGTCACTTGAAATTTACACTTATAATAAAGGCGTGATTGTATAGATAAAATAGCAAAATAACGAGTGAGAAATCACGCTAAAAACGCTTACTTCAGATAAGAAAAACTAATACGAAACTCATGCGTAAATAGGCTGTTAAATTGGGGTGAACCTTTGGGGTAGATGTAAAAGATGAAGGACAATAGGCCGCAAATAATAAAATAAGTTACTTTGAATTTTAAGCCGTTATTGCCCTAGAGCCACTTTATATTGTTGGGTAGTATTTAAAAGCAAGGTAATGCAGGCTGTTAACTTGAGCCTCGGGCAATTAATATTGGAGGGAGTAGGGTGCTTTGTACTGCTTCGCCTCGAATTAGTTTTAATAGATTTTCTACCAACATTTGTCCGGCTACTGTGGTGTTTTGTTCTACCGTGGTTAAAGGTGGGTTGGTATAGCTGGCAATGGCGATGTTATCGAAACCTATTACGGCAACATCTTTTGGTACGCTAATACCGGCTTCTTTGAGTGCGCGTATTGCACCAATGGCTATTAAATCGCTGGCTGCAAAGAGTGCATTAAATTTTATGTTATTGGCTATTAGTGAGCGAGTGGCATGATACCCCGACTCTTCAGTCGATATTGCATTTGCTGTTTTACGTTCGTTTAAGGTTACGTTATTAGCGCTTAGTTCATCTTTAAAACCTTGAAAACGGGCAAAAAACTCAGGGCTATGATCCGATGCGTCGCCTATAAACGCGCAGTCGGTTCTGTTGCGCGCAATTAAATGCGCTGCAGCTAGTTTTCCGCCACCATAATTGTCGCAGCACACAGTCAGATCGGGGCGATTGTCGACCGTTGCACCCCAACAAACAAACTTGGTGTTTTGCTCAAGCAGGGTGTTAAATTTAGGTTGATAATCTAAGTAATCACCATAACCGAGTAAAATAATACCATCGGCGCGGTGGCTATCTTCGTAGTCGGCTTGCCAATCGGCACTGGCCGATTGAAACGACACCAGTAAATCGTAACCTTCTTTAGCACAAGCGCGGGTAATACTGCCTAGCATGGCTAAAAAAAACGGGTTAATTTGTGATTCATCAGAGGTTGGATCTTCAAACAATAATAGCGCTAAGGTGCTACTTTGTTGGGTGCGTAAATTGCTGGCGTTTTTGTCTACTTTATAGTTGAGTTTTTTAGCTATATCGAAAACGCGCTTACGGGTTTCTTCGTTTACCAAGGGGCTGTTACGTAAAGCACGAGATACAGTTGATTGCGACACTCCAGCATAATGGGCTATATCAAATGACGTTGCTTTACCTTTCATGAGCACTACTTAAATAACAAAGAGAATAATGCAGCCATTCTCGTTTATTAATGATTTATTTCAAGCTAATTTATCAATTAAGCACTTTTTTAGTTGATCTACCCATGACACCGGTGTCATAATGAGGGCGTTTTATCATTTTGTTGTCAAAACGTATTGGCTGCCTATATTTTTATAGGCAGCATTTTTTTACTGTGATAGCTGCTTTGGGGTGATAGCCTAAAGTAATAAAAAGAACAATGGGTTACCCGTTGTAAAATAATAAGCATGAATCGCTTATACTAATCGCATTAAAGAGTGGACTATTAAAACGCAAAAAAAATAGCGCCAAAAAATGGTTTAATCACAAGGCGAAAGTAATCATATAGAGTTGTTTTATATGAATTGTTTTAACGCAGTGAGTAAGTTATTTAATTAGTTAAAATGTTCATTTTTTTAATAAGATTAGTATTATACAAAAGAGATAACACTATGAGCTTACACTCTTCTGCCCAATTTGATCCTATTTTAGTTGCCGATATTGGTGGTACCAATGCGCGGTTTGCACTAATTACTGCCTTTGATGCAGCAAAAAACGAATTTGTTATAGAATATAATCATACCTTTCCTAGTGCCGACTTTGGCTCGTTACAAAATGCAACACGCCATTATTTATCAACTGTGCCTCATATTAAACCTGTGCGCGCGTGTTTGGCAGTGGCAGGCCCTATAAAAGCAGGGCAGGTTCACCTTACTAATTTAGGTTGGCATTTTAGCGTTAGTGAGTTTAAACAGGCTTTTTCTTTTTTGCAGCTTGAAATTATTAACGACTTTGCTGCATTTGCCTACGCTGCCCCTTATTTAGATAGTAACCAAAATGTGGTTATTAAAGCAGGGCAAGCCGATGAAAACTCAAACATTGCAGTTATGGGCCCAGGCACAGGATTTGGTGCAGCTTGCCTAGTTAGAACAGCGCAGTCTAGTGCGGTGCTTAGCTCTGAAGGCGGGCATATTTCGCTGGCTGCCGTTACCGATTTAGATGCAAAGTTACTTATAGAATTACGCAAAGAACATCCGCATGTGTCTTTAGAAACTGTTTTTTCAGGCCCGGGTATTGCCCATTTATATAAAGCGATGGCGGCGGTTAAAGGTATTACTGCTAAGCATTTAGATGCCGCGCAAATTAGTAATTTAGCCAATACAGGCGAGTGTGAGGTTTGCGATGCAACTCTAAACCAGTTTTGTGACTGGCTTGGCAGTGCCGCAGGCGATTTAGCATTAGCTTATGGTGCGTTGGGCGGTTTATTTATTGGCGGTGGTATATTGCCACGCATGCAATCGCGCTTGTTAGAGAGTCGTTTTGTTGAACGTTTTTCACAAAAAGGTATTATGTCGCAATATAACGGGCAAGTTCCTGTTACGCTAGTAACCCAAGATAATATACCTTTGATTGGCGCTGCGGCGTGTTTGCATAATAGTAAGCAGGAATAATGCTGCTGGTATTTGGAAGTAAATAGATGAAAAAAGTCACCATAAATAGTGTAGCGAGTTATGCGGGGGTTTCTAAAAAAACAGTCTCTCGGGTGTTAAATAACGAGCCAAATGTAAGTGCAGCTACCCGCGAAAAGGTACTTAAAGTATTTAAAGAGCTTGATTATACGCCTAATCCTATTGCCCGTGGTCTTGCTCAAAATCGCAGTTTTATTATTGGTTGTATTTACGATAATCCAAGTAAAAGTTATATTACCCGCGTGCAAACAGGCGCATTGGCTGCCTGCCAAGAAAACAATTACAATTTATTAATTCATCCTTGTGAGCTGCGCGGTGAAGCACTAATCAATAATATTGATCAGTTACTGCAGTCATCACGCTTAGATGGCATTGTATTAACGCCGCCTTTTTCGGACTTTGCTGAACTAGTTGATTTTTTAAAATCGAAAAAAATACCTTATGCACGCGTTGCCTCTGCAGTACTTGAAGATGATTCGATTTCGGTGCGCAGCAATGACGAGCAAGGGGCATTTGAAATAACCGAGCATTTAATTACACTGGGTCATAAATCAATTGCTTTTATTAAAGGTCATCCCGATCACAGTGCCACTGAACAGCGTTTTAAAGGTTACCGACGGGCGTTAGCAAGCCATGGCATTGAATTTGAAGAGCGTTTAGTAGAAGAGGGTAACTTTAGTTATCATTCAGGGGTAGACAGTGCCCGTAGTATTTTAGATTTATCGCCACGGCCAACCGCAGTATTTGCTTCAAACGATTACATGGCAGCCGCCGTACTTAAATTAGCAACTCAACGCAGTTTACGTGTGCCCGATGATATTTCAATTGCTGGCTTTGATAACGCCCCTATAGCACGCCATATTTGGCCTGGGTTAACTACCATAGCGCAGCCAGTTGAAGAAATGACCAAACAGGCGGTTACTCAGCTTATTGCTCATATTATTCAGCCACAAGAGGTTGCGTATCAGGTGACCCTAGAGGCGCGTTTAATTACTCGCGAGTCGACAGCGCAGGTTAAATAAACTCAACTTAAAACGAATATTTACAGTAGCCCGAATGTGCACAAAGCATATTCGGGCTTTTTGTTGGCTGTCGTTAAATACAACGATGCTATACAACATTATTAAATGTCTATTTATA
The DNA here is from genome assembly GCF_040308885.1 of Pseudoalteromonas sp. 120-MNA-CIBAN-0494. Taxonomy (NCBI): domain Bacteria; kingdom Pseudomonadati; phylum Pseudomonadota; class Gammaproteobacteria; order Alteromonadales; family Pseudoalteromonadaceae; genus Pseudoalteromonas; species Pseudoalteromonas sp. 120-MNA-CIBAN-0494. The sequence goes on from NZ_JBEOOE010000010.1 coordinate 6,038, forward strand.
AAAAATAGTTGGCTATGTTAAAAAAAGTCACTATTTTTATTAGACAGGGTTGACACCGGTGTCATGGTCGTGCGTTAATACAGTGACACCGGTGTCAGGGTGGTTGTGAGAGGCCCTCTGATAAGGTACCTTTGAACGGGTAAGCCAAAGATGCTCAGTGCAATTAATTACGTGGAGTCTTTAATTGCCACTGAGCCTTTATCCTCTAACGAATAGAGCTGAGTTTAATTATGTTGCATCCACGAATTCAAGAAGTCACCGAACGTATCATTACGCGCAGTAAAGCAACCCGCCAAGCTTATTTAGATCGCATTTCGCACGCAAAAAAACAAACAAGAGTTCGTGCTGGATTAGGCTGCGGTAATATTGCCCACGTTATGGCTGCGTGTAGCACCGATGACAAAGCGCGTTTAAAAGCCGATGAGCAACCAAACCTTGCAATTATCAACTCATATAACGATATGCTTTCGGCACATGTGCCTTATAAAGATTACCCAGATTTAATTAAAAGCATTGCTACTAAATACGACGCTACAGCTCAAGTGGCAGGCGGCGTACCAGCAATGTGTGATGGCGTTACGCAAGGGCGTGACGGCATGGAATTGTCACTTTTTTCACGCGATGTAATTGCTATGTCTACGGCAATATCGTTATCGCATGATGTGTTTGATGGCGTTTTTTGTTTAGGCGTATGCGACAAAATAGTCCCAGGGTTATTAATTGGTGCACTGTCGTTTGGCCATTTACCGGTGTTCTTTTTACCGGCAGGACCAATGCAGTCAGGTATTCCAAATAAGGAAAAAGCCCGTATTCGTCAAAAGTTTGCGCAAGGCTTAGTAAGCCGCGAAGACTTGCTAGAAGCCGAAAGCGCGTCTTACCACAGTGCTGGTACCTGTACTTTTTACGGTACTGCTAACTCAAATCAAATGTTAATGGAAATAATGGGCTTACACCTTCCTGGTAGCTCGTTTATTAACCCATACACAGAGCTTCGCGATGGTTTAACCGGTAATGCGGTAGAAACCATGCTTAAGCAATTAACCGACGATAAAGACAGCCCGTGTTTAGCAGATGTGATCAGCGAAAAAACTATAGTAAATGGTTTAGTTGGTTTGCTATCTACCGGTGGCTCTACTAACCACGCCATTCACCTTGTGGCTATTGCCAAAGCGGCAGGTATTCAAATAACGTGGAAAGATATGTCTGATTTATCAGCTGAGGTTCCACTATTAACGCGCATTTACCCTAATGGCTCTGCTGATGTAAATCATTTTCAAGCAGCCGGTGGTATGGGCTTTTTAATGCGTGAACTTGCCAGCGCAGGCTACTTACATACCGACGTTAAAACTATGCTAGGCGATGGTTTAGCACCCTATATGACCGAGCCGCGTCTTGATCAAGACAACAGCTTAATAATGAGTGATGCAACCGGCCCAAGCAAAATTAAATGGGTAGCTTGCCCTGATAACTCACACGATGAAGATGTACTTCGCCCAGTGAGTAATCCGTTTAGTAAGCAAGGTGGTTTACAACTGCTTACGGGTAACTTAGGCAAAGCGGTTATTAAAGTATCGGCAGTAGCAATTGAACATCAAGTAGTTACCGCCCCAGCTAAAGTATTTAGCTCGCAAGGTGAGTTACAAGATGCTTATAGCCGCGGCGAATTAAACCAAGACTTTATTGCAGTGCTAAAAGAGCAAGGCCCTAAAGCTAAAGGTATGCCAGAGCTACATAAATTAACACCTGTAATGGCAACGCTACAAGATCAAGGCTTTAAAGTAGCTATTGTAACTGACGGTCGTATGTCGGGCGCGTCGGGTAAAGTACCTGCGGCGATTCACTTAGCGCCAGAAGCAGTTGAAGGCGGCATAATTGCTAAAATTCATGAAGGTGATTTAGTTACTTTAGATGCACCAAACGGCATATTAAAAGTACATGTTAGCGATGAAGAGCTTGCTAAACGTGAACTGCAATTAAGCCTACCAAGCTTAACCTTTGGCACAGGCCGAGAGTTATTTACCGGATTTAGAAATATCGTAAGCAGCGCCGATTTAGGTGCGAGTGCTTTCGGAATTGAAGAATAATCAGCCATTGTGGGTAATGAGGAACACGTAATGAGTATTGAAAAAATATTAGCATCGGCGCCAGTTGTGCCAGTAGTGGTAATCGAAAAATTAGAAGATGCAGCACCACTTGCTAGAGCCTTATATAACGGTGGCTTAAAAGCGCTGGAAATCACTTTGCGCACGCCCATTGCGGCAGAAGCAGTAAAATTAATGAAAGCAGCCGTACCTGAGGCCTATGTTGGCACAGGCACGGTAGTTGATAAAGCCAGCTTTGATGCTTCGGTAGCTGCAGGCGCTGACTTTATGGTAAGCCCAGGGGTTAGTGACGAGCTACTTGAACTGATAAAAACGAGCGATATCCCGTTTTTACCAGGCGCTGCTACGCCAAGCGAAGTTATGAAACTAGCGTCGCACGGTTTTAAGTATTTAAAGTTTTTTCCGGCAGAAGCCGCAGGCGGAACCGCCATGCTTAAATCAATCGGTGGGCCATTACCCGATATTACTTTTTGCCCAACGGGCGGCATAACGCTCGCTACTGCACCTAACTACTTAGCACTAAATAATGTTATTTGTGTGGGTGGTACCTGGATGTTAGATAAACAACTAATTGAAAATAAAGACTGGCAAGCTATTGAAGCGCTTGCTCGACAAGCTTGTGAAGTAAATAGGAGTCAAAAATGATTAACGTAGCAATTAATGGCTATGGCCGTATAGGTCGCAATGTATTGCGTGCACTTTACGAGTCGGCACAAAATAATGAGATTAAAATTGTTGCAATTAACGATTTAGCCCCAGCTAATGTTAATGCTCATCTTACGCAATTTGACTCAGTACACGGACAATTTGCTCATAAAGTAACGCTAGCCGATAACACTATGCTAATTGGCGACGATGTTATTACTTTAACGCAAGAGCGCGACCCAGCAAATTTACCGTGGAAAGCGTTAAATGTTGATATTGTTTTAGAGTGTACCGGTTTGTTTACTACGCGCGAAGCAGCCGCTAAGCATATTACTGCTGGCGCTAAAAAAGTAATTGTTTCGGCACCGGGCAAAGATATGGATGCAACCGTAGTGCATGGCGTTAACAGCGAAGTACTTAATGCACAAAGCCAAATTATTTCAAACGCTTCGTGTACTACTAACTGTTTAGCACCGATTGCTAAAGCAATTAACGACACGGTAGGCATTGATCAAGGCAGCATGACCACTATTCATGCATATACCAACGATCAAAACTTATCAGATGTATATCATCCTGATCTATACCGTGCACGCAGTGCAACGCAGTCGATGATCCCAACTAAAACTGGCGCAGCTGCAGCTGTTGGTTTAGTGCTACCTGAACTTGCAGGCAAGTTAGATGGTATGTCGGTACGTGTGCCTACAATTAACGTATCTTTGGTTGATTTTACGTTTATTGCGAAGCGCGATACCAGCATTGAAGAAATTAATGCAATTATGAAAGAAGCGTCAACGGGCTCAATGAAAGACATTTTACAATATAATGAGCTGCCGCTTGTTTCTATTGATTTTAACCATAACCCAGCGTCTTGTGTGTTTGATTCAACACAAACCAGAGCGAATGGTAAATTGGTTAAAGTTATGGCTTGGTACGATAACGAATGGGGTTTTTCAAACCGCATGTTAGATCAAGTTAAAGCGTTAGGTAAGTTTTTATAATTTTAGAGTTTAAGGTTATATAAATAACGTTAAAAACCACGCATTGCGTGGTTTTTTTGTGCCATTTATAAATTTACTACGCTTTACTTTATAACTGTGTAGTTAGCTGTGTGCTTAACTGCGAAAGTGTGGGGCGCTGTAAAATATCAGTTGTCATGCATTGCTTAGCTAGTTGCGCAAGCTTAACTGCTATTGCATTATTGTCGCTGCAAACACTTAGTAAATCATCAATTAAACAACCTAGCGCGCGTACTTCAATTAATTGCATTTGCTGGCGCTGATACTCACTCAACATAGCTAAATTAGTTGCTGCACCAAAATCGCCAAATAACACATCTGCGTCTTGGTTTACCATAGTGTTATGCGCATATACATCGCCATGGCTTACTTTATTTGCATGCAAATGTTGTAGGGTACTGGCCATTTGTTGCACAACTTTATAAATAGCTTGGCTACTATAATTACAGCCATCTGCGAAGGTGTCGCGAGTACACGTTTGTAAACTTGGCGGTAATCCTAAATTGCTAAAGCTATTATCTATTAGCTCCATTACTAAACCAAGTTGGCTGCCTTGCTCTATATAGGCAAGTACCTTAATTAAATTGGCATGTTCATTTGCCTGCAAGCAGCAATTAACTTCATCAAGCGGATAACCATCGCTGGTAATTGCGCCTTTAAACAGCTTAATAGCTACCGCTTTATTTGCTGCTTTTGCAAGGTGAATAACCCCAGAGGCACCTTGGCCAATAACCTGCTGTAATGTGTAATCACTCAGTGGCTTATTCTCTAAACTACTTTTTGTTAGGCACTGGGCTTTATTAAAGGTGTTACCAGCAAAGGCCAGCCAAGTAAGCTTTGGTAACTCAAATAACCAGTTATCTAGGTGCGTTAAGTTATTGGCAGATAAGCGCACTAATTCTAAGTTTGTACACTGCTGCATACTGCTTGGCAAAGTGCGTAACCGGTTACCCGCTAAAGCAAGTTTGCGCAGCTGTTTAAGCTCGCCGAATGATGCGGGTAATTGCTCAATACGGTTGTCGGTTAATATTAACCACTGTGTTGTAAGCGGCAGGCTATGCTGGGCAAACTCACTAATTTGATTGCCTTTAAATGCGATCATAACAAGTGCTGGGCATTGTGCTAAAACAGCAGGAATATGCTTAAACTGATTAAACGATAAAAACACCCGTTTAAGGCGGGTTAAACTGGCAAACTCTGCGGGTAAATCACTCAGGTTATTATTAGATAGGTCGAGTACTTCTAGGGTGTCGGCAAGGGTAAAAATTTCTTTTGGGAAATCAGTGAGGTTTTCCACCAATTGTAAGTGGCGAGCACCGCTTAAAGCACCGCTGCGTAGTTGTTCAAGGGTATTCAAAATTAACTAATCCATTTTACAAAAACAAAAAGGCCAAACTAAGTTGGCCTTTGATCACGTTTTATTATTAACGCTTAAAACTCTGCGTTGTGGTAAACGTTTTGTACGTCGTCGCAATCTTCTAGCATAGCTAAAAAGCGCTCCATAACCTCAACATCTTCGCCTTCAATAGGCGCTGCTATTTGTGGTACAAACGAAATTAAATCTTCGTCAAATTCAGTAACGCCCATTTCTTCAAGTGCTGTGCGAGTATTGTTGTACTCAGTATGTGGTGCAAATACAGTTACCTTGCCGTTTTCAACTTCTACGTCGGTTACATCTACATCAGCCATCATTAGTGCTTCAAGTACTGTTTCGTCGTCATCACCGTCAAATACAAAAATTGCAAGGTGATCAAATAAATGCGAAACCGAGTTTTGTGCACCAATTTTAGCGTTAGCTTTAGTAAAGCAAACACGTACATCAGCAAAGGTACGTTTATTGTTGTCGGTTAAACAATCAACAATAATCATACAGTTACCCGGGCCGTAACCTTCGTAACGTGTGGCTACGTAGTCTTCACCGCCGCCGCCTTTTGCTTTGTCTATTGCGCGGTCAATAACATGCGCCGGTACTTGGTCTTTTTTAGCGCGCTCAATTAAACGACGTAGCGATAAGTTACCGTCTGGATCGGTACCGCCATTTTTAGCACAAATATAAATTTCTTTACCGTACTTAGAATAAACTTTAGTTTTAGCACCCGCAGTTTTAGCCATTGAATCTTTTTTGTTTTGGTAAGCTCTTCCCATCTGCGTTTCGCCTTTAAATATAAGTATTAAAATAATTTTCAGGGGCATAGTTTAAAGGTAAATGTGGGGGAGGGCTAGTAACTATTAAATAGATTAATGCAGATAAAAACAGGATGGGTTGAGTTTTATACTAAGGGCTATAAAAATAACTGGGCAGAAAAAATATAACCCGCAATGGCGGGTTATATTTAATTGCAATTTAGCGCTCTATTACCAAATGCGTACGCGTTGATCCTCAGGAAGATACAGCTCATCGCCTGGTTTTACATCAAATGCTTTGTACCATGCGTCGTGGTTACGCGGGGCTTGTGCTCTAAAGCGACCCGGCGCATGCGTGCCACCGCGTAGCTGATTTAACATGCTTTGCTCGGTGCGTTTTTCTTTCCATACTTGTGCCCAAGCAAGAAAGAAACGCTGATCGCCAGTAACACCGTCAATAACCGGTGCTTCTTTACCGTTTAAGCTCAGTTTGTAGGCATGATAAGCCATGGCTAAACCACCCACATCACCAATATTTTCACCTAGGCTATTACGCCCGTTAACAAAGTTACCTTCAATTGGCTCATACTTATTGTACTGCGCTGCTAACTGGTCGGCTTTTGCGTCAAATGCGGCGCGATCGGCATCAGTCCACCAGTTACGTTGGATCCCATTTTCGTCTGATTTAGAACCTTGGTCGTCAAAACCATGGCCCATTTCGTGGCCAATTACTGCGCCAATGCCGCCGTAGTTTACAGCTGCGTCGGCATTTGGATCGAAAAATGGTGGTTGTAAAATTGCCGCTGGAAATACAATTTCGTTAAATGAACTGTTGTAGTAAGCGTTAACGCGCTGTGGTGTCATACCCCAACGGTTACGATCTGTTTTTTGCAGCTCTTTTGCAACGCTTTCGGCTTGAAAAAACTCACGCATGTTTTTTACGTTGCCGATTAAGTCGTTATTACTAATAGTTAAACCTTCGTACGACTGCCATACATCTGGGTAACCAATTTTTGGTACAAATGCAGCTAGTTTAGCGCGCGCATTTACTTTGGTTTCTGCGCCCATCCACTCTAGGTTATCAATACGCTCACCTAATGCGGTACGCAAGTTTTCGACCAGTTCAGACATTTGTTGTTTTGACGACTCAGGAAAATAACGTGCTACGTATATTTTACCAATAGCAAAACCAAGTGAATTGGTGCTCGACATTTCATCTATAGCACGTTTCCAACGCGGACGCGGCTCTTGCTGACCATTTAACTCTTTACCAAAAAATGCAAAATTAGTATTAAAAATATCTTCAGAGAGCAAGTTAGCGTTACCACTTATTGCGTGGTAGGTTAAATAATCTTTCCATACCGCTAAGTCTTCTTGATTGATTAATTCAATCATGGCTTTTATTGGCTCGGGTTGCGATACATTTAACTGCGGTACTTTGTAGCCTGTTTGAGCAAAATATGCATCCCAGTTAAAGTCAGGGTAGGCAGTGCTTAGCTCGTCGCGTTTAATTTGATTTAATGTAAGGTCGCGGTTACGGCGCTTTTCGCGTGGCCAATGGCCTTGTGCAATTTTGGTTTCTAGCTCTAAAATTGCCTGTGCGCGCTCATTGGCGTTATCTGCATCGGCAAATTTAAGCATGTCGGCAATATGAGCAACATAGGCGCTACGCGTATTAACAAAACGTTCTGAGTCTTCAAGATAGTATGAACGATCGGGTAAGCCTAAACCGCCAGCCCCTAACGACATTTCGTATTTATTAGGATCTAAGCGGTTAAACCACATGCCACCACCAAGCGGGGCTTTAACACCGGTTAACCAAGACTGACCAAACATTTTGGCTAAGTCGTCGGTTGATGATATTTCACTTATTTGCGTTAAAAGCGGCTTAATTGGTGTTATGCCTAGCTTATTAAGTGCTTTGGTGTCCATGTAGGCGTTGTAAAAGTCGGCTACTAGTTTTTCATCGGCATTTAAGTCTTTACGCGCGGCAATTTCTTCAATAATTACTTTAACGCGGTCTTCGCTGCGCTCGGCCAATGCCGAAAATGCACCATAGCGGGTTTTATCAGCAGGCATGCTGTAATTGTCATACCAAGTGCCACTGGCGTACATAAAAAAATCGTCGCCTGGTTTAACCGCTTCGTTACGTGCAGCTAAATCAACACCAAAACTACCCAACTCTGCTTTTTCTGTTGTTGCGGCTATTGGTGCAGTAGGTGCTGGTTGTACTTGCGTTTTTGATGTTTGTGGCTCTGAACAGCCGGTAATAAATGTGGCAGCTAATGCAGCTGCAATTAAACTCTTTTTCATTGTGTTCCCCTGAGCTTTCACTCTGTTTAATTAATATTTTTTATTATTGTAAATATTATCTTAACCTAGGTTCAGGTTATTTTAGTAATTGTTATTTATAAGAGGCTGCTAAACAAACCTTTTGAGGTGAATCACCCTAGAGGTCGATAAAATAGCAAATAAAGCCTTTATACGAGCAATATTAATGGTATTTATGTGTTTTTTGCTTGTTCTTGCTGCAATTGCCACATTTGCGCATATTGGCCGTTAAGGGCTAGTAACTCAGAATGTGTGCCTTGCTCAAGAAGCTCGCCTTTATGCAATACTAAAATATTATCGGCATCTATTATGGTTGATAAGCGATGGGCAATCACTATGCTGGTATGGTTTTGTGTGACAGCGCGCATAGCCGTTAAAATAGCTTGCTCGGCATGGGAGTCGAGGGCTGAGGTGGCTTCGTCAAAAATTAAAATAGGCGATTTTTTTAAGATTGCGCGGGCAATGGCTATGCGTTGTTTTTCGCCGCCCGACACTTTTAAACCGCGCTCGCCTACTAAGGTTTTATCGCCTTTATCAAGGCTGTTTATAAACGCTGTTAAATGCGCCATAGCAATGGCTTGATCTATTTCGGCCTCGCTGGCTGTTGGCCTGCCATAAGCAATGTTTTCGCGTATTGAAGTATTAAATAGCACGGTATCTTGCGGCACTATGGCTATAGCTTGGCGTAAACTGTGCAAAGTTACGGTGTTTATAGGTTGCTTATCTATAGTGATACTACCTGATGACACTTCATAAAAACGATACAAGAGCCTAGCTAATGAGCTTTTTCCTGCGCCACTTGCACCGACTATTGCTACCTTAGTGCCGGGTTTTACGCTAAAACTAACATTGTTAAGAATAGGGCGGTTAGCATCGTAACTAAAGCTTACATTGTTAAAGCTAACCTCACCTTTAGTGAGTGTTAGTAGTTGTGATGCAGGAGTGTCGGCAATGTGTGGTTTTTTGTTGAGCAGCCCAAGCATGTTTTCAAGGTCGGTAAGGGCGCGTCTTATTTCGCGATATACAAAGCCTAAAAAGTTAAGCGGTAAAAACAGTTGGATCATATACGCGTTTATCATTACGAGTTCACCAATGCTAAGTGTACCGGTTACTACTTCGCTTGAGCCTAACCACATAAGTGCGGTAATGGCGCTGGCTATAATTAACGCTTGCCCAGAGTTTAGTGCCAATAACGACATGCGGTTTTTTAATCGGGCTTTTTCCCAGCGCGCTAAAAAGGTGTCGTAGGTGCTGGCTTCAAACTCTTCATTGTTAAAGTATTTTACTGTTTCGTAGTTTAGTAAGCTGTCGATAGCGCGGGTATTACTTAAGTTGTCGGCGGTGTTAGCTTCGCGAATAAAGCGATTGCGCCACTGGGTTACGGTTACTGTAAAGGTAATATATATGGCAACTGCAAGTAGGGTTATAAGCGCAAACCAGATAGAAAACAAAGTGCCAAAAATTAATGCAACGGTAAGAATTTCAAATAGAGTAGGCACAATGTTAAACATTAAAAATCGCATTAAAAAGCTCAAACCGCTGGTGCCACGCTCTATATCGCGACTTATGCCACCGGTTTGTCGATCTAAATGAAAAGCCAGTTCAAGCGAATGCAAATGCTTAAACACCTTTAGGCCTATGTCGCGCATGGCGTGTTCGGTAACTCGCGAAAAAACCGCATCGCGTATTTCACCTAAAAATACGCTGGCAAAGCGCAGTGCACCGTACATAATAAGCAGTAGGGTAGGAATAAAAAGCACTGGGTGAATAGATTTATCAACGCTATCAATAATTTCTTTTAGTGCCCACGGCATAAGTAAAGTAGCACCTTTAGCGCCTACCAGTGCCATAGCTGCAATAAAAACTCGCCCTTTAAATTGTGTGATATAAGGCCAAAGTGTTTTTATACTTTGGCGCAGGTTCATTGCGTCGGGGCGTTTTACTGAGCTTTGTTTAGAGCGCATGAATGATCTCGGTTTTTATAATGGGTATAAATTGCTGTGGATTTAATTTTTCATCAAGCTAAATACTTAATTAGACTATTGTATTTTAAATAGCTGCCCTTATATACTAGTAATCCTTAATTAAAGTTTGAAAATTGATGTTTAAATTTCGTTTGTTTTTAACTGCATTTTTGCTTATTACTGCACTTTTTAGTGCATGTAGCGAAGCCGCGCCAGTTAAACATGGTTTAAACACTGCAAATTCTACTTTAATATCTGCTGCTTTTTCAGCAGCTCCTTTCTCACTAGATGCTACTTCATTAGATACTACTTCATTAGATACTACTTCATTAGATGCTACTTCATTAGGTGCTACTTCATTAGGTAATGTTTCATTAGATATAAGTCACCCCTCCATATTAGTTAAAGTATTGCATGCTAAACAACAAACTAAGCCTAATAAAACAGCGTTTGATGCACTGCAACCTAGGCTAACTGCCAGTAATTCATCGTTGTTTTTATTTAGTGCGCAAACAGAGCCTGAATACGACGTTATTTATGAATTTTTTATTCATACGCTAGCAAGGCAGTTTTATTTACAACCTAAAGCTATAAGCACGGCACTACCTTGGTATACAGTTGTTTCTAATAGTAAAAAGTCTCGTATTAGTGGCTGGAAAGAAGCTAACTTACTTTACAGCGCTACCAACACCCATCACGCTTAATTTCCTTATTTAATAATTAATAGGTTTTAACTTTTAAAGTTTTAGCTTGCAGATTAATTGTGCTTTTTTAAGCGCTTATCAGCTAGTTGCTGATAGTAAGGAATAACAATGTTGAGTTTTAAAAATAATAAAAAGCCGTTTATGGCTAAATTTAAATTAAGCACCTTTGCTATGCTGGTGGTATTACTGCTACTGGCAATGAGTGCGTTACCTAATTTATATCCAAACCAGTCATGGTTGTATATTAGTGCAGCCCCACACAGCAAAATGCAAACACCCCCGAGCACTAATACCTTAGTTACATTTTTAAATGAGCAAGGCTTAAATGCGGCGCAAGCGTATGAGTCGCAAGCAACAATAAATGTGCTACTTAACGAGCCAACAAAAAGTGCCCAGGCACAAGCGGCTATAAAAGCGCAATATGCAAATACTCAGACCAAAATTGTTGAGCGCGCTACCAGTCCAAGCTGGCTACAAAGCTTTGGACTTTCGCCAATAAAGTTAGGTCTAGATTTAAACGGTGGGGTGCTATTTGTACTCGATGTAGATTTAGACAAAGCAATTGATGAGCAATTAGTGAGTGCGTATCAGCAAGCTAAATCAATCATAATTAAGCAAAAGGCACATGGAGTAAAAGCGCTGCAAACTCAAACTGGGTTTGTAATAAATGCTCTACCTAATGCTGGTGATAAATTAACCCCTGTTATTAAAGAGCTGCAAAGCCGCTTTGCTAACTTAGCAGTAGTAACAAATAATAATGGCACAGTTAAAACGGCGCAATTTAGTTACTCAGAGCAAGGGCGAAGCGCGTTTAACAAAGAAGTTATGAGCCAAACCCTCACAACTCTACGTTCGCGTATTGAAGAGCTGGGCATAACCGAAGCGGTAACACAACGCCAAGGTAAGCAGCGCATTCGTATTGAACTACCTGGAGTGCAAGATCCTACCGAGGCGAAACGCATTATTGGCGCAACGGCATCCCTGGGGTTTTATCAATTAAAAGCTGTGGGTGGGCAAACCTTTAATTTACAGACGGGCGGTACTATAAAACTCGACCCTGTGCCAATTTTTACCGGTGAGCATATTAATAACGCTCATGCTGGGCGCGACGATTGGAGCAAACCGCTAGTGCAGTTAAGCCTTGATAGCCAAGGCGGCGATGCTATGTCGGCATTTTCTAAAGCTAATATAGGTAAACCTATGGCGACGGTTTACTCAGAGTATTCGCAAAATGCTAAAGGAGAGGTAGTTAAAAAGAGTGAGGTTATTAATGTAGCCAATATTGCTCAGCACTTAAGTTCGCGTTTTAGCATAACCAATATGCAAAGCCCACAAGCCGCGGCCGACTTAGCGCTATTGTTACGTGCAGGCTCGTTAAGTGCGCCGGTTACTATAGTGCACGAACAAACCATAGGGCCAAGCTTAGGCAGCGAAAATATAAGTAACGGCTTAGCCGCCCTAATGTTAGGTATGGGTATTACTTTGGCATTTATGGCTATGTGGTACAGACGTTTAGGGTTAATTGCCAACGTAGCACTTATTTTAAATTTAACCTCTTTAGTGGGTTTAATGTCGTTATTGCCTGGGGTAGTGCTTACGCTTCCCGGCATTGCCGGATTGGTGCTAACCATAGGTATGGCAGTAGATACCAACGTCATTATATTCGAACGTATAAAAGAAGAGCGCCGTAAAGGCCGCGCGCCTTATCAAGCTATTGAGCAAGGGTATAAGCAAGCATTTAGCACTATTTTTGATGCCAATATTACCACTATGATCACTGCACTTATTTTATACGGTATAGGTTATGGGCCAGTGAAAGGCTTTGCAATTACTTTGGCGCTGGGTTTAGTAACCAGTATGTTTACAGGCGTGTATGTATCGAAAGTGTTGAGCCAAAGTTTGTATTTAAAATTGGGTAAAAAAAGCGGAGTAAGTACAGATGCTTAATTATTTTTTAAAAGGCGAAACCGGCACACGCATGCGTTTTATGGGCTTGGTTTTAAGTACAGTATTAGTATTGCTATCGGTAGTAACCTTAGCGCAAAAAGGGCTTAACTTTGGCCTAGATTTTACCGGTGGTTACTTAACAGAATTTACGACTAGCCAAAGTATTGAGCTAAAGCAGCTTAAAACTTTTATAGCTAAAAACCACAACGGTGAGTTTGAACTAACAGCGCAAGGGAATAACCACTTTCAATTAAGAGAAGCGCCAGCTATTAATCAATCTGCGAGTAATAGTAGCAACGATTGGCAAAGTGCGGTAACACAAAGCACCGACATAAATGCCACGGTATTGTCATCGGCCTATATTGGCTCGCAAGTGGGCGATGAGCTATTTGAACAAGGCTGTTTGGCACTTCTAGCAGCTATGGTTGCAGTAATGCTGTATTTAGCGATAAGGTTTGAATGGCGTTTAGCCCTTGGCTCGGTAGTTGCTTTAACACACGACTTAATATTGGTGCTGGGTTTGTTTTCGCTATTACAGCTTGAATTTAACTTAACCGTATTAGCCAGTTTATTAGCAATTATAGGCTACTCACTTAATGACTCTATAATTGTTGGCGACAGGGTGCGTGAGCTATTAAGAGTTAAATTAAATGCCAGTATGAGCGTATCCAGCATTATAAATAGTGCGATTAAAAGCACCCTAACGCGTACCTTAATTACCTCAGGTACCACTTTAGCCACAGTAGCAAGTGTGTGGCTATTAGCTGGAACACCGCTGCAAGGCTTTGCTATTGCGTTATTTAGTGGCATTGTTGTGGGTACGTTTTCATCTGTTTGTATTGCCGCCACCTTGCCCGAGCTAATGGGGTTAAGTGCTAAAAACTACGAAGTGAAAATAGATAGCCAAAGCCAAGCGCTCATGGATATGCCATAAAGGCTCAAAGCATACAAATAAACAAAGCTTAGGGGCCAAACTATTGTGTTTAGCCCCCGTAGCAATGTTAAACTGCTCGCAATATTTTACTGTATGTGTGTAAACCCCATGAACAAAGCCCACGTTATTGAACACCTTAAGTTTGCCCTAGAGGCGCAGCTTACCACCGCAAAAGTGGCCGCTAAAACAGCGCACGACACCGCCACGCACGAAGAAAACATAGCAGAAAACAAATACGATACCCTAGGGTTAGAGGCCGCCTATTTAGCCCAAGGCCAAGCGCAGCGCGTAAACGATTGCTATAAAAGCATGGAGTTATTTAAGCCCATATTTAATCAGCCAGCCAGTAGTAAAATAGCCATTGGCTCGCTAGTGTGCCTAGAGGATACAAATGAGCAGCAAAAATGGTTTTATTTAGGCCCAAGCGCAGGTGGGTTAACCGTAGAGGTTAAAGGCTTAACGATTGCCGTTGTAACCCCCGGCGCACCACTAGGTAAGCTGTTATTAAATAAACAAATTGATGATGGCATTAGTTTAACCATTGCCGATGTAAAGCACGATTATGACATTGTAGAAATTTTATAAAATATTGGTTGTAAGCAAAGCCCATTTTTAAGCACCACAAAACGTATTTATTCCCCCTCATTTTATTGTCGGATGGCATGGCTTCGCCATTTATCCGACCTACGTCAATGTTGTATATATCCTAAATTTACGCTTTATTTATTTGATGCGCTTTAAATAATATAGTGAGAATAAAATGCAATATCGTAGGAATTATGTAAAAGGAGGGTCATATTTTTTTACTGTTAATTTGCTCGATCGTAATAAGTCGTTATTAGTTGAACATATTGATTTATTACGCGAGGCTATTCGCTTTGTTAAATTACGAAGACCATTTTACATTGACGCATGGGTTGTGCTACCCGATCACCTTCATGCAGTTTTAACTTTGCCAGATAACGATAGTGATTACTCTGGGCGTTGGCGTGAAATTAAAAAGCGATTTTCAAAATCACTCCCAAAAACAGAATTTTTAACTCAAACAAGAAAACGTAAAAATGAGCGGGGAGTTTGGCAACGCCGCTTTTGGGAGCATACAATTAGGGATGATAATGATTATTGGCATCATGTTAACTACGTGCATTTTAACCCTATGAAACATGGCTTAGTTAGTAGGGTTGCTGATTGGCCTTATTCAAGTTTTCACAGAGCAGTTAAGCAAGGTGTTTACACGAATAATTGGTGTGGTGAAAAACCATAAATTATGTGTCGGATGGCGTGGCTTCGCCATCTATCCGACCTACAGCAATGTTTTATTGTGTAATTTCATACATATGGAATATTTAAACGTAGGTCGGATAAGCGAAGCGCCATCCGACAATCAAGCCGCATCACAATAATATTTTATCACCCGAAAGAGCCAAGGCAAGGTTATAAACACTTACCGTTCCCATAAATTATGTGTCGGATGGCGTGGCTTCGCCATTTATCCGACCTACAGCAATGTTTTATTGTGTAATTTCTTACATATGGAATATTTAAACGTAGGTCGGATAAGCGAAGCGCCATCCGACAATCAAGCCGCATCACAATAATATATTATCACCCGAAAGAGCCAAGCCAAGGTTATAAACACTTACCGTTCCCATAAATTATGTGTCGGATGGCGTGGCTTCGCCACTTATTCGACCTACATCAATAATTTTCATCTTCACGCTAAAAATATCTCGTTTGTTAGTTTATCAAAAAGGCCTTATAAAGCAGATGTGGTTTAGGATTACCTAAACTAAAGCACCCATCTTATTAAGTGACACGCGCAATGCACCACTTAGTACGATGGGTGTTTCTATTTTTAATGCTTAATTATAAAAAATTAAGCATGCTTTTATAATTAGACTTAACTAGGAAAAGTCGTGTTTAAAACCTTAATTGTGGTTGATAACAACGAGCAAACTCTTGCTCAATCATTCGAAAATGTTATTACGTTTAATACTTACCTACGTGACTATCCAAAACGTGATGAACCTAAAACTCGCATTATTAACTTATGTGACTCAAGCCAATACTTGAGCAAAGGTTACTATTGCTCGCTACTCGCTGAAGCGCGTAAGCACCAAGTATTACCAAGTGTAAAAACAATAAATGCGTTACGTAGCGGCCAAGCACCTATGCACAATGTTGGCCAAATAGATGGCGCTCTATACTTTGGTAATGCCACTAACGATGAGCAAACAAAAGCGGCTAAATCGGTATTTAAACAATACCCGGCGCCTATTTTATTTGTTGATAACCAAGGCTTATTACAACAAGGGTCGTTATCGTCATTAGATGAGCAACAGTACAGCGATTTTGTAGCTAAGTTGAATAACTTTACCCAAACGCAATGGCGTATTACTGCGGAGCGACGTCGTTTTCGCTGGGACATGGCAATACTTGTTGATCACAATGAAAAGGTGCCACCAAGCGATAAAGACGCAATAGCAAAGTTTATTAAAGCAGCGGCTAAACATGGTATTAATGCCCAAGCATTAAGCTTTGACGAAATAGACAATATAGCCCAGTTTGATGCGTTATTTATTCGTCAAACTACAGCAATTGACCACCCAACATATCGCCTTGCTAGCAAGGCACAAAGCTTAGGTTTAGTGGTTATTGACGATGCGGAGTCTATTTTACGTTGTTGTAATAAAGTGTATTTACACGATGCGTTTAACTATCAAAAAGTACCTAGTTTAAAAACAGTGGTTGTGGCTGATCAGTCAAGCGAGACTCTTGAGCAGTTAGAAGCGGCGTTTACCTACCCGTTAGTATTGAAAATGCCAGAAGGCTCGTTTTCAAAAGGGGTATATAAAGTAACGAACCGTGCTGAGCTGGAAGCTAAGTTAACTGAGCTATTTGAATTTAGTGCTTTAGTGCTTGCACAAGAATACATGTACACCGAATACGATTGGCGAGTAGGGGTACTAAATGGCCGTGCAATTTACGCGTGTCGTTACTTAATGGCGCGTAACCATTGGCAAATTTATAACCACGATGCAAAGCGGTTTTTTTCGGGTGGCTTTGAAACATTGCCTACTTTTGAATTACCAAAAGCGGTATTAGATGCAGCATTAAAAGCGTGTAAAACAGTGGGTAAGGGTTTATATGGCGTTGATGTAAAAGAACATCAAGGGCGTGCTTATGTACTTGAAGTAAACGATAACCCAAGTATTGATCATAAAGTAGAAGACGGCTATTTAGGCGATGAGCTTTATATGATCATTATGGATGAGTTTAAACAACGCCTTGAAGCGAGGGGGCGTGGTTAATGGCAAAAGCCATGGTTGAGAGTGTGGTTAATGAACAGACTGAGCAAGTGGTTATTCGCCAAGCGCTTATCAGTGATTTAACCGCGCTTACAGCACTTGAAAATGCTTGCTTTAGTAACGACAAGCTTAGCCCGCGCAGTTTAAAGCGCTGGCTAAGTGCTAAGCACGGTATTTTATTAGTTGCCGAGCAAAATAATGCGTTATGCGGTTATGGGCTAATTTGGTGCCATAAAGGCACTCGTCTAGCGCGTCTTTATTCGCTTGCTGTATTACCTACCATGCAAGGCAAAGGCATTGCAAAAATGCTACTTATTGCACTTGAAAAAGCCACCGCAGAGCGTGGGCGAATTTATCTGCGTTTAGAAGTGGCTGTAAATAACGACAGCGCAATTGGTTTGTATAAAAGCTTAGGTTATCGGGTGTTTGGTCAATATAGCGATTATTACGACGATCACAGCGATGCGCTACGCATGCAAAAAAACATTCGTAAAACCAGTGAGCTTAAGTTAGCACGGTTAACTCCGTGGTATCAGCAAACTACTGAGTTTACCTGTGGTCCTGCGGCGTTGTTAATGGCTATGGGGAGCTTAGATGCTAGCACTGAACTGACTCAATCGCATGAGTTGTCGTTATGGCGAGAAGGCACTACTATTTTTATGACCTCTGGGCATGGCGGCTGCCATCCGTTTGGTTTAGCACTGGCGGCACATAAACGTGGTTTTAACAGCGAGGTAATTGTTAATACCCTAGAGCCGTTGTTTTTAGATGGCGTGCGCAGTGAAAATAAAAAAGTAGTATTAGCAACGGTACATCAGCAGTTTGTAGATGGCATAACCGCTGCCAAAATACCGCTTAGTAATAAAGATGTTGAGCTTGAAGACATTGAGCGTTGGCTGAAGCAAAATTTTAGCGTGTTGCTATTAATAAGCACTTATCGGTTTGATGGTAAAAAATCGCCGCATTGGGTGTGCGTTACGCATTTAGATGAGCACTGTGTGTATGTTCATGATCCGTTTTGTGAGCCAGGAAGTGATAGTCAATTGGCTATAGATTGCCAATATGTGCCTATTGCCCGCAGCGACTTTAGTAAAATGTCGGCGTTTGGTAGCCAACGCTTAAGAACAGCTGTGGCTATTGCTAAATCAAAAGATTGTTAAAATAAAATTAAACTATTCATATATGAATAACGAGGAAATTACGTGTTTTTACCTGATTTATTTGATGTAGCTCCGTACTCATGGGCTGCAATTGGTACGGCGGCATTTTGTGGCGCTATTATTGGTATTGAGCGCCAATTACGTGGCAAACCTGTGGGTATTCGTACTTCTGCGTTAATTACTTTAGGTACCTATTTATTTTTATCGACCGCGTTTAATTTACAAGGCGATGTAATTGACCACTCTCGCGTAGTGGGACAAATAATTACTGGTATTGGCTTTTTGGGTGCAGGCGTAATGCTAGCTAAAGACGGCGCTGTGGTAGGAGTAACGTCGGCAGCAACCATTTGGGTGTTAGCGTCTATTGGTGTAATGATAGCCACCGAAAACTTGGGCGCAGCTATTAAGCTTTCTGTGCTGGTGGTCGGTATTTTATACGGTGTTGATGTGCTTGAAGCTAAGTTTAAAAGCTTAAGTAAAGGTGTGCACACTAAAGTTAAAATTTATTCAAAACGCTATTATCGCAAAAGTGAAAATGAAACAGAGCGCCACTTATAAAGTGGCGTTTTTATAATTAAGTTTATAACTAACTTAATACTGATTTTTGATGCACTAAAGCATCGCAAAGTGCTTGTGGGCGGCCTAAATAATAGCCCTGAACCTTATCGACACTTAGTTTGCGGAGGGTGTTTATTTCTTCTAGTGTTTCTATGCCTTCGGCAATAATATTACAGCCAATGTCTTTAGCAAATCCGCATAACGCTTTAGCTAATAAATATTTACGACGATCGCTATTTATGTTTCGGGTAAGGCTAATATCAAGTTTAATAATATCTGCTTGTAGCTCCAAAATATGCTGAAAAGAAGAATACCCTGCACCAACATCGTCTATAGCTAGGCGTATGCCTTTTTTACGCAGTGGCGCGAGTGCCGTTAACATTTCATTGTAGTTGGCAATAGGAGAGTGTTCGGTTACCTCCAATACTATATTGCTGCAATCAGAAATAGCAGCTAATGCATTGGCAACGGCACCACTTAGTATATGCTCTGGAGAGGTGTTAATTGACACATACACCTCTTTATTAAAATGACTCATATTGCCTAAAACATTGTTTATTGCCAACATTTCTAGGGCTTCACCTAAACCAAACTGTGCTGCTTCATCAAACCAAATATTAGGTGTTCTATAGGGCTCAACAAAAAAGCGAGACAAGGATTCGTAACCCGAAACTTTATTTGTGTTTAAGCTATATATAGGCTGGTAGTAAATTTCAATATTATTTGTATTTATAATATTAAGTACGTTAGATTTAATAAGTTGTTTTGCTTCATTGTCTTGTATTTGTGTATCAATAAGCTGTGAAGCCAGATCTGAAATTAAATTTAAAAACGCCAGATCACGCTTGTTTAATGTGTCGTCTTTTTGTTCGTTATAGCAGCAAAATGTGCCATAAATATCGCCGTTAGATAAGGTAATTGGCACGCCAATATAAGCGCCAATATTAAGCTTTTTAGTAACCGGCATATTGCGGGTTATACTATTTTTACTGATGTCAGGTATTATATTATCTAGTTCATTATTGGCTAATTTATTACAGTAGGTTTCGTTTATGGGATCAAAATTACCTACTTTTACAATCTCGTTAGGGCGTTTGGTATCAACTAATTTAAATATACGTTTAGAGTCTTTAAACTCAGAAATAAAAGCAACGTCCATATCAAGGTGTTTACGAATAAGTGCTAGCAAGCGAGTTAGTCTAGTATTGAGATCAGTCTCTGCTTCAATATCTAATAGTAAATTTTCACTAAAATTTACATGCATATTTCCAACTTCCTGTGTTTTAGTTAATGGTTTATATTAATACAGTAGCTTGGCTTGTTTTTAAAGTATTAACCAAACAATTTTTTTCTCACTACTTTACGATACTCACTGGGTGTTTGGTTCAATATTTTTCTAAATATTCGCGTTAAATGACCTTGATCATTATAGCCTACTTCTAACGCTACTTCCTGAATTGATAAATTTGACGAAGCGAGCAACTCTTTAGCACCTTCTACTCGTAACTGTTGCCAATACTCAATAGGGCTTTGGTTGGTAGCTGCTTTAAAGCGCCGCGTAAAAGAGCGATAGCTTAAATTAAACTGTGCGGCTACATCCTGTAAATTAAGCTCTGTTGCTAAGTTAGTTTTTAACCAAAATTGAATTTGGGCAATTAATTCATCGGGATGGCGATCAACCGCACCTTCAAGATAGCGCTGATCTTCGTAGGGTTTGCGTATTTCGTGGGAAAAATTGCGCTCAACATGCTGCGCTGCAGCTTTGCCATAATACTGGCTAATAATATGCACTATTACATCGGCTAGGGCGTTTAGGCTGGCTACGGTATAGAGTCGCTCGGATTGAGTAATAAAAAAGTCAGGCTTTAACAGTACCTTGGGGTAGTCGTGACTAAATTGTTTAGCGTAATGCCAATGGGTGGTTGCTGGGTGCCCGTCAAGTAACTTGGCCTCTGCTAGTAAACAGTTGCCAGTGCCTACACCTATAATATGGCTGCCATTAGTAAAACTTTGCCCCAACCAAGTAACTATATTTTGATTAGTGCGTACAACTGGGCGCGGGTTTCGCCAAATACCGGGCACTATTACTAAATCGCAATTGGGGGTATTGCTGGTGGCGCAATCGGGAAGGATTGCCAAGCCGGTACGATTACTTATTGGTTCAAGGTTTTTAGCAACTAAATGAATAGCGAGTGGCCTAAAGTTTTGTTTATTAATATGGCCTTTTGCAAAGGCTTCGCCCGCTCTCAACATTTCTATAGGGAGGGTTAAACTCGTTATTAATAAGTGTTGGTAAACAGCAATAGCTATATTTAATGGGGGGTTACTCTGTTTATCAGTCATATAGATGCTCCGACCAGTTAGAGTTGGCCTTTTATGCTTAATATTTGGCTATTAAAGCACAAAGAGTGGTGCGCAATCCATTTAAACTAGTGTCATATTCTTATAACACGTTTTTTAAAGGTAAATTATGACCGCATTACCCGTAATTGTAGGCATGGGAGGCATTAATGCCGCTGGCCGTACTTCTTTTCACCAAGGTTACCGCCGTATTGTGTTAGACAGTTTAAGTGCACAAGATCGTCAAGAAACGTTTTTAGGCCTCGCCACCTTGATGAATTTAGTTAGTGTTGTTGATAATCAACTACAAGACACTCAAGGTAACAATGTTGAGCAAAGCGACATAGAAGCACGTTTTGGTGAACAAATAATTGCCGGCACGCTTATTCGTAAAATCGAAAACGAACATTTTGATCCAGACGCTACCCCATGGCAGCAAAAAATGACGCTAAGCAACTCGGATGAGAATGCGATTGTGTTTGAAACCCGTGCTCGCGATTTACCACAACCGATACCTGCAAGCTGGCAGGTAGAGCAGCTCGAAGGTAAAAAAGTTAAAGTTACTATTGCCGCAGATATAGATGTTAAACACGCTTCAACTCGTGACAACCCGATTAAATCGGCAGGGCAGTTTCCTACTGGGTTTGATCCGTCAGTAATGTATAACAGCCGCTATCAGCCACGTGGTTTGCAAGCAACTATTTTTGCTGCTACCGATGCAATAAAGTCAACCGGGCTTGATTGGCAACATATAATGAATAGCGTAGAGCCAGACAAAATTGGTACCTATTCGGCGTCGGTTATTGGCCAAATGGATGACACAGGTTTAGGTGGCTTAGTTAAAGCTCGCCAGCAAGGCGACCGCGTAAGCACTAAGCAATTAGCGCTGGGTTTAAATACTATGTCGACCGATTTTATTAATGCGTATGTAACGGGCAACGTAGGTACTACGTTTTCAACTTCGGGCGCATGTGCTACGTTTTTATATAACTTACGCGCAGCGGTTAACGATATACAAGCCGGGCGCACTCGCGTTGCTGTAGTAGCCAGTGTTGAATGTGCTATTACGCCAGAGGTTATAGAAGGCTTTGGTAACATGAGCGCACTGGCAAACGTTGAAGGTTTGCGCCGTTTAGATAACTTAAGTAATACAGATGAGCCCGACTATCGTAAAAGTAGCCGTCCGTTTGGCGAAAACTGTGGCTTTACGCTAGGTGAAGGCGCGCAAGTGGCTATTTTAATGGATGATGCTCTAGCACTAGAGTTAGGCGCTGACATTATGGGGTGTGTGCCAGATGTATTTGTAAATGCCGACGGGATTAAAAAGTCAATTACTTCACCAGGGCCGGGTAACTACATTACTATGGCAAAATCGGCGGCACTGGCAAGTAGCTTATTAGGTAAAGAAGCCCTGCAACAGCGCAGCTTTATATTAGCCCATGGTTCAAGCACGCCATTAAACCGTGTAACCGAGTCATTGATTTATCATAAAGTGGCACAAACCTTTGCTATTGATAACTGGAAAGTAACTGCGCCAAAAGCATATGTTGGCCATACTATTGCTCCTGCAAGTGGCGATCAGTTAGCTATAGCATTAGGTGTATTTAGCCACAATATTATGCCTGGTATTACGACTATAGATAAAATAGCCGACGATGTTTACGCTGATCATCTAGATATTAGAAACAGCCACTATGATTGCGGTGATATGGATATTGCATTTATTAACTCAAAAGGCTTTGGTGGTAACAATGCTACCGCTACAGTATTGTCTGCAAAAATAACACTGCAAATGCTTGCCAAGCGCCATGGCAAAAGCGTTATGGATGATTATGCTAATAAAAATGTGGCTGTAAAAGCAGCGCAACAAAGCTATCAATCACAAGCAGACTTAGGCCAATACCAACTAATTTATCGTTTTGGTGATGGCTTAATTGACGACAACGACATTGTTATAGATGAGCAAAGCATACACCTTCCTGGCTTTGAAAAAGCGATTGCTTTTAATACAAAAAATCCCTATCAAGACATGTTTTAAGCACACATTCTTGTTTGGTAAGGCGCTTTTATAGCGCCTTTTTTGTTTTTATTAAGATATAAAATTAAGAGGTTACTTAAACTTTTTAATATAGCGTAATGTTATAAAGTTAATAATGGCCAGTAAAATAGCTATTTCGTAGCGACTGTAGGCCACAGCAATACCAATTAAACCCATATTCCAAATGCTCGCCGCGGTGGCAGTACCTGAGGTGGACTGGTTATTTTTTAAAATTGCGCCACCGCCAATAAAGCCGATACCGGTAATGATCCCCTGTAACATTTTTGATTGTGCTTCAGAGGAGTCAAGTACAGACAACGCAATTAACGCATAACCACATGATGCCACCGCTACTAACGGAAAGGTACGCAGCCCCGCACCATCTTGGCTGCGCTCTCTGTCGTAGGCCATTGGCAAAGCGAGTAAATAAGCTATGCCTAAGTGAATCAGATTATCAACGATTTCGTGCCACTGTAAATCAATTTCCATGATCTTGCCTTTTTAGTTAATCTTAATAACTAGCTAGCAATCTGTAAGCCATTTATTTAATATTTTAAATTCAGTAATTTAGGTTTGCCTTTATTTTTATTCTGCCTGGCTTGGTAATAGTTACACTACTATTTTACTATTTTACTATTTTACTAAGTAGTTAGTTTGATATCGCTTTTGAATATCCATATTCTTTTACTTATATTAAAGGTAATTATGTACATCACTTGCCTTTTAAAAAAAACAATAAATACAGCCACTAAACTTGAAAAAAACGCGTTATTACTGCGCGTTAGCAACCTCTGATGATTCTGCCGTTTTGGTTATACGCCTGGTCGTTTGCGTTGGGATTGTATGCTTGCGTATTATTAGTTGAAAATAACGAGCCTTTAAATCACAGCGTTGCGATTGTAGGTGCATTCCCTTTTTTGATTATATATTTACTGCAATTAATTGGTTTTGTTAAGGAGTTTATAAAAAAGGAAGTGCATGAGTAATGTGCTTTGTTTAACACCGTTACAATTTAAAATTTAAAATTTGATTTTATTTTACAAGGTCAGCATGCTCTAAATAAGCTTATGGGTAGAGCCACAGCAAGCAGGGTAATAAAAGGCGAGTGAATACTGATGCAAGTAAGGACGTTTTTTTAATAGTTTAAAATAATGTGTAGAGGGTTCTCTACACATTATTACTACAAACAATAATATTGTTATGCAGACAAATACTGATGATGAAATACCAAGTGCTGATCAATAAAGCTACTGATAAAAAAGTAACTATGATCGTACCCGGTTTGCATTTCTAGGGTCAGTGGGTAGTCTTTTTGTTTTGCAACAGCCACTAAATTTTGCGGTTTTAATTGCTCGTCTAAAAAGTTATCGGCATCGCCTTGGCTCACTAACATTGGCAAGTAGTTACTTTGCTCAGCTTTAGCCATTAATTTGCAGCTGTCGTATTGTGCCCATGTTGTTTTATCGGCTCCTAAATAACCCGTAAACGCTTTAACGCCCCATGGGCAATTAATAGGGTTTACTATAGGGCTAAACGCCGAGGCACTAACATAATCCTGTGGGTTTTTAAGGGCGATCATCAACGCACCGTGGCCGCCCATTGAATGACCACTAATTGCTTTTGTGCTAGTCACTGGAAAGTGCTGCTCTATAAGCGCGGGTAATTCATTCACTACGTAGTCGTACATATTAAAGTGAGTGTTGTAAGGGGCTTGTGTCGCGTTAACATAAAACCCAGCGCCTTGAGCAAAATCGTAGCTGTCTTCGTTAGGAACATTATCCCCACGAGGGCTAGTGTCGGGTGCCACAATAGCAATACCTAGCTCAGCTGCTTTTTTGAATGCGCCTGCTTTTTGCATAAAGTTTTCGTCGGTGCAGGTTAAACCTGAAAGCCAATAAAGTACCGGTACTTTATTACTTTCACTAGCGCCGGGCGGCAAAAAAACGGCAAAACGCATAGTACAATGAGTGCTTACAGCGCTGTGCGTATATTGTTTATGCCAGCCACCGGATACTTTTACACTTGAGATATTTTCTAACATGATAATCCTCAAAAGCCGCTTATATCCACACCGTGAATACAAGCGATTGGTTTATTGCTTAGTAATGAATAACGGTACGAATGCTTTTGCCTTCGTGCATTAAATCAAATGCATCATTAATGTCTTCAAGGCCCATTGTGTGGGTAATAAAGTCATTTAGTGCAAACTCGCCAGCCATGTAACGTTCTACAATTTCAGGTAGTTGTGAGCGGCCTTTAACACCACCAAATGCGCTACCACGCCATACACGCCCAGTAACTAATTGGAATGGACGAGTAGCAATTTCTTGGCCAGCGCCTGCTACACCAATAATTACCGACTCACCCCAACCTTTATGACAACACTCAAGTGCTGAGCGCATAACATCAACATTACCAATACATTCAAACGAGTAGTCAACGCCGCCATCGGTCATTTCAACAATTACGTCTTGAATTGGCTTGTCGAAGTCTTTTGGATTAATTAAATCGGTTGCGCCAAGCTTGGTTGCTAACTCGTATTTAGAGTTGTTTATATCGATACCGATAATACGACTCGCACCGGCCATTTTTGCGCCAATAATAGCTGATAAACCTATGCCACCTAAACCGAAAATAGCTACAGTGTCGCCCGCTTTTACTTTAGCTGTGTTTGTTACTGCGCCCATACCTGTTGTTACGCCACAGCCTAGTAAGCATATTTCTTCTAAAGACGCTTCTTTGTTTACTTTAGCTAAAGAGATTTCTGGCAGTACTGTGTACTCAGAGAAAGTTGAGCAACCCATGTAGTGGTAAATTGGCTGACCGTCTTTATAAAAACGTGTTGTACCGTCTGGCATTAAGCCTTTACCTTGGGTTTCGCGCACAGCAGAACACAGGTTAGTTTTGCCCGAGGTACACATTTTACATTCACCACATTCTGCGGTGTATAAAGGAATAACATGATCGCCAATTTCTACGCTGGTTACGCCTTCGCCGATTGCATATACAACACCAGCGCCTTCGTGGCCTAAAATTGCAGGGAATATACCTTCAGGATCTTCACCCGATAATGTAAATGCATCGGTATGACATACACCAGTAGCGGTAATTTTTACCATTACTTCGCCTTTTTTAGGCATCATCACATCAACTTCTTCAACACTAAGTGGTTGATTAGGACCCCAAGCAATAGCTGCTTTTGATTTAATAAATTCTGACATGTGCTTATCCTTTGTAGTGGGTAGATAATAATTGTAGACCCAATTTGCTTGGGTGATGTAGCTATTGTATTTGTTTCTCAAATAATGATAATCTCAATTTTATTAAAACACTTTTTCAGAACTGTAACAATGGCACGATGGGATGGAATAGACGAATTTATTGCGGTAGGTGAAGAAGGTAGTTTTACCGCTGCAGGCAAAGCAATTGGGCTGTCGGTTGCGCATATTAGCCGCCATGTTAGTGCGCTTGAACAACGCTTAAATACACAGTTGCTAACGCGCACAACGCGTAAAGTGGTTTTGACCAAAGAAGGTGAGGTGTTTTTACACCAAATAAAGCATTTACAACATGCAATGGATGATGCCACGCAAAGTTTAGCGCAACAGCAAAGTACGCCAAAAGGTAAAATTAATCTAACAGCCCCGGTAATGTATGGCGAGAGCTTTATTATGCCAATAGTGCATAATTTTATGCACGACCACCCCGATGTAGAAGTCGTTGCTACGCTCAGTAATGAGCAAGAAAACTTATTAGAAGGTGGTTTTGATCTAGCTATTAGACTGGGGCATTTAAAAGACTCGAGCTTAAAAGCACGGCGCTTAAGTGCACGGCGTTTTATTATGTGTTGTGCCCCTGATTATTTAACCCGATTTGGCGAGCCACACACATTAGGTGAGCTAATAAATCATCAATGTTTAGTGGGGAATAGTCGTTATTGGCGGGTAAACGAAGGAGGGCGCGAAAAGCATATTAAAATAGCTGGGCGACTGCAATGTAATAGTGGCTGGGCGTTGGTAGATGGCGCTAAAAAAGGTTTAGGGATTATTCAGCTCCCTAATTACTACATTGAAAACGAGTTAAAAACAGGGCAGTTAGTGCCTATTTTAACATCCTATCAGCCGCTGCAAGAAGGGGTATGGGGTGTGTATCCGCCTCGACAGTTTGTGGCAACTAATGTAAGGGTGCTACTTGATTATTTAGTCGCAGGACTAAAAGCTTAATAGCGGGTTAATCATTTAATTTTTATTCTAGCCAAGTATCAGATTTTTAAATATTTATTACATTTAGTGGCATACCCAAGTACGGATTATTCGTGTTATTATAAGTTACTATTTTTAGGATAAGTGTTTAAAAACAATATGTTTCAACCGGTTAGTTTGTTTATTGGGCTTAGATATAGTCGCTCCTCAAAAGGGAATGCGTTTATTTCATTTATCTCGTTTTTTTCTATTGCCGGTATTGCGATTGGCTTAATGGCATTATTTACTGTCAGTTCAGTAATGAATGGCTTTGAAAGCAGCTTAAAAACCAATATGCTTGGGCTTATTCCGCATGTTGAAGTGCAAGCTAATAAGCGTACTGCAGCGCAAATGAGTAGTTTAAAAGCAGATCTTGAACAATCTCCTTATGTAAGTACTGTAAGCCTTTATCAGCATGGTGAAGCTATATTACAAACCAATAAAGATTTACACGGTGTGTTGCTGCAAGGCTTATATGGCGATGACGGCTCGCTCTATAAAATTACCGATAAAATAGTACAAGGAAATTGGCAAACAGTACTTAATAAAAACTATAGCATTGCCATTAGTCGCTACCTGAGCCGTAAATTAGGTGTTGGTTTGGGAGATAAGCTGCGGGTTATTATGCCAAATGCTTCTACCTATACACCGCTTGGGCGAATGCCTAGCCAACGCTTGTTTAAAATAGCAGCCATTTACGAAACTGGCTCTGAAATTGACATGGGGCTGGCTTTTACCAGTGGTGCGTCGTTGCAACGCGTATTAAAGCTGGATCAAAACACTGCACCTAATTTAAGTATTTCTTTGTATGAACCCTTTGCATTGGATGAATTTATACAGGCCAGCAAACTAATATTAAAAGATCATACCTATACAGATTGGCGCAGCAGCCAAGGCACATTATTTGCTGCTGTAGCAATGGAAAAACGGATTATGTCGATGTTATTAGGGCTTATTGTGCTGGTTGCGGTATTTAATATTGTCTCTGCGCTAACGATGATGGTAAGTGAAAAACAAGGCGAAGTCGCTATTTTACAAACCTTGGGTTTAACACCATCGCAAGTACAAAAAGTGTTTATGGTGCAAGGACTTTATAATGGCGTGATTGGCACCGCAGTAGGGGCATTTTTAGGTGTATTACTTAGTTTATATATTAATGAGTTATTAGCATTAGTAGGGTTAAATTTGATGGCAGGTATAGAGTTGCCGGTAAAATTTGATGTGCCAAGCCTAATTGTTATCGCTTGTTCGAGTATTGCTATGAGCTTTTTAGCCACTGTTTACCCAGCGCGCAAAGCCGCAAAAGTAAAACCAGCCGAGGTATTGCGTTATGAATGATTTAGTTATTAGTTGTGAAAATTTAAATAAAGTTTATCAAGATGGTAGTAACCAAGTTGCAGTATTAAAAGGGGTTGATTTAGCCCTGCAACAAGGTGAAATGCTGGCTATTGTGGGCAGCTCTGGTTCGGGTAAAAGTACCTTATTGCATATACTCGGTACGCTCGATACTGCAACATCTGGCAGTGCTAAAATTAAAAATCAAGAAGTGGCTAAGCTCTCCCGTACAGAGCAAGCGGCATTTAGAAATAAAAACTTAGGCTTTATTTATCAATTTCATCATTTACTGATGGAATTTAGCGCGGTAGAAAATGTAGCTATGCCGCTTTTAATTAAAGGACTAAGTGCTAAAGCTGCGAAAGTAGCTGCATTAGAAATGCTTGAAAAAGTGGGCCTAGCACATCGTAGCTCTCATAAGCCGTCGGCACTGTCTGGTGGTGAGCGCCAACGAGTGGCAATTGCGCGCGCGCTCGTTACTAAACCGGCATTAGTGCTTGCCGATGAGCCAACCGGTAATTTAGATAAACAAAACGCGATTAAAATATACGACTTAATAAATGAGCTTAATAAAAGTTTAAATACCAGCTTTGTGGTGGTAACACACGACTTAGAGCTGGCCGACAAACTCGGTAAAATAGCCTATTTAGATGATGGAAAACTTACTATTAAAGAGTCGCAACATGTTGCTTAGTGCGTTTATAAGTAAACGCTTTAGAGCGTATTCTGGTCATAAAGATGAAAAAAATGGCTTTGTAAGCTTTATAGCTAAAGCATCTACTGTGGGTATTTTATTGGGCGTTGCGGTTTTAATAGTTGCGCTGTCGGTAATTAATGGCTTTGAGCAGCAATTAGTGCATCGCTTATTAAGCGTAGTGCCGCAGGTGGAATATGTAGCGCCTAATAGGCCAATTGCTAATTGGCCACAAAAAGTTGAGCAGCTTCAACAGCAAGATCATGTAACCGGCGCCGCGCCATTTATTGCAGTTAACGGCATGGCGCAATTTAAAAGCCAATTAAAAGCAGTAGAAATACGCGGGGTTGAGCCTTCATTAGAGGGGAGCGTGTCGGCTATTAATCAATTTACCAAAGGCAAATTGGTGAGCCAGCTTGGCATTGATGAAGTTATTTTAGGCAAGCAAATAGTTAACCAGCTCGATGCCAGCGTGGGCGATAGTATTACCTTACTTATTCCTCAAATAGCTCAGCAAGGGCAGTCATTATTAGCCCCTAAGCGAGTAACGCTGTTACTTGCAGGTATTGTTGAAATGGGTGGGCCAATAGACAGCACAGCTGCATTTATCCACCTTAATAAAGCGCAGCAAACATTAGGTTACGATGAAAGCCAAGTAACCGGGCTTCGCCTAAGCGTTGATGACGTATTTACTGCGCATCAAATTGCGCTACGGGTAGGGCAAACCATAGACGACTATGTATACATTTCTAGTTGGTTTAGAACGCAAGGCAGCTTATACCAAGATATACAAATGGTGCGTACCATAGTTTATATTGTGGTGTTTTTAATTATAGCTGTGGCAAGTTTTAATATTGTGTCCTCATTGGTAATGGAAGTACGCGAAAAACAAGGCAATATTGCTATTTTAAAAACCATGGGCGCAAAAGACAGTACCATTTTAGCTACCTTTGTAATGCAGGGGTTAACGCAAGCTTTTGTAGGTGTGGTATTAGGCAGCTTAATTGGTGTGGTACTGGCAATAAATATTAGCGAATTATTTACTTGGCTCAGCCAACTCTTTGGCGCAAACCCACTTCAAGGAGTTTATTTTATAGAGTTTTTACCCAGTAAGTTAGTGTGGCAAGATATTGTGGTAACAGTTGTTGTTACTTTTATTTTAGCGGCGTTAGCTACTATTTATCCGGCGTGGCAAGCAACAAGAGTTGACCCTGCAAAAGTGCTGGGTAATTAGCGGCATTGGTAGCGTGTGCGCTGCTAAATAAAAACTAATAGGGCAGTATTGGCAAGTCTGTTAAACTAGGGCGCTTATTTACAAGCTAACAATAACTAACCATTGGGTTAGCATTTACTACTCTGGGATTTACTTTGACAAATAACGATATTTTACGCCGCATTCGCTACACTTTTAATTTAACCGACACCGCTATGGTAAATGTTTTTGCTGCAGCTGAGCATACGGTTACTACAGAGCAAGTAATTGCTTGGTTAACTAAAGAAGGCGAAGAAGCTTACACTGAAATAAGTGATACAGAGTTTGCAACTTTTTTAAATGGTTTTATTAATACGCAACGTGGTAAGCGCGAAGGCGAGCAACCTGCTCCTGAGAGCAAGTTAAATAACAATATTATTTTTATGAAGCTGCGTATTGCTTTAAATATGAAAGCGGAAGATGTGATTGCGACGCTGGCACTCGTTGACTTTAATTTGAGTAAGCATGAGCTAAGCGCGTTTTCTCGTAAAGTAGATAACAAGCACTACCGCGTATGTAACAACCAGGTACTTCGTTTATTTTTAACGGGTGTACAACAGCAGGTTCGTCCACAAAGCACTGCTGAGTAAGCAAGGTAAAGCCATTACTCTTTCAAAACGCTAAAACAGCCCTTGTTTTAGCGTTTTGTTGTTTTTAAGTTAAATATATTTCAACTTGTTGCACGCCTACTTTAAAATTGTTCAATACCGCTTAATAAACTAGCAATTGAATGAGATCATTTAAATATCAAGTAATTACCTCCTTTGTTAGCTGTATGTTTGGTTTTAGTAACCGTGCACTGTATTTTTATATCGTTAAAGTGAATAAAAATTCGGCTAGTCGCTGTTTTATTTTTACACAACAGTAAAATAATTCAACTTGAATGACGTGCAACACCACTCTTTCTAATGGTAAGGTGTATGAAAATTATGATTTTAAAATAGATTTATATTCAAAAAACAAACTCAATCATACTTACCCGAATTCTCAAATTTTAAAAATAGCTTACACGGAAGAATAATTATGAATTATATACATAGTACGATAGCTCAATTAAAGCAAACTAGCCCCGCGCAAAGTGAGTTTTATCAAGCTGTTGAAGAAGTACTAGAATCTTTAGAACCTCTTTTTGCAAAAACTACAAATTATCAAAAAGAAGCCATTATAGAAAGAATGGTAGAGCCAGAGCGTCAACTAATGTTTCGTGTACCTTGGGTTGACGACGAAGGTAATATTCAAGTAAATAAAGGCTATCGCATTGAATTTAGCTCTACCTTGGGCCCATATAAGGGGGGCTTGCGTTTTCACCCGAGTGTTAATGCCAGTATTATTAAGTTTTTGGGTTTTGAGCAAGTGTTTAAAAACTCATTAACCGGCCTACCTATTGGTGGTGGTAAAGGCGGTGCTAACTTTGATCCAAAAGGGCGCTCAGACGGTGAAATAATGCGTTTTTGCCAATCATTTATGAACGAGTTATACCGCCACATTGGCCCAACTACCGACGTACCTGCAGGGGATATTGGTGTTGGCGCACGCGAAATTGGTTATTTGTTTGGCCAGTACAAGCGTTTAACAGGGCGTTACGATGGTGTGTTAACCGGTAAAAGCCTAATGTGGGGTGGCTCGTTAGTTCGTAAAGAAGCAACTGGCTACGGCGCAGTGTACTTTGCAAACTACATGCTACAAAACCGCGATGATAGCCTAGCTGGAAAACGTTGTTTAATTTCGGGCTCGGGTAATGTTGCTATTTATGCGATGGAAAAGCTGTATCAATTAAATGCAAAACCAATTACCTGTAGTGACTCTCGCGGTACACTATTTCATGACGCGGGTATAGACTTAACGCTTATTAAAGAGTTAAAAGAGCAGCAACGTGGCTGTTTAAGCAAATATAAAGAAAGCTACCCAGAAGCTACTTATATTGCTCGCGCAGATTACCCAGAAGATGGGCATGCAGTGTGGCGTTTTAAAGCCGATGCTGCGTTCCCGTGTGCCACTCAAAATGAGTTAACTCAAGGCGATGCAAAAGCGCTACTAAGCAATGGCTGTATTTTGGTGAGTGAAGGTGCAAACATGCCTTCGACCAAAGACGCGATTGACTGCTTTATTAAAGCCAAAATAGCTTACGGCCCAGGTAAAGCTGCTAATGCGGGCGGCGTTGCAACCAGCCAATTAGAAATGGCGCAAAATGCCAGTATGCAAAGTTGGACTTTTGAAGAGGTGGATGCAAAATTACAGCACATAATGAAAAACATTTTTAATATTGCTAACGAAACAGCGGCAGAATTTGGCCAACCTACTAACCTGTTACTTGGCGCTAATATTGCTGGTTTTCGCCGTGTTGCCGATGCAATGATAGAGCAAGGCGTAGTTTAACTAAAATAGTTTAAAGCAATTGCAGCTTATTGCTGTGAGAGCCTGTACTTAAAAACACCCCATAAATTTAGCTATTTATGGGGTGTTTTATTTAAATAACCGCTTAAGTTAGTTATAACGCTATAAAGCCAAGCTATAACAGCGTAGGATCAGGCTACTTTCGAATGAAAATAGGTTTGCACTTCGCGGTGCATTAACATAAAAAATTATGCAACTAACTGCAAAAGCATCACTTCCTAACGCATTACTTATCTCTATTAGTACACCTCACTTTAAAGGCGATGAAGCAATTGAGTCGCTTGCAGAATTGGCACGCCTAGTTACCACTCTTGGCTTTAAAGTAGTTGGTACACAATCACAAAAGCAAAGTTCTACCCAAAAAGTAAATGTACTGGGTTCAGGTAAACTGGCTGAAATAGCGCACCTTACTGGTAATAAAGGTTCTGCTGCAGATGAGAAAGAGGGTGAGAATTTTCTTGATGACGATCCATTATCCGACATGCCATCAGAAATTCCATCAGACGGTTTAGATTTTGCTTGTGCCGATGTTGTCGTGTTTGACTGCGATTTAACGCCTTCTCAACTACGTAATGTGGAAAACCAGTTAGGTGTGGAAGTATTTGACCGCACCGGCATAATTATTGAAATATTTAGCCGCCATGCGCGTACTAAAACAGCAAAATTACAGGTTGAAATTGCTCGCCTTAACTATGTAGCGCCGCGTCTGCGTGAAACGTCTACCGGCGATAAAGAACGCCAAATGGGTAAGGGCGCAGGGGAGACAACGCTTGAGCTTAACCGTCGTAAAGTACGCGACCAATTAGCTGAGTTAAAGCGTGAACTGGTAAATGTTCAAGATGTAATGATGGACAGACGAGAACAGCGCTCAGAGCTATTTTCAGTGGCTTTAATTGGTTATACCAATGCGGGTAAATCGTCGATGATGCGCGCAATTACGGGCAGTGATGTAGAGGGCGAAAACAAACTTTTTGCTACTCTGGACACCACAGTTCGTGCTTTGTATCCAATAACGCAACCACGGATATTAGTATCAGATACAGTTGGTTTTATTAAAAAACTACCGCATGATTTAGTTGCTTCATTTCATTCAACTTTAGCCGAAGCACATGATGCGTCGCTGTTGTTATATGTAGTTGATGCATCGGATGCGTCTTTTCGCTCACAACTTGATGTAGTGCATAATGTATTGGCAGAAGTGGGTGTTCAAGGCAGTAAAAAGTTATTAGTACTGAACAAATCAGACCAACTTAGCGATGCGCAACAACAAGCATTAATGGCTGAATTTCCTGATGCTATGATGACATCAACACGTAACCCTGCTGATATAGCTAAACTGCATAAGTACATTGTTGATACTGCACAAAGCGACATGATTGAAGAAGAGGTTATTATTCCTTACACCGCCAAAGGTATAGTGGGTGAAATTCGCTCGACCATGAGTGTCATTAAAGAAGAATATGAATATAGCCATATTAAGCTCACAGTACGCTCCAATGCGATTGACTTAGAAAGGCTAAAAAAGCGTATGCTTGAGATAAGTTTATTATCCGGAGCTCAGGTTAGTTAGTGCACGTTTGCTATAATAATAGCGCAGCCTGTTTTAGGCTGCGCTTTGTTAAAGTTGATAATTATGAAAATGCTTTTTCTGCTAACTCTTCTTGCATTTGTTCGCGCATTTTAAACTTTTGCAGTTTACCGGTTACCGTCATAGGGTAATTTTCAACAAAACGAATATGGCGAGGCACTTTAAAGTAAGCCAATTTGTCTTTTAAAAATAACCGTATTTGCTCTTCATCTAAAACCGCATCTTCTTTTGGTTGGATCCAGGCGCATACTTCTTCACCGTATTTTTCGTCGCTAATACCAAATATAGCGGCATCTTGAACACCTGGGTAGGTATAAAGCACTTCTTCTATTTCGCGGGGATAAATATTTTCTCCGCCGCGAATTATCATGTCTTTAATGCGGCCAACAATACTAACAAAGCCCTCACTGTCCATTACCCCTAAGTCGCCAGAATGCAGCCAACCATCTTGATCTATAGTCGCTTTGGTTTTTTCTTCATCGTTCCAGTAGCAGCGCATAATACCTGCACCGCGACTACATACCTCACCCGATTGCCCTACGGGTTGAATATTACCTAGCTCGTCAATTATTTTAACTTCGGTATGCGCTAATGCACGGCCTACTGTGGTTACTTGGCGCTCAATAGATGAGTCGGTTTCAGTAATATTATTAATAGGGCTGCATTCAGTTTGGCCATATGCAATAACTACTTCGTGCATATTCATTAAAGTTTGTACTTTGCGCATTACTTGCTCTGGGCAGGTAGAGCCGGCCATTACACCAGTGCGTAATGTACTTAAGTCGTAATCATTAAAGTTACTTAATTCAAGCTCACTAATAAACATGGTCGGTACACCATGCAGTGCTGTACAGCCCTCATTTTGTACTACTTCGAGAGTTGTTTTCGGATCAAATGCATCCCCAGGATAAACTGCTGTAGCCCCTTTGCTCATAGACACTAAACTGCCAAGTACCATACCAAAGCAATGATAAAGTGGCACAGGTATGCATATTTTATCTTTATTGGTAATGTGCATGGCTTCACCAACAAATAACGCATTATTTAAAATGTTTTTGTGGGTAAGCGTTGCCCCTTTGGGGTTGCCAGTGGTGCCAGACGTAAATTGAATATTGATATCTTGATTACAATTAAGAGTTGCGGCGACTGAATCTAACTGCTGTTTATGTTCTTGAGTTGCAAGTGCGGTTACTTCAGCGAATGAAAACATGCCAGGGCTTGCTTCATCACCAATTCTAATTACGTTTTTAAGCGTGGGAAGAGCAGCGGCATTAAGCTGACCTTTTTCGCACTCTGCTAGCTCTGGCGCCAAACTTTGTAGCATTTGCAGGTAGTTGCTGCCTTTAAATTCGGAAGCAGTAATTAAGGTGGTGCACTCAACGCTGTTTAAAGCGTACTGCAATTCGCTGGGGCGATAAGCTGGGTTTACACAGACCATAATTGCGCCAATTTTAGCGGTGGCGAACTGAGTTAAACACCATTGGATGTTATTTGGTGACCAAATACCTACTCTTTCTCCAGGCTTAATACCCAGTGCAAGTAAACCCATTGCTAATTGATTAACTTGATGCTGAAATTCTTTATAGCTCAAGCGAATGTTTTGATGGTGCACAACCACGGCTAATGCGTCGGGGGTATTGTCGACAATGCTATCGAAGTAGTCACCTATGGTTTGTTTGGTTAATGGGGTACTTTGTATTCCTTTAAAATAACTCTGCAATAGCGGCATAGGGTTTATTTTTTCTATTTCTTTAACCGCTTTTGTTGTTACATTCATGTCATTCTCCGTATCAGTAGATATGAATTGCTTGAATGATAAATAAACATATATTGTCGACAAAGGGAAGGGGGGTAGACTAATGTCTTAGGTTTGTTGCTGAAAATGAAATAAGCAAAAATAAAGCAAAAAAAAACGCGCCTTACACTGTAAGTACGCGCTTTTAGCAACGACTAAATGAGGTTACATTTCGTCGCTGCGGTAAGTTTTTTTCATAATATAAACGTAAGCGTTTACAAAAGCATTTTCTTGATACTTTTTAAGACCGGTATCCTCAAAATCAATGGGGATAGGGTTGCGCTTAACTTGCTCTTTAATTTCGGTTGTTGTAAATAATTTTACATCAAGGTTTTCGATTAGCTGAATCGCGGTTTCCATTTTAAAACCATTAGCACTACCAGCAAATTTACCTTTTGGAGCACGTTGACGTATTGCAACAGAATCAATTTGGTAATCTTGCATTAGCTTGGCAAAATCAAACTGAAACTTACGCATTACTTCTGTGTCGTTACCGTTACCTAAGGTAAAGCGTGTTTGGCGCACGTCGCGAATATCAAATACGTCATTATCTTTACTTAAAATACAAAGTAGTACATCACTACCGGTAATATCTACACCACATGTTCTCATTACTATTCTCTAATATAACTTAATTACCCAGTATTATACGCAACATCCATTAAATTGCGAGAGTAAGCACTTAAGTCAGTTGTAAATTTAACGGCGATTAGATTTATTATATTGATGCAATAAAATCTGCGCCGAAACATTATTAATTTAGCCTTTATAACAAAATAGCAGGTGTTTTAGCCGCTTTAAACTTGTAATTAGTAGCGTTGCACGCGACAATATCTTTTTTGTAGTTGAGCAGACTCAGCATCTACATTAGCCAAATTTGGCGAAAAATAGTCAATGCTTATTCGTAAGAGCGTTGTCGAGTCATTCTCATTTAATTAATTTAAAAAATACACGTGATACATTGTAGGTGTCACCACTGTAGCAAGGATTTATAATGCCAGTTATTACTCTCCCTGACGGAAGTCAACGTAGTTTTGAAAACCCAGTAAGTACGCTAGATGTTGCCAACGATATTGGCCCAGGACTCGCTAAAGCGACCATTGCTGGCCGTGTTAATGGCGAGCGTGTTGATGCATGTGACCTAATAAGTGAAGATTCGCGCCTTGAAATCATCACCGCAAAAGACGACGACGGCTTAGAAATTATTCGTCACTCGTGTGCACACTTAATTGGGCATGCGGTTAAACAGCTTTTCCCAGATGCAAAAATGGCAATTGGTCCTACTATTGATAACGGCTTTTATTACGATATTGATATGGAACAGTCGTTATCTCAAGATGATCTTGACGCGATTGAAAAGCGTATGTTGCAACTTGCTAAAACAAACTACGATGTAGTTAAAAAAACCGTAAGCTGGCAAGAAGCACGCGATGTATTTGCAGCGCGTGGTGAAACATACAAAATAGAAATTTTGGATGAAAATATCGCTAAAGATGACCGTCCAGGGTTATATCATCACGAAGAATATGTAGACATGTGTCGTGGCCCTCACGTACCTAACATGAAATTTTGCCAAAACTTCAAAATAATGAAAGTAGCGGGTGCATATTGGCGTGGTGATTCAGAAAACAAAATGCTACAACGCATTTACGGCACAGCGTGGGGCGATAAAAAGCAACTTAAAGCGTATTTAAAACGCCTTGAAGAAGCTGAAAAGCGTGATCACCGCCGTATTGGTAAAGCACTTGATTTATGGCATTGGCAAGAAGAAGCGCCAGGTATGGTATTTTGGCACAACGATGGTTGGAGCATTTACCGTGAGCTTGAAGATTTTGTGCGTGAAAAGCTACGTGAATACGATTACGAAGAAGTAAAAGGTCCAATGATGATGGATCGTTCGTTATGGGAAAAATCAGGTCATTGGGAAAAATATGCAGATGCTATGTTTACCACAGTATCTGAAAAGCGCGAATACGCGATTAAACCAATGAACTGCCCAGGTCACGTACAAATATTTAATCAAGGTTTAAAATCGTACCGCGATTTACCACTACGTATGGCTGAGTTTGGTTGTTGTCATCGTAACGAGCCATCGGGTGCACTACATGGCTTAATGCGTGTACGTGGCTTTACCCAAGATGATGCGCACATTTTCTGTACCGAAGAGCAGATAATGGACGAAGTTTCAGCGTGTATTAAGATGGTTTATGATACATATGAAACATTCGGTTTTGAAAAAATCGTGGTTAAGCTCTCAACACGTCCAGAGCAACGTATTGGTGAAGACCATATGTGGGATAAAGCAGAGCTGGCATTAGCCGAAGCACTTAAACTAAACGAGATTGAATTTGATTACCTACCAGGTGAAGGCGCATTTTACGGCCCTAAAATTGAATTTACTTTGTACGATTGTTTAGACAGAGCGTGGCAATGTGGTACAGTGCAACTAGACTTTGCATTACCGGGTCGTTTAGGCGCAACTTATGTTGCTGAAAATAACGAACGCCGCACCCCAGTTATGATACATCGTGCTATTTTAGGTTCTATTGAACGCTTTATTGGTATTTTAACTGAAGAATACGCTGGTTTATTCCCTACGTGGCTTGCGCCAAAGCAAGTGGTAATTATGAATATTACCGATAAACAAGCCGATTATGTTAAAGTAGTTGTACAAAAATTAAATAAACTTGGAATTAGAGCCACTGCTGACTTGAGAAATGAGAAGATTGGCTTTAAAATCCGAGAGCATACACTTAAGCGTATTCCTTACTTACTTGTTGTTGGCGATAAAGAAGTTGAACAACAAGAAGTAGCAGTACGTACCCGCACAGGTGAAGACCTTGGCAAATTTAATGTTGATGACTTTGTAGCTAAAATTAGCGAAGAGATAAAAAGTCGACAATAAAAAATCGAGCGTGTAAGGCATTTACAAACAGCCAATTACACGCTTACTATTATTGATATTCTTGGAGGAACGTACTATTAGAGGCGGCAAGAAAGGGCAACAAACAGCCCAAAAAAATCGTATTAACGAAGAAATTACAGCTCAAGAAGTTCGCTTAATTGACATTGACGGCGAGCAAGCTGGAATTCAGTCATTAAAAGACGCGCAAACTATGGCTGATGCAGCGGGTGTTGATCTTGTAGAGATTAGCCCGAACGCTGAGCCGCCTGTTTGTAGAATCATGGACTACGGTAAGTTCATCTTTGAAAAAAGCAAAGAACTAAAAGAGCAGAAGAAGAAGCAAAAGCAAATCCAGATAAAAGAAATCAAATTCCGTCCTGGTACGGATGAAGGTGATTATCAGGTTAAGCTGCGCAACTTACGTAAGTTCTTAGAAGCTGGCGATAAAGCTAAAATTACGATTCGCTTCCGTGGTCGTGAAATGGCTCACCAAGAAATTGGTATAGAATTATTAAACCGTATCAAAGGCGATTTGGAGGAGCTTGCAGTTGTTGAGTCTTTCCCTAATCGCGTTGAAGGTCGCCAAATGGTTATGATGATGGCGCCTGTTGCTAAAAAATAATTTTTAAGCGATAATACGCACCGAAAATAGCTCAGGTCTGCAAGTAATATGTAAATATTCACCTGAGTTAACCGGTTTTAAAGTAAGATTGCAGCATTTATGCTGGGTTTTCACCGGAACATGGCAGTAAGTTAGGCCTGAAAGTGGAGCTATAGCAATATATCTCACGCCTGCTTACTAATTTAAATGCAATACAATTTGGAGTTATTGCAATGGCTTATAAGCTAAAAAGTCACAGAGGCGCAGCTAAGCGTTTCAAAAAGACTGCTTCTGGCGGTTTCAAGCGTAAACAAGCGCATCTTCGTCATATTCTGACTAAGAAAACTTCTAAGCGTAAGTTACACCTACGTCCTAAGATGATGGTTCATAAAAATGACCATGGTCTAGTTTCACGTATGTTACCGTTCGCTTAATAGGGGTTTTTAGAAATGGCAAGAGTTAAACGCGGCGTTGTCGCACGTGCACGTCACAAAAAAGTTTTAAAACAAGCAAAAGGTTATTACGGAGCACGTTCACGTGTTTACCGTGTAGCTTTCCAGGCTGTTACTAAAGCGGGTCAATACGCTTACCGTGACCGTCGTGCGAAGAAACGTACTTTCCGTCAATTATGGATTGCACGTATCAATGCTGCTTCACGTCAAAATGGTCTGTCTTACAGCCGTTTTATCAGTGGTCTTAAAAAGACATCTGTAGAAATCGATCGTAAGATCCTTGCAGATATCGCTGTTTATGACCAAGTTGCATTCGCAGCGCTTGTTGAAAAAGCAAAAGAAGGCCTAGCGGCCGCTTAAGCTTTTTTATATAAGTATTAAAAAGGAGCCTATGGCTCCTTTTTTTGTGTTCGGCGTATAGTAATTATTCCGCAGTTTGCTTTTATCATTAGTATAAACTGCATAGTATATTGAATTTTAGTAAATTTATTGCTCCCCTTAATAATTCGCTAAACACAAACAAAGTGCTAAATGTTATTGGCTGCTTTTTTTTGTTGAATCACCGCACTTTCATCATATAAAAATGTTTAATTGATATAATTTATTTAATTAAGGCGTTTGTTAGAGAATTTTATGTTTGCAAGTTTATTGGTTTTATCAGCTAGTGTGGCGTATGACAGCCATTTACCTCCTTTGTTGCCATGGCAAGGGCAAAGCATATCCCTAATGCAAAAAGCAGGTCCACTGACCACTGACTTTGAACTATCCTCTGGTGAAGCGTCACCAAGTTATGCCGAGACGATGGCTTTTGTAGACAGACTGGTTGCTGCGAATCCAACGCAATTTAAAGCTCAAACAATTGGTTACAGCAATAGCCAACGGGCTATAAAAATGTTGATTGCCAGTGAGCAAGGGTATTTTCAAGCCAGTCAAATAGCAAACGATACTAAACCAACCATTTTTGTTCAAGCCGGTATTCATGGCGGAGAAATTGACGGTAAAGATGCCATGTTTATGTTGCTCAGAGATATAGCAACAGGTAAGCGCCGCGATATATTAAAAAACGTTAATATTTTATTTATTCCTATTTTAAACGTAGATGGCCACGAGCGCAGTAGCGCATTTAATCGTATTAATCAGCGCGGTCCGGTAAAAATGGGCTTTAGAACCAATGGCAATAATCTAAATTTAAATCGTGATTTTACTAAACTCGATACACCAGAAATTAAAAGTGTTTTAAAAGTAATTAACGACTACAACCCTAATTTGTATATTGATGTACATGTAACCGACGGTGCAGATTATCAATACGATGTAACCTATGGCTACAATCCGGTGTTTGCTAGTGAGTCGCCGGCGGTATCAGATACACTCAATCAACTTTTTAAACCTTTAATAGATGAAAAGCTGGTATCGCAAGGACATATACCAGGACCACTGGTATTTGTTATGGACAAGCGCGAGTTTAAAAGTGGCCTAGCGGGTTGGGTGGCTACGCCAAGATACTCTAACGGCTGGGGAGACTTAAAGTCATTACCGACCATTCTCGTTGAAAACCATTCATTAAAACCCTATAAACAACGAGTTTTGGGGACGTATGTGTTTTTAGATGGCGCAATAAGTGCGCTTGCTGAGCATAGTAATGAATTATTAGCTGCGGTAAAAAAAGAGCAAGCATTT
The DNA here is from genome assembly GCF_040308885.1 of Pseudoalteromonas sp. 120-MNA-CIBAN-0494. Taxonomy (NCBI): domain Bacteria; kingdom Pseudomonadati; phylum Pseudomonadota; class Gammaproteobacteria; order Alteromonadales; family Pseudoalteromonadaceae; genus Pseudoalteromonas; species Pseudoalteromonas sp. 120-MNA-CIBAN-0494. The sequence continues at coordinate 48,149 of NZ_JBEOOE010000010.1, forward strand.
ATTCCTAAGCAACTTAGTGTTAAGCGCGGCTATGCTGAGCAAGCAAACGAAATAGAATTTAAAGGCATAAGTTACGCGCGAGAACAAAATGCACTTTCTGGACAAGTAGAAGTTAAATATTTAGGTAATAAGCAAGACTACACTAATCTTCCTATTTATTGGCAAAAAGAGGTGCTGCATACAGTTGAAGTACCTAAAGCATTCTTTATTCCGCCAGTGTATAGCGACCTTGTAGCAAAACTTAAATTGCATGGTGTGGAGTTTACTCAGCTTGAGGGGGTAAATACTCAACCATTAAAAGTAGCGAAAGTAAAAGATTACACTTTTGATAAAGCCCCCTTTGAAGGGCGATTTAGAGTCTCGGCAAACTTTGATTATGTTGCTGCAATTAATGTTGATTTAAATGGCTGGTATCAAGTGAACACGCAGCAAAAAGCAGGCGAGTTGGCGGTGCATTTATTACACCCCGAAGCGCCTGACTCATTTTTTGCGTGGGGCGAATTTAATACTATTTTTCAGCGTACTGAGTACATGGAAAACTATGCATTAATTCCTTATGCCCGCCAAATGCTCAAAAATAATCCTAAATTAGCGCTCGCGTTCGATAAAAAGATTAATGACGATAAGGTATTTGCCAAAGATGCCGATGCGCGCTTAAATTGGTTATATGAGCAGAGCCCATTTTACGATCAAGCTTATTTAAAATATCCAATATTAATGTCTTTTGAAGAAGACATTGTACTTGCTGAGCAAAAAGATAAAGAAATTTAAGATGCATATAATTACAATACCCGTTACTGCTTTTGCACAAAACTGTCGCATTATTGCATGCTCGCAAAGTAAACAAGCTGTGGTAGTAGACCCAGGTGGCGATTACAACAAAATTGTGGCGGCATTAAAACAGCACGATTTAACGTTAACAGCAATTTGGTTAACGCATGGCCATTTAGATCATGTTGGTGCGGCAGATGCCTTGCGTAATACCTATAGCGTAAAAATAATTGGCCCACATAAAGATGAGCACTTTTGGTTTGAAAATTTACCAATGCAAGCACAAATGTTTGGTTTTGCAGCGGTTACTGCTTTTTATCCAGATGAGTGGCTAGCACACGACGATATAATACGCGTTGGGGAGTTGAGCTTTATCGTAAGGCATTGCCCTGGGCATACTCCTGGTCATGTGGTGTTTTATCACCCACAACAGCAGTGTGTTATTGTGGGTGATGTAATATTTAAAGGCTCAGTAGGGCGCACGGATTTCCCAAAAGGAGATGCTCAGCAGTTAATTACCTCAATTAAAACGCAAATAATGACGCTCCCCGATAATACCCGCATACTTGCAGGGCATGGCAGCGATACGAACGTAGGCTACGAAAAACAGAACAATCCTTTTATAAGTGGGCAGTTTGGTTAATGCTGAGTAAATAATTTTTTTGCCAAAAACAAGCAGACTGTTTTTTAAAACACATGTATAATTTAGCCAGTTTATCTGATAAATAAGAAATAAAATGTCTCTAAATCACGTAGATCGCCAAATTTTGGCACTTTTGCAGCAAGATGCTAGTTTATCAACCGCTGAAATAGCAGATAAAGTAGGTTTGTCGCAATCTCCTTGTTGGCGCCGTATTGCTAAGCTAGAGCAAGATGGTTACATAAAAAGTAAAGTTGCACTTTTAGATGAGAAAAAGCTGGGCTTTGATATGCTGGTTTATGCTCACGTGCGTTTATCGAACCATGGTAAAAAGAACCTTGCTGAATTTGAAAAACTAATATTGAGTTACGATCAAGTAACGGAATGTTACACTATGGCAGGCACCATGGACTTTATGCTGCGTATTATTTCACAAGGTATTGAGGGCTATGAGCACTTTGTACGTGATAACTTGCTTAGCTTAGAGTACGTTCAAGAAGTACATTCTAATGTGACCATGACTTGCGTTAAACGCAGTACCGCTCTACCTCTGTAACCAAATATCTATTAACGCTAAGTACTTATTGCTTAGCGTTAATGCCCTACTGACAATTGTTAACTAGGCGCTAATTTGATAGAATTCAGCGCTTTTTTTGTTACCCGTCTATGAAAACACTTGAGGAACTCAATGTTTAACTTACTCAGCAAAGCGCCAAGCTCTGCTAAAAACGATATCCTATCTGGATTAACCGTGGCATTAGCCTTGGTCCCAGAAGCTGTTGCGTTTGCCTTTGTTGCAAATGTAGAACCTTTAGTTGGACTCTATGCCGCGTTTATCGTTGGTTTAATTACGGCTATTTTCGGTGGTCGCCCTGGCATGATTTCTGGCGCAACCGGTGCCTTAGCTGTTGTTATGGTAAGTTTAGTATTTGATCATGGGGTTGAATATTTATTTGCCACTGTGCTGCTAATGGGCATACTGCAAATACTGGCTGGAGTTTTTAAGCTCGGAAAGTTTATTCGTATGGTGCCGCATCCGGTAATGCTTGGCTTTGTGAACGGCTTAGCCATCGTTATATTCTTAGCTCAGTTGGGGCAGTTTAAAGTTCCCGATGGCATGGGCGGTCAGCAATGGATGACAGGGAATCCTCTGTATATTATGTTGGGGTTAGTGGCACTAACCATGGCTATTATTCATTTTTTACCTAAATTAACTACAGCAATCCCATCGTCGTTAGTTGCTATTGTAACAGTTACAGCCTTGGTTATTGGCTTTGATTTAGAAGCGCACACTGTACTTGATTTCCTAAAAGGGATGACCGGCGATGAAGCGGTAACGATTGCTGGCGGTTTACCTGAATTTCATATTCCTATGGTGCCATTTACCCTAGATACTTTTATTATTATTTTTCCTTATGCACTTATTTTAGCGGCAATTGGTTTAATTGAGTCTTTATTAACGCTGAGCCTAATTGACGAAATAACAGAAACGCGTGGGCATAGTAACAAAGAATGTATAGGCCAAGGCGCTGCAAATATTACCTGTGGCATGTTTGGTGCTATGGGCGGTTGTGCCATGATAGGTCAGTCAATGATCAATATTAACTCAGGTGGGCGTTCGCGTTTATCGGGCATTAGTGCTGCGCTAATATTACTTGCGTTTATTATTTTTGCCTCAGGTTTAATTGAAATGATCCCACTGGCTGCTTTGGTTGGTGTGATGTTTATGGTGGTGTTGGGTACTTTTGAATGGGCAAGCTTTAAAATGATGAAGCGTGTACCACTGTCTGATGCATTTGTAATTGTATTAGTGTCGGGTGTTACCGTTATTACCGACTTAGCCATTGCAGTGTGTGTGGGTGTGATTGTATCGGCATTGGTATTTGCTTGGCAGCATGCAAAGCATATATACACAACCAACTATATTGATGAACAAGGTGCTAAAGTATATGAATTACATGGACCGCTGTTTTTTGGTTCGGTTAAAAACTTTGTTGAATTATTTGATGTAAAGAACGACCCTAACGATATTATTATTGAATTTAAATATAGTCGTGTGGCCGATCACAGTGCCATTGAGGCAATTGACAGCTTAGCTGATAAATATAAAAAAGCAGGTAAAAAATTACACCTACGACACTTAAGTAAAGACTGTACGCAACTGCTGCATAAAGCACGCGATTTAGTTCAAGTTAATGTAATTGAAGATCCAACCTATAAAGTGGTATCTGATAAGCTTGCTTAATTTAAATTAAGCAATAATTTAGTAAATAAATACGTTAAAAGCGAAAGGTTTATTCCTTTCGCTTTTTTATGCGTAACAATAGATGCGATCAATACCTGTTTGCGGCAAGGCTCTTAAAAAGCAAGATGGTTGGTAATGCTAAGCGTTTACATAACTCGATATAATAGTGACAAATACATAGGGTAATAATTTATTTTGAATTGGCAATCTTTGATTGATAACAGACAGCGTTTTTTTTGGCTCTTGCAAGTAGCAGGCTGGATTGGTTACGCCTTGGTAAATTATATCGGCTCTAAAGTATTTGAAATGCGCGATATTTACGTATTTGTTATTTTATTAAATGCCTACGCAGGCTGTTTAATGACAGTGCCGCTGCGCTATATTTACCGAAAAATTTGGCATGCTTCACCTTGGGTATTAATGCTGGTTGTATTTAGCGCGTCCTATATTACGGGCACTTTATGGGCTGTGGTACAAAAATTTAATTTATGGGAAATATACCGTCATGGTTATCGGCCAGAAGAATGGTTTTACTACCTGCAGCAAGGCTTAGATTCGGTATACATAATTTTATGTTGGAGTGGTTTATACTTTGGCGTTAAGTATTACCAGCTATTACAAAGTGAGCGTCAAAAAGCACTAAAAGCCACTACCATGGCGCACGAAGCTCAATTAAAAATGCTTAGGTATCAGTTAAATCCGCACTTTTTATTTAATACCCTCAATGCTATTTCTACATTAATTTTGGTAAAAGAGAACAAAGATGCTAATTTAATGGTGTCAAAATTAAGCGACTTTTTACGTTATACACTTAATACAGATCCAATTAAAAAAGTGCCGCTAGAGCAAGAGTTACATGCCTTAATGCTTTATTTAGAAATAGAGCGAGTGCGGTTTGATGAACGCTTAAAAGTAAATATAGAAATTAGTGAGCAAGCAAAGCAGGCATTAGTGCCGAGCTTGATTTTACAACCTATTATAGAAAATGCGATTAAGTATGCAATTGCACACTTAGTAGAGGGCGGTGTAATAGATATTAAGGCGCAAGTGTTTGCTAATGAATTATTACTTGAAGTAGGTGATAATGGACCAGGAACAGAACTAATTAATGGTCAGTTGGTAAATGCTCAAGGTGTAGGCGTTGCAAATACCAAGGATAGATTAAAAACGCTCTACGAAAATAATTATTCGTTTGTATTATCGCATAATACGCCAAGTGGATTAAAAGTTAATCTGCGAGTACCGTTTGAGAAGGCAGTAAAGTAATGATAAAAATAAAAACACTTATAGTTGATGATGAGCCGTTAGCACGTAGAGGCTTAGCTGTAAGGCTTGAAGAGTTTGCTGACATTGAATTGATCAAACAATGTAGTTCCGGTACCGATGCGATTGAAATATGTAAAAATCAAAAAATAGATCTCATTTTTTTAGATATTCAAATGCCTGGTATGAACGGTTTTGAAGTTGCACGCGCGTTAAGCGAAAGTACACGAGTATTACCAGCTATTGTTTTTGTTACTGCTTTTGATCAGTTTGCAGTTAAAGCATTTGAAATACATGCTTTAGATTACATTTTAAAACCCGTTGATGACAACAGACTTAAGCAGGCGGTGGAAAAAGTGCATACTTATTTAAAAACGCAGCAAGACAACGCCCATAAGAAAAAACTAGCAAGCTTTGTCGCTGGGATCACAGGTAATAATTGCGAAGAAATACTTAAAAAATTAGCCACAGGCGACACATTAACGGATAGACGTTACCCAGAGTCGCTTGCCGTAAAAGAGCAGGGCGAAATAATTCGTGTGCCAGTTGTTACTATTCAATGGGTTGATGCTGCGGGTGATTATATGTGCCTACATTGCCAAGATGGGCAAACGCATATATTACGTAAAACCATGAAAGAGCTTGAACAAGAGCTTGATCCGCAGTTGTTTGTACGCGTGCATCGCAGTGCAATTGTAAATACTAAACAAATCAGTAAATTGGTCACTCAAGTAAGTGGTGAATATTTATTAGTACTTGAAAACGGTCAAGAGCTTAAAGTAAGCCGTAGCTACCGCGATAAAGTAAAAGCAGCATTAGCGAGTTAATATTTCAGTTAGTGATTGCAGAGTAGATACAAAAAAAGCGAGCTTAGCTCGCTTTTTGTATTTAAGTTACTGTATTAAATATTAGCTTACAGTAACAATTTTCATGGTGTTAGTTGCGCCCACTGTTTCCATAGAGTCACCGTGAGTAATAATAACTGTATCGCCAGACTCTAAAGCACCTTGTTCAACAAGTGTTGCAAGTGCCGCTTTAACCATGCCGTCTTTTTCAGTTTTAGTAGAATCAAAAAATACTGGATAAACACCACGGTATAGCGCAGTTTGTCCTAGTGTACTGGCATGGCGAGATAACGAGTAAATAGGTAAACCTGAGCTAATACGCGACATTAATTTAGCCGTACTACCTGATTCAGTTAAGGTAACAATTGCTTTTACTGAATCTAAGTGGTTTGCTGCATACATAGCCGAAAGGGCGATAGATTCTGCATTACTTGAAAAACGACTGTCTAAACGATGTTTAGAAACATGCGTTTCTTTTTGCGACTCAGCACCTAAACAAACTCGCGCCATAGTTGCAACGGTTTCTTCAGGATAATCCCCCGCGGCTGTTTCAGCCGAAAGCATTACGGCATCAGTACCATCAAGCACTGCGTTGGCAACATCCATTACTTCAGCACGTGTTGGCATTGGATTGTCGATCATCGACTCCATCATTTGCGTCGCAGTAATAACGGTACGGTTTAATGAGCGCGCACGGCGAATAATGAGTTTTTGCTTGCCCATTAGCGCGGCATCACCAATTTCAACACCTAAATCACCGCGGGCAACCATGACCGCATCAGACGCAAGAATAATATCATCAACGGCTTCTTGTGTTTCAACGGCTTCTGCACGTTCAATTTTTGCCAATAACTGCGCTTTTGAACCTGCGGCTTCAGCCAATGAGCGTACGTAGCGCATATCATCGCCACTGCGTGGGAATGAAACGGCTATATAGTCAACGTCAATTTCTGCAGCTGTAAGTAGGTCTTCTTTGTCTTTTTCTGTAAATGCCGGCGCAGTTAAGCCGCCGCCTAAACGGTTAATCCCTTTATTGTTAGATAAAACACCGCCAACAGTTACAGTACAATGTACTAAGTGGCCAACAACTTCGTTAACGCGTAGCTGAATAAGGCCATCGTTTAACAGCAGTAAATCATTAGCGCTTACATCGTTAGGTAGTTCTTTGTAATCTATACCAACAGCGTTAATATCGCCTTCGCCTAACTCCATTTTTGCATCAAGGGTAAATTTGGCACCAACAGCTAGGGTTACTTTACCTTCTTTAAAGGTAGAAACACGAATTTTAGGGCCTTGTAAGTCAGCAAGAATAGCAATATGTTTACCTAAGCGTTTAGCAATTTCGCGTACCGCTTGGGCGCGGTCTTTATGATCTTGTGCCACACCGTGCGAGAAGTTTAAACGTACGACATTTGCACCTGCGCAAATAATTTTTTCTAAGTTGTTATCTCTATCAGTAGCAGGCCCTAGTGTCGCGACTATTTTTGTGCGTCTTAGCATTTAATTCTCCTGTATGCTTAATTTTAAGCAGATTGACGGTTATTTTGTTTTATAAAGCAGTTACCATTAGCAGGTAAAGTTTTAGTTATGGGCAATTTTTATTGTATTGCCACTATTATATACAAAATGAATGTGCGATCATTATGACACCGGTGTCAGGGGGCGTCAATGATCTATAAATTTTTAATCTAGCGACTATTTCTCCCCCTGAGTCCGCTGTTGTTTGATATAATTACATTGTGATAAAAGTATATTTTTTTGCTCATGATATAATACACGTGCCAAAGTATTTATTTAAATTAACTAACCAATTAGTTGTTACCGAGGAGGGCACTAAATGCAAGTTGCATTAGTAGGGTTAGGCGTTATGGGGAAAAACCTTGCCCTAAACTTAATTGAAAAGGGCATAACGCTGGTCGCTTATGACAAAAACCCCCATGCGGGTGAAGAGTTATTGAGCTGCGCTAAGTCAGAAGGTTTAGCTGATAAGCTGCACATTGTTTCTGATTTAGGAGACATGGTTAGACGTTTAGAAGCACCGCGTTCTATTTTGTTGCTTGTTCCTGCGGGCGAGTTGGTTGATGCTGTATGCAGTGAGCTAATAGAAGCAGGCGTACAGTGCAGCGATATTATAGTTGACTGTGGTAACAGTAATTATAAAGACGGTATTAACCGCAAGCTTAAATACCAAAATAAATTTGAGTTTGCCACTATGGGGATTTCAGGCGGCGCAGAAGGTGCTCGTCATGGTCCTGCAATGATGGCAAGCGGATCTGAAGGTGGTTGGGAGCGTGTCGAGCCATGGTTTACAAAGGTTGCTGCAAGTTATAAGGGTGAATCGTGTTTCGCTCGTGTGGGCCAATCAGCCAGTGGTCACTTTGTAAAAATGGTTCATAACGGCATTGAATATGCGCTAATGCAACTTATTGCTGAAGTGTATCAATTGCTGCGTCATGGCACTGGGCGTTCACCTAAAGAAGTAGCAGAAATTTTTGACGAATGGTCGCAAGAGCATTTAAACAGCTACTTATTGTCTATTTCTAGCCACATATTGTCACTTGAAAATCAAAATAATGTACCACTTGTGGACTTAATTGATAATAAAGTGGGCGCTAAAGGTACAGGTTTATGGACTGCGCAAAATGCATTAGAGCTTGGTATTGCAGTACCGTCTTTAGTAGCTGCAGTGCAAGCACGTCATTTAACGAATGTTTATGACACAACTGCTGCACAAGAGATGACTTACGCCGATAGAGCAACCACTAAAGTTGAAATTGACTTAGTTGAGCTTAAAGATGCATTTACCTTAGCGAGCTTACTTGCTTATCGCCAAGGTTTGGCTTTAATTAAAGGCGCGTCGCGTACGCATCAGTGGAAAGTAGATTTGTCTAAAACACTGCAAACATGGCGTGCGGGTTGTATTATTCGTGCTGATTATTTAGATAGTGTTGCACAAGGCGTTGAATTTATTGATACCCTTGATAAAGAAGTATTTGCACTGCGTAAAATAACAGGCCAAGCAATGATGACAGGCTTAGCGTTTCCGGTGCTTAGCTCATCGCAAACTTACTTTGCTACATTAACCACTCCAAGTAATGGGCATTTAGTACAAGCCCAGCGTGATTACTTTGGTGAGCATGGGGTTAAAACCCATACAGGTGAAGTGTGTCATTTAACAGACCTAGTTGAGATTGACGCGAAAGTACGTTAATCAACCAGAGTTCAGGTTAATTATTAAAACGACAAAAAAAGCACGCTAAATTTAGCGTGCTTTTTTAATTTTAAGTCCGCTAAATTAACGGGTTAACTCACCGCGTAAATTGTCTTGCATTAAGTGGCGAATTGTCTCTACTTCAAGGTTTTGACTTAATAAGTAATGCAGCTTAGTTAAGCAAGCCTCTAATGTCATATCGTAACCACTGATCACACCTATATTAAGGAGCGCGTTACCCGTTGCATAGCCGCCCATATTTACATGACCTTTTATGCATTGGGTTAAATTTATAATAATAACGCCGCGCTTGCTGGCTTGCTCTAAAATAGTTAAAAATTCAGGATCTTGTGGTGCATTGCCTACGCCAAAACTTAATAATACCAATGCTTTAATGCTACCGTTTACTAAGCTTTTCACAACCTCGGTACTAATACCCGGATATAAATGCAGCACACCAATAGGCTGCGTTGTAATGGGGGTTACTTGTAAATCGTTTTCAACATAGGGGCTTAATTGGCCTTTTATAAGTTGAATATTAATACCTGAAAGCGCTAAAGGCTCAAGGTTTGGTGAGGCAAATGCATCAAATCCATCGGCATGGGCTTTAGTGGCTCGATTACCACGAAACAACTGATTATTAAAAAATAAGCTTACTTCAGCAATAGGGTAGTTTGCTGCTAAGTACATAGCATTGAGTAAATTCACTTGCCCGTCTGAGCGCAATTGCGACAAGGGAATTTGTGAGCCGGTAACGATTACAGGCTTAGTTAAGTTTTCAAACATAAAAGATAAGGCGGCGGCGGTATACGCCATAGTGTCGGTGCCGTGGAGGACAACAAAGCCATCATAGTCTTGATATTTGTTTTTTATATCATCTGCTATTAACTGCCAGTGAGCAGGCGTCATATCAGAGGAATCAATTAAAGGGCAATACTCGTGAATATCAAAAAGTGGCATTTCTTCACGGTTAAATTCTGCATTATTGACCACAGTCTGAGTTAAGAACCCTTCTGCAGGAATATAGCCGCGACTCGATTTTTTCATCCCAATTGTACCGCCAGTGTAAGCGATGTAAATGCGTTTACGTTTCATAAAAAAAGCCCAGTAAAATAACTGGGCTTAGTATAACTTTAAATACAACTGCTTATAAAGGCAGATGCACTTTTATTGTGCGACAGAGCAAGCTAAACAGCGCGCATAAACACCTTGTGGATCGTTATAATCTTTAAGGTTATCTATTTCACTACTTAAACGCTTAACCACACTTTGTAAGTTAGCTTGCGTTGCAAGCACCGAGGTTGTTGCGTTGTTACTGCCAAGCATAGATTTAACCGACGCATTACCTAAAATATCTTGAATCATTTTTTGTTGCGGGCTCAAGCTTTGTTTAATCGTTTTAACATCGTAATGATTTAGTTTAGCAAGTGCTGCTGCCGCTTTAATTGCGTCTTGCTTATCACCTAGTTTATCGATTAAGCCTAGCTCTTGTGCTTTTGCTGCGATCCATACACGGCCTTGCGCAATATTATCAACTTGCTCAGGTGTCATGTTACGTGCATCTGCAACCACATCTAAAAAGCGTCCGTAGGCCTCCTCAACACTCATTTGAATTACTTGCGCCATTTTGTCATCAAGCGGGCGAGTAATAGAAAACCCAGCCATGTCGGTTGTTGCCACGCCATCTGAGTAAACACCAAGGTTAGATAAGGTGTTTTCAAAGGTCATAAAGGTGCCAAATACGCCAATAGAGCCGGTAATTGTGCTTGGCGCAGCCCAAATTTCATTCGCTGCTGAAGCAATCCAATAACCGCCAGAAGCTGCAACAGAGCTCATTGAAGCAATAACAGGTTTACCTGCTGCTTTAAGTGCTAACACCTCAGCGCGAATAACTTCAGAGGCAAACATACTGCCGCCACCCGAATCAATGCGCAGTACTACGGCTTTAACTTTGTCATCTAAACGTGCATTACGCAGTAGTGCAGCTGTAGAGTCGCCGCCAATTTCGCCGGCTTTGCGCTCACCATCTACAATTGTACCTCTAGCAACAACTACCGCGACTTTTTCTGTCATTGGGTTATCAAATACAACAGGGGGCTTAACTAGGCTTAAATATTGACGAAATGAAACTTGTTTAAAAGTTTTGCCTTTTTCATCAGCGCCAACTAAATCAATTAACTGTTGGCGAACTTGTTGATTGGTTTTTAATGTGTCGACCCATTGATTATCTAGCGCATATTGACCCGCGTCGCCATTTGCAGCTGTCATTTTTGCTAAAAATACATCCATGGTTTCGTCAAAATTTGATTCATCAAAAGGACGTACTGCAGCAACATCTTGTTTGTATTCATTCCAAAGTGCAGTTAACCATACGCGATTAGCTTCTTTAGCTGCATCCGACATGTCATTGCGAATAAACGGCTCAACTGCCGATTTAAACGTACCAACACGGAATATATGCTGCGTTACTTTTAACTTTTCAAGTGCTTCTTTAAAGTACAGTGGGTACATACCAAAGCCTTCAATTGCTACACTGCCATAAGGGTGCATAGCGACTTCATCTGCATGTGCTGCAATGTAGTATTGAGCTTGAGTGTAGTAATAACCAGAGGCAATAACCTTTTTACCCGTTTGTTTAAATGCTTCAAGTGCCTTGGTAATTTGTTTTAATTTATTTAAATGCGCTTTTGGCATTTCTTGTAAATCTAACAGTATTACGCTGATACGGTCGTCTTTTGCGGCTTCGTTAATAACCTCAACTATATCATCGAGTAAAATTTCACCCGGTGATTCAGCGTTTGAAGTAGCATCACTAATTGCTGCTTCAATAGGATCTATATAGGTTTTTTCTTCAACAATAGGGCCGTTAAGGTTTAGTCTAAGTACTGAGCCATTTTCTACAATTATTTTATCGCCGTCACTTGAAAGAGACACAATAAAAACAATAACCAGTAATAAAAATAAAATGTTGAGTATTAAACGACGAGAAAAATTTATCCCAGTCCAAATACCTTTAAATACTTTTGCAATCAAAATAGATCCTTAATTTGGTACAACTAATACATTACAAGCATCTTAGCTCAGAATATAAATAAATTTAACTGCTAAATCGTAACGAAGTATTTATAAAGCTAATTATGCCACTGTTGCTATTCACATTTTTATCAATATAAACTTCAGTTGCACTTTTTGAAATTAAAAAAGTAGGCTTGTAATAGCCGAAAAATGGGTATTGTTAGCCTAATGTGCAACAGTTTATTAAAATACTAAGTTCAGATATTGCTTATTGGTCGGTATTAAAGCAGAATTGATCAATGCACACAGGTTAGACCAGTTAATGGGGCACAGGATGTTAGAACAACAATTACAATTAAAACACACACAATTACGTAACCGCTTAGTAATGGGCTCAATGCACACCGGTCTTGAAGAAGGTTGGCATAACCGCAAACGCCTACGTGCTTTTTACGAAGCACGTGCTAAAGGTGGTACTGCCATGTTAATTACCGGGGGCTATAGCCCAAATTTGCGCGGTAAATTAACGCCTATTTCGTCATCCTTTAATAGCTATTACGATGTTTTTAAACATCGTGCTTACACCAATGCAGTACACAAGCATGGTGGTAAAATATGTTTGCAACTACTTCATGCCGGGCGTTATGCGTATCACCCTTTTAATCAAGCTCCGAGCGCAATTAAAGCACCTATAAGTCCTTATAAGCCAAAGGCAATGTCGTTAAGCTCAATTAAAAAAACTATTAAAGACTTTGCACATTCAGCCTACATGGCTGAAAAAGCAGGCTACGATGGCGTAGAAGTAATGGGCTCTGAAGGGTATTTAATTAATGAGTTTATGGCACCGCATACGAATAAACGAAATGATGAGTTTGGTGGCAGTTTAGAAAATAGAATGCGTTTAGCCGTTGAAATAGTTAAAGCGGTTAGGGCTAAGGTATCGGAGCAGTTTTTAATTATTTTTAGACTGTCGGTAATGGATTTAATTCCTAATGGTTCTACCCCTGAAGAAGTAACTATTCAAGCGCTTGAACTTGAAAAAGCGGGTGTTGATATTTTTAATACAGGAATAGGGTGGCACGAAGCGCGCATTCCTACAATTGCAAGTATGGTTCCGCCTGGGGCGTTTAAAGAAGCATCAAAACGGTTAAAAGATGTAATTAAAGTACCCGTTATCGCGGTAAACCGTATTAACACCCCAGAAATAGCTAACGAAATACTAAACGCAGGCGATGCCGACTTAATTTCGATGGCGCGGCCATTACTGGCTGATCCGGAGTTTTTTAATAAATATAATAATCAGTTATCAAAGCATATTAATATTTGTATAGGGTGTAACCAAGGGTGTCTGGATCACGTATTTAAAGGCAAGCGTGCTACTTGTTTAGTTAACCCACAAGCTGCTTTTGAACTCGACTACCCACTAGAAAAAATTACTAAAGCTAAAAAGGTATTAGTAGTTGGTGCAGGGCCTGCGGGTTTATCATCAAGTTGTTATTTGGCAGAAAAAGGCCATACGGTAACGCTGATAGATCAAAAAATGCAAATGGGTGGGCAATTCAATTTAGCCATGCAAATACCTGGTAAAGAAGACTTTAATCATACCTTAGCGTATTACACTAATGAGCTTGAACGTTTAAACGTAACGGTTGAGTTAGGTAAAGCATACGACGACAGCATGCTTGCACACTATGATGACATTGTATTTGCCACAGGGGTAAGGCCGCGTGAGGCAAGTATTGAATGCAGTGATGGTAAACGCGTATTTGCCTACGATGAAGTTATTCGTGGTGAAGTAGAGTTAGGTAAGTCAATTGCTATATTAGGCGCCGGTGGAATCGGGTTTGATATGGTGGCTTTTTTAAGCGAGCAAAAGTCGCAAAGTATTAGTGACTTTAAAAGCCAGTGGGGTATTGAGTGCGAACCTAAACCCCATAAAGATGATCGCCAACTGTACATGCTAAAACGCAGTGCAGGTCGCTTTGGTAGTGATTTGGGTAAAACAACAGGCTGGATCCATCGCCAAGTAGCTAAACAACATAGCGTTAAACAAATTGCTGATTGTCAGTATCATAGTTTTGATAAAAATGGTTTAACCATTACGGTTGCAGGAGATAAGCAAGTATTAGCAGTAGATACTGTGATTGCCTGTATTGGTCAGGTTTCTAATAATGAAGTATTGGCAAAGCAAAGCGACAACGCCAAAGTGCATGTTATTGGGGGCGCTAAGCTTGCCACCGCAATTGATGCTAAACGTGCTATTTATGAAGCGCTGCAAATTGCCAGAGAAATATAACATTTTGGCTTAGCCAATAGGCTAGTCTAACTTGTTATAACCAATTGGCTACTGCATACTATACCCCGCTATTTAGGCGGGGTATAAGTTTATCCCGCCTGTTAATATACAGCTTAGGCTGTTTATCTATTATTCTCGCTAAAATAAGCACTGATATTACAGCGCTTTATTTTTCTATGTTAAATCAATGCTATGCTAGCTTTTATTTTGAGAGATGGTTATGAACGCGATTGAATTATTATTGACCCGTCAATCTGACGCCAAATTAACAGAGCCAGGCCCAAATGAAGAACAACTCGCGGTGATCCAGCAAGCCGCGCTACGTGTTCCCGACCATGGTTGTATTGCACCTTGGCAATTTATTGTTGTAGAGGGTGATGCGCGCCATAAATTAGGCGACATTTTTCAGCAAAGTGCAATTGCAGAGCAACAAGCCGAAAAAATGATTGAGCGCACTAAAGAGCACCCGTTGCGCGCGCCTATGATTATTATTGCTATAGCAAAGTATCAAGAACACCCAAAAGTACCGCGAATTGAGCAAATACAAAGCGCAGGGTGTAGCGTATTTGCTATGCAACAAGCGGCTTTTGTACAAGGGCTTAGTGGTATTTGGCGAACTGGTTTTTTTGCGCAAAGCCCTGCAGTTAAACAGGCATTAAAATTAAATGAGCAAGACGAAATAGTGGGCTATTTGTATTTAGGCACACCGGCTGTTGATTGTAAAAAGTCGCCTCGTCATAAAGCTGTTGATTTTTTCAGCTACTTATAAAATAAGATGAACTTTTTGCCCTACTTATACTCATACACCATTAACGCTTGTATGTTAGAGTGGATGTGTAAGTAACCAGAACTCTTGATAATAAATCTATCTCTAGCAGCTATTTTCAACGCTAGAGAAAATAAGTTTAAATATCATTATTATTAAATGTGTTAGTAAATACCTTAACCAGAGTTCAGGTTAAGTAGTTTAGCTGTGAGAAGTGCTAGGATGCGTAATCTATAAAACTCCTTCTGCAGTTTGTTTTTTAATCGATTGTTTTTTGATAAAGTATGGAAAGTCTTAATAAAAACAAAGATAAAGAAGACGAAATTAATGGGAAATTTATTTTTACGTGAAAAAGAAAGTTGGCTAGCCTGGTCTTTTTGGGGCGCCATAGGTGCTTTTATAACCCTTTATGTTGCAATGAGTACCAGTAAAGCACATTTTATTGTTGCCTCATCAATGGGGGTGTTAGTTGTTTTAACCTGGTGGATGCAACAATCTAAACGCTATGACTTTGGTCGTGCATTTAAAATATGTTGTTATGTGTTATTACTCACCGTATTGCCTGCATTTTTGGTTGTAGTAGTGCCTAGTGATGATTTAAATCGATTTGATTTAATATTTCAAAGTGCAACATTTTTAACTTTAAGTTTATTTGTGTGTTTGCTTTGTTCTTGGATTGCACGCAGGCCAAAGCAATATTACTAAAATAAACTCCTTTGTTAAATTTAGCAGTCGCTAAATTAATAACCGTTGGTATTTTAATAGATTGCTTTAATTTTAAGCATAAAATTATTTTTAACGATTTTATGCTTTTAAGCCTTTACAAGTTTGTCATTTACCCCTATTATTCGCGCCGTGCGGAGAGATGGCAGAGTGGTCGAATGCACCGGTCTTGAAAACCGGCATGGGTTTATAGCCCATCTAGGGTTCAAATCCCTATCTCTCCACCATTATTTAAAAAAACCGCCTTATTGGCGGTTTTTTGCTTTGTGGAACTTGTATGTCAAAATCAACTAACCTTTCAACCTCACAGCAATTAATTAAACACGTTTTATTATGGATTGTGTTTGCTTATTGTTATCAAAGTGCAATAAGTTTATTAGTCAAAATGGCACTTGATGCGCAACCAAATAACCCTGTTATTACCGCCTTTGTTTATGCCCTCGGTTTTAATATTTTAGTGGCTCATTTAATTACTAAATACGATAAATTTTGGCCAGTTATTGGCTCAGTATTTATAGGTTTAGTTGGGCTTGTGGTAATTCCATTTTTATTATTTGGTGCTAGTGGATTACTCACTTTAGCGCTACTTGCTGGAATTTTATGCAGTTTACCAGTGAGTACCTATATTGTTGGCCTAATTAAAGTAAAACACAGCAAAAACTAGCCCCAAAGCGGGTTTATTTTGTGATAGCATAGTCGCGTCTTTTAACTAACAAAACGTGAAAAACACATTATGTCAGATAATTTTACTACAGATGCTGAAAAAGCAAGTTACGGTATTGGCTTACAAATGGGTGAGCAACTTAAGTCTAATCCTTTTGAAGGCTTAAACCTAAATTCAGTGTTTGAAGGCATGAAAGATGCGTACGCAGGTAGCGCTTTTCAAGTTGAGATCCCTGAGATCCAAGCTGCTTTTGAAAAAATCAATGAAGAAATTCAAGCTCGTCGCGAGCAAGAATCACAAGTACTTGCTGCTGAAGGCATTGCATTTCTAGAAGAAAATGCAAAACGTCCTGAAATCACAGTGACTGAATCAGGTCTTCAATACGAAGTAATTACTACAGGTGAAGGCGACAAGCCAACAGCTGAGTCTACAGTACGTGTTGATTACCACGGTACATTAATTAACGGTACTGTTTTTGATAGCTCATACGAGCGCGGTCAACCTGCTGAATTCCCAGTAGGTGGCGTGATCAAAGGCTGGACTGAAGCATTACAAATGATGCCAGCGGGTACTAAATGGCGTCTTTACGTTCCTCATGACCTTGCTTATGGTGAACGTGGTGCCGGTGCTGCAATCGCACCTTACTCAACACTAGTATTTGATGTTGAGTTACACGAAATTATTGCTTAAGTATTCTTAAGCAATAAATAAAAAACCGCATTCATTAAATTGAATGCGGTTTTTTTGTGTCTTACCGGTATATTTAACTTTTTATCTGCTCATTTATGCTTCTTCTTTTCTTTTTGTGAAAAGTATTTAAAGTGAGATATGTATAAAGAGGATATAAAACACTGCACTTTAGCAAGCAATAAATACGCCCCAGCATAGCAAGGGGCTTATTAATGATTAGCGGTAATTAAAGTATATTGTTAAAAGTAGCCGCGAATACCAAAGCGGAAGTTTCTACCTGGTAATGGGGCGGTGTCTTTAATAAATGAGCTATGTACAAAGCCAAGCTCATCAGTAATATTATCAACGTTGATGTACAGTTGTGTATCAAGGTTACCTAAATCTAGCTGATAGTTAGCTTGTGCATCAAATAAAGTATAACCATCGGTTTTAGTCTCATAGGCGGTAATATCGGTTTGTGAAAAATAATGGGTACCGGTTAATGCGAATTGCCAATTACCTAAGTTGTATTGCAACTCAGAGCCTAATTTATTAGCAGGGATACGAGGTAAGTTTTCATCGTCTTGCTTGAGTTTTGCTCGCGTAGAGTCACCAAATACTTTAACCAAGGTGCTTGCGTTAACTTTATAATGCGCATCAAACTCTAAGCCATACAGCTCAGCGTCTTTACTGGTAAACTGATACACCGCCACACCATGGTCGTGGCCGTTATCAGCCGCTTCTAAACCATGTTCTTCATCAAATACTAAGCCAGTATTTTCTTGAAAGTAAAAGTTTTTAATATCATTATAAAAAAAGTTTACAGAGTAACCAAAGTCACCGCTAAAGCGTCTAAAACCTAAATCAATATTGGTTGAGGTTTCTTGTTTGATATTCTCGGGTTCAAAATGCGCTTCACCGTCTTCAATATGATAGCCTAGGCCAAGCTCATAGGTACCAGTTGCAATGTGTAAGCCATTAGATAATAGCTCTGCAGAGAGCGGGGCACGTTCTGAGTGTGAAAGACTCATTGCCATACTATATCCAGGGGTATATTGCCAAATAGCACCCATTGAAGCGCTAAGGTTAGTAAAGCTTTTAGTGTAGTCAAGTACTTCAGCATTGCTTGTTTGCGTGTCATCATGGCTATGCTGATGCGTTGCTATTTGGCTTTTTATTTTATAGTCTTCAACTCGCGCACCTAACTCAATAGTTACATCACCAAACTCACGTTCTTCTAATAAATATAAAGCATTAGTGGTCGTTACACTGGCTGGCGTAAATGCTTCTTCGCCGTTGGCATCATAATCAGAATCACTGTAGTGATAACCCACCATGCCGTGCCAATCAGCTAATTTATGTTCTATGTTTAAGCGTGCTTCAGTGGTTTTGTTTTTAAATGTAGTGCCTATTTCACCATTTTCAATTTCACTGTGTAAGTAATCTGTATAGCCTAAGCGCAAATTAATGGTTTCAATCCAATTATTATGTAGCGCATAGCTTAATAGACCTTGCCAGCGATCTTGCTCTAACTGGGCAAAAACAGGTGTTTCTTCATGTGCTTCATCACTATGGGCATCGCCGTCGGCTGCATGATCGTGTTCATGTCCGTGATCATGCTCATGACCTGGAATACCATAATCCGTTTTTATTTTACCGTAAGAAAACCCAACCGTTAAATGCTCACCTACGTAGCTAGTACCAAAGTTAACGGTTTCACTGTCGATAAAGGTGTTTTCTACAGAATCTTTACTTTCAACATCACCATCTTCGTGAAGCTGGTTAAATCGTGGTGTTTGATAGTCATCGCCGCTGCGTTTAGTGCCATCAAAATGAAAGTTAAAATTATTATAACCCGTCTCTAACTTTGCAGCGTAGGTATTCGCGTTGGATACCGAATCGTGACTGTATTCTACTGCACCGGTTAATTCATCTATATTACTCGTAGGAATGCGGTTATCAACTACGTTTACCACACCACCAATAGCACCAGAGCCATACAGTAGGGTACTTGGGCCACGTAGTACTTCTATTTGTTCAGCAGCTAAGCTGTCGCTAGAAGTAGCATGATCAGGGCCAATACGCGATGCATCACTGCTGTCTAAGCCATTTTGCATAATTTTAACCCGAGGGCCATCTAAGCCACGAATAATTGGGCTTGATGAAACAGGGCCAAAATAACTCGCGTTAACTCCCGGTAAGCCTTTTAGGGTTTCGCCAAGCGTTGGCTTTGACTTGTTTCTTAGCTCATCACCAGAGAGTACATTTACCGGAGAAATCATTTCTAAGCTACTTTTGTGCAAGGCTGATGCAAACACAACTACAGTTTCAATAGAGGTTGGCTTTAAAGCAATTGCAATATTGTTTGATGACTCGGTTACCGTAATGCGTGAATCGCTATAGTTATCTTTGCTAATATGCAGCTGGCCGCTCGCATCAAGCTCAATGGCAAACTCGCCAAGCTTGTTAGTTTTAACGCTTTGAGATTTACCGTGTACATGAATAGTGGCGTTTTCAATAGGTTGATTTTTTTCATCTGTTACTTTGCCATTAACAGTAGCAGCAAGTGCAGAGTGAGAGCATAAAACAGAAAAAATTGCAGAAGAAATTAATGTTAGCTTAGTCATGAGTCTTTAAGTTCGTGGTTGTTATGTTGTGATATAATATAACACTACAAAAGCGACGGTTCAATGATGTTATAGTATAACCTTATCGATTTTAGTAATTAATTAGCAGGGAAATCTGCAAGGCTTTGATTGTTAACAATTTATAAAGGTTAATTAATTTGGTTTATGAATATGCTTTTTATAAAGGGCTAAAAAGTACTTTTAAACTAAGTGGTTTAAAAGTACTTAAAACTGATTAGAGAGTGATTTTTAGACTGTTTGGTTTAAATGAAGTTAAAGTTTAATATGTATGTCGCCATTAGGTTTGCAGCAGCACAACAGTATTTCGCCGTCGCGTACAAACGCTAGAGGCTCTTCATTATAATCAACTTTACCTGACACTAAAGTCGCTCTACAGGCACCGCAATAGCCTTCGCGGCATTGAAAGGCCACTTCTATCTGTTGAGATTCTAGGCAGTGTAAAACAGAAGGGCAGCCAGTGCTAAATTCTATGCACTGGCTGTTATCTGCAAGCGTAATGCTTGCAGTAGGTCGATCAGTCATTATAAATCAAAGTCACCAAATTCAGAGGCATCAACTTGCGAGTCTATTTGACCAACAAGGTAGGAGCTAATTTCAGCTTCTTGTGGTGCTACTTGCACGTTATCTGACACCAACCAAGAGTTTATCCATGGGATAGGATTACTGTTGTTTTTAAACTGTGCAGGAAAACCAATGGCTGTCATTCGAGCGTTGGTAATGTATTCAACGTACTGACATAAAATGTGTTTATTTAAGCCAATCATTGAGCCATCTTTGAATAAGTACTCGGCCCATTCTTTTTCTTGCTCTGCAGCGTCCACAAACATTTTAATTGCTTCGTCGCGGCACTGCGCGGCAACAATCGCCATTTCTGGATCGTCTTTACCGTCTTGCATAATATTTAAAATATGCTGAGTGCCAGATAAATGTAGCGCTTCATCGCGGGCAATAAGCTTGATTATTTTAGCGTTACCTTCCATCAATTCACGCTCAGCAAACGCAAACGAGCAGGCAAAGCTGACATAAAAACGAATCGCTTCTAAAATATTTACCGACATCATTGCCAGGTAAAGTTTCTTTTTCAGCTCAAATAAATTAACAACAACAGATTTACCGTTAATCTCATGTTTGCCTTCACCGTATAAATTGTAAAGCGACACTGAGTTAATTAAATCATCGTAGTATTTTGTTACCGCATCGGCACGTTCACTAATTTTGTCATTGCTAACTATGTCATCAAAAATAAGTTCAGGTGCTTGGGTAACATTACGAATAATATGCGTGTACGAGCGGCTATGAATCGTTTCACTAAACGCCCACGTTTCTATCCATGTTTCTAACTCTGGTAGCGATACAATAGGTAGTAGGGCCACGTTTGGTGAACGCCCTTGTACGCTATCAAGCAATGTTTGATATTTTAAGTTACTTAAAAATATATGCTTTTCATGATCAGGTAATGCTTGAAAGTCTAAGCGGTCTTTGCTTACGTCTACTTCTTCTGGGCGCCAAAAAAACGAAAGCTGCTTTTCAATTAGTTTTTCAAAAATAGGGTATTTTTGTTGATCATAACGAGATACGTTAACGGTTTGGCCAAAAAACATTGGCTCTTCCATTTGGTTATTATGTTTACGACTAAAGGTAGTATAAGACATGTTTATCACTCAAAAAACTATCAGAATAAAGCGGGCTTAGTGCCCGCTTAAAATAAAAACTCAAAAATTAAATTTTACACGCGCCGCCTGCGCAATCATCATCTTCAAGATCCGGTGTATCTTCTTGTGCATCAGATGCACCATCGCGGGTATTGTGATAGTACAAGGTTTTAACACCCAGTTTGTAGGCGCTAAGCAAATCTTTTAATAAGACTTTCATCGGTACGCGACCGCCTTCAAACTTACCAGGATCATAATTTGTATTGGCCGAAATAGACTGGTCAATAAATTTTTGCATTATACCCACAAGTTGTAAGTAACCATCGTTTGAAGGAATATCCCACAGTAACTCGTAGTTATCTTTTAAACGTTCATATTCAGGTACAACTTGCTTTAAAATACCGTCTTTACTTGCTTTAACGCTAATATGACCACGTGGTGGCTCAATACCGTTTGTTGCGTTAGAAATTTGCGACGATGTTTCTGATGGCATTAGCGCACTTACTGTTGAGTTACGCATACCGTGCTCTTTAATGCTGGCACGTAATGCATCCCAATCAAGGTGTAGTGGCTCATCACAAATTTTGTCAAGATCTCGCTTGTACGTATCTGTTGGCATTATACCTTGAGAGTAGGTTGTTTCGTTAAACTTAGGACATGCACCACGCTCTTTAGCAAGCTCGTTTGATGCTTTCATTAAGTAGTATTGAATCGCTTCAAATGTTTTGTGCGTTAGTGCATTTGCGCTGCCATCTGAATAACGCTTACCGTTTTTAGCTAGGTAGTATGCGTAGTTAATTACGCCTATTCCTAGAGTACGACGACCCATAGTGGCATTTTTTGCAGCCGGTACTGGGTAGTCTTGAAAATCAAGTAAGTTATCTAAAGCGCGTACAGCAAGCTCAGCCAATTCTTCAAGTTCATCTAGTGACTCAATAGCCCCTAAGTTAAATGCAGAGAGTGTACATAGCGCAATTTCGCCTTCTTCGTCGTTTACGTTATCCAACGGCTTAGTTGGTAATGCAATTTCTAAACATAAATTAGATTGGCGAATAGGTGCCACTTTAGCAATGAACGGGCTGTGCGTATTACAGTGGTCAACGTTTTGTAAGTAAATACGACCGGTACTTGCACGTTCTTGCGCAAACATTGAGAACAGTTCAATAGCTTTAATGCGTTTTTTACGAATTGATTCGTCTTGCTCGTATTTTACGTAAAGCGCGTCAAACTCGTCTTGGTCTTCAAAAAATGCATCGTAAAGGCCTGGCACATCAGAGGGGCTAAACAAGGTAATGTAGTCGTCTTTAATTAAACGCGAGTACATTAGTTTATTAAACTGTACGCCGTAATCTAAATGACGCACGCGGTTGTCATCAACCCCGCGGTTATTTTTAAGTACTAACAGGTTTTCTACTTCTAAATGCCAAAGCGGGTAGAACAAGGTTGCTGCGCCGCCACGTACACCGCCTTGCGAACAGCTTTTAACCGCTGTTTGAAAGTGCTTATAAAAAGGAATACAACCCGTATGGTACGCTTCGCCATTGCGAATGTGGCTACCCAGTGCACGAATGCGACCTGCGTTAATGCCAATGCCGGCACGTTGCGATACGTATTTAACAATTGCAGACGAGGTGGCGTTAATTGAATCAAGGCTGTCACCACATTCAATTAATACACACGAGCTAAACTGGCGTGTTGGCGTACGAACACCTGCCATAATTGGCGTAGGCAGTGAAATTTTAAACAATGAAATCGCATCGTAAAAACGTTTTATATACGCAATCCGTGTATCGCGAGGGTAGTCAGCAAACAAGCTAGCTGCGACTAAAATATATAAAAACTGCGCGCTTTCATAAATCTCACCGGTTACACGGTTTTGAACTAAGTATTTACCTTCAAGCTGTTTAACCGCAGCATAACTAAAGTTAAGGTCACGGCTGTGATCTAGGTATTCGTCTAATTCGTCAAGCTCTTGCTCGGTGTAATCTACCAGTAGGTGAGCGTCGTAGCGTTTGTCGCCAACCATTTTTGTTACATGATCAAATAAACGTGGTGGCTCAAATTGGCCATACGCTTTTTTACGTAAATGGAATACAGCTAAACGTGCTGACAAATACTGATAATCAGGAGATTCTTTTGAAATCTGATCGGCTGCAGCTTTAATGATGGTTTCGTGAATATCTTTAGTACGAATACCGTCGTAAAATTGAATGTGTGATTTTAATTCAACTTGCGAAACCGAAACGTTATTTAACCCTTCGGCGGCCCATTCAATAACGCGATGGATCTTGTCAAGATCAAGTGGCTCTTTACGGCCGTCACGTTTGCTTACAGATAACTGTTGGTTCATAGTTTTGCCTGTATTCCTTGGAAATTAAGTATTTTGACCAATGATTAATACTCCAAAATAACAGAGTATCTATTCATTTATTATTGTTTACACCAATTCAGGCGATTTTATTGAATAACATTTAGCCACAATATCTGGTGTTGTTCAAATTAGAGATCACAAGATAGTGTGGTCCGCGTTGTTTTGCAAGGGACAGAATTGCCCCTAATTGTGGATAACGTCGGGATAACACATTTGTGTTAGTAAGCATTAACCTTCGAACATTCGGTTAAGTTGAAATTTACAAAAATCAACTAAGGATCTACTAAATTTACGCTTTTTAAAAATATATTTTGACTGCTTTTTTTATCAGCAGGCTTTGTGTGAAAACTAACACAATCACAATATATAGTGTTTAATAATTAACATAGCACTATATATGGTTAAAACCTTCAATAGGGCTTTGCCAATTAAAATCGGCCTGCCAGCTCAAAACTTCGGTTAAGTTAGGCACGTAACCCCAAAGTGCGGTTGCGGTGTGCATACCTGCCGCTTTACCTGCTTGAATGTCACGCAAAGCATCGCCAATGTACAAGCAACGATTAGGCGCAACGCCCATTAGCTTGGCACAATGTAGTAAAGGTAAAGGCGAAGGTTTAGCTTCAGCTAAAGTATCGCCACTGATAACCACGCAGGCATTTTTTAAAGCAGGGATCGCGGCTACTAAAGGGGCGGTTAAAAATCCGGGTTTGTTAGTCATGATCCCCCATTTGATGTTTTTTCGCTCCAGTTCGATAAGTAGTGGCTCAATACCAGCAAAGCACCTGGTGTGTTTGGCTATGTTAGCCGCGTAGGCATCAATTAATTGCTTAACGAGTTGTGCTTGCGGTTGCTCACCCCATTTATCTTTAAAACCGACCTCTAACAAGGCTGCTGCGCCATTAGATGCAGCAGCGCGATATACCTCACGACTTACTGTATCTAATTGCTGCGAACGCAGTACGGTATTTAAAGCTGTACCTAAGTCATCAGCGGTATCGAGTAAAGTGCCATCTAAGTCAAATAAAAAAGCATCGTACTCTATAGTAGGTGACGTTGATTGAGAGCTGACCATTACGCTAACTTCTCAAAATGCAGAATATAATTTACGCTTACGTCGGTATTAAGCGAGTACTGCTTAGATAATGGATTATAAGATAACCCAGCACTGGCGCGCACTTTTAAACCCGCTTGTTCAGCCCAGGCAATTAACTGTGCTGGTTTAATAAACTTTTTGTGATCGTGAGTGCCTTCAGGCACCATTTTCAATAACTTTTCTGCACCAATAATGGCGTACAAATAGGCTTTAGGGGTTTTATTAAGTGTTGAAAAAAACACATCAGCACCGGGTTTTGCAAGCTCTGCAACAGCATGAATAATAGAAGCCGGATCGGGTACATGCTCCAGCATTTCCATACAGGTTACTACATCAAAGCGAGCAGGGTGCTCGGATGCATATTGTTCAGCAGGTACTTTAATATACTCTACATGTACGCCTGTCTCTAGGCTGTGTAATTTGGCAACAGTTAAAGGCTCTTGGCCCATATCTATGCCGGTTACCTTTGCCCCCATGCGCGCCATGCTTTGGCTTAAAATACCGCCGCCACAACCTACGTCTAGTGTTTCTTTGTCAAATAGACCGCCAGTTTTATTGGCTATAAAGTCTAAACGTAAGGGGTTTATTTCGTGAAGCGGTTTAAATTCCCCGTCTAAATCCCACCACCGCTCTGCGATGGCCTCAAATTTTGCAATTTCTGCGTGATCTACATTTTGATGTTCGGTCATAAAATACTTCCTCGTCAATCTGGGGGCATTATATAGGGCTAAATTGGTAAATCGCAAAGTTTTGCGCCTGTAAATCTAAATAAATTGTGGTAGCATGTTTCTTTAGCAATAATAACAAATTCTCTTGATACCTAATAGTGGGTGTTTAAGAGCTGATACTGAAGGAATGTGATATCAATGACTGATCTCGCCCATGGCATTCTGCCAGTCAATATTGAAGACGAGTTAAAAAACTCCTACTTAGATTACGCAATGAGCGTAATTGTAGGACGTGCATTACCAGACGTGCGTGATGGCTTAAAACCTGTTCACCGCCGCGTTTTGTTTGCAATGAACGAGCTTAGTAATGATTGGAACAAGCCTTACAAAAAATCGGCACGTGTTGTCGGTGACGTAATCGGTAAATACCACCCACACGGCGATAGTGCTGTTTACGACACTATAGTACGTATGGCACAGCCATTCTCACTGCGTTATATGCTAGTAGATGGTCAAGGTAACTTCGGTTCGGTTGATGGTGATTCAGCAGCGGCAATGCGTTATACAGAAGTACGTATGGCAAAAATGTCGCATGAATTATTAGCCGATC
This sequence comes from Pseudoalteromonas sp. 120-MNA-CIBAN-0494, assembly GCF_040308885.1. Lineage (NCBI taxonomy): Bacteria > Pseudomonadati > Pseudomonadota > Gammaproteobacteria > Alteromonadales > Pseudoalteromonadaceae > Pseudoalteromonas > Pseudoalteromonas sp. 120-MNA-CIBAN-0494. The sequence goes on from NZ_JBEOOE010000010.1 coordinate 74,299, forward strand.
TTGAAAAAGAAACGGTTGATTTCGTTCCTAACTACGACGGCACTGAGCAAATCCCTGACGTTTTACCAACCAGAGTTCCTAACTTATTAGTAAACGGTTCATCGGGTATTGCGGTAGGTATGGCAACAAACATTCCACCTCATAACTTAACTGAAGTGGTAAATGGCTGTTTAGCACTCATTCAAAACCCTGAATTATCTATTTTAGAGTTAATGGATTATATCCCGGGCCCAGATTTTCCAACTGCTGCAATTATCAACGGTAAAAAAGGCATAGAGCAAGCCTATTTAACTGGCCGTGGTAAAGTGTACATGCGTGCCCGCGCTGAAATAGAAGTAGATGAAAAAACGCATCGTGAAACTATCATTGTTCACGAAATACCTTATCAAGTTAACAAAGCGCGCCTAATTGAAAAAATTGCCGAGCTGGTTAAAGATAAAAAAATTGAAGGTATTAGTGCGCTACGTGATGAATCAGATAAAGACGGTATGCGTATCGTTATTGAGATTAAACGTGGTGACGTAGGCGAAGTTATTTTAAATAATTTATATGCGCAAACGCAGTTACAAACTGTGTTTGGTATGAATATGGTTGCGTTAATTAACAACCAGCCTAAGTGCTTTAATTTAAAAGAAATGCTTGAAGAGTTTATTATTCATCGCCGTGAAGTAGTAACTCGTCGTACTGTTTTTGATTTACGCAAAGCGCGTGACCGTGCACATATGCTAGAAGGTTTAGCAATTGCACTGGCAAACATCGACCCAATTATTGAGCTTATTCGTAATTCACCAACACCTGCTGAAGCAAAAGTTGCTTTAACAGCGCGTTCGTGGGAATTAGGTAACGTAAAAGCCATGCTTGATAAAGCAGGCGAAGACAACGTTGCCCGCCCAGATTGGTTAGCTGCTGAGTTAGGTATTCGCGATGGTCAATACTTTATTTCTGAGCAACAAGCTCAAGCAATCCTAGATTTACGCTTACATAAGCTAACGGGTTTAGAACACGAAAAGATTCTAACTGAATACCAATCGTTATTAGATTTAATTGCTGAGCTTTTACATATTTTGGCAACACCAGAGCGTTTAATGGAAGTTATTCGCGATGAGTTAGTTGAAATTAAAGCGCAATATGGTGATGAGCGTCGTACTGAAATAAATGCCGCAGCACACGATATCAGCCTTGAAGATTTAATTACCGAAGAAAACGTAGTAGTAACGCTTTCTCACGAAGGTTATGTTAAGTATCAGGCTCTGTCTGATTACGAAGCGCAGCGTCGTGGTGGTAAAGGTAAATCGGCAACGAAGATGAAAGATGAAGATTTCATTGAACGTTTATTAGTTGCTAATACGCACGATACTATATTGTGTTTCTCAACGGCTGGTCGTTTATATTGGCTTAAAGTGTATCAGTTACCACTTGCAAGTCGTGCAGCGCGCGGCAAACCAATTGTTAACTTATTACCACTTGAGGCAGATGAACGTATTACCGCTATATTACCAGTACGCGAGTATGCAGAAGATAAATACATCTTTATGGCAACCGCATTTGGTACAGTGAAGAAAACACCACTAACGGCATACAGTCGTCAACGTGCAAGCGGTATTATTGCGGTTAACCTAAATGAAGGCGATAGCCTAATTGGTGTTGATGTTACCGATGGCAGCAACGAAATTATGTTGTTTACCGATGCAGGTAAAGTAGTACGCTTTAAAGAAGCAGAAGAAACAACGGTTGTTGATGAAAACGGTAACCCAGTACTAGACGAAGAAGGTAACCCTGAGATTCGCTTCAAAGGTGTTCGTCCTATGGGCCGTACAGCTACAGGTGTTCGTGGTATTAAAATGCCTGAAGGACAACGCGTAGTATCGTTAATTGTGCCTAAAACAGATGGTGCTATTTTAACCGTGACTGAAAACGGCTACGGTAAACGTACTTTACTTGAAGACTACCCAGCGAAGAGTCGTGCGACTCAAGGTGTAGTGTCTATTAAAGTAAGTGAGCGTAATGGTGCGGTTGTAGGTGCTGTACAAGTTGACGATAACGATGAAATAATGATTATTTCAAATCGTGGTACCTTAGTACGAACTCGCGTTAATGAAGTTTCTACGGTTGGACGTAACACGCAAGGTGTTATTTTGATCAGAACTATTGACGAAGAGCAAGTAGTTGGTTTACAACGTATAGAAGAGATTGAAGTCACCGAAAGTGACTTAATTGATATCGAAGACGTCGAAACAGTTGATACGGTTATTGATGAAGTAGCGGATGATAATCCTCCTTCAGAATAATTGAGATTAAAAAAGCGGCCTTGGCCGCTTTTTTTAATGGTGTTGAATAAAATTAATATTAATAATACTGCGCAATAAAATAATTTTTACAATAGCAAAAAGACTCAATTGAAAGACGTTAATTTATATATATAGTTGTTCTCAGTAATTGTTTTATATTGCTCTGTTTGCTGCATTAATGCAGCCTTATAGGTAATGAAGGCTTTAATACTATGAGTGAGGCTACAGCCCACTTAATGATCACAGCTTTAATTTAATGTGTATAACTTGATTGAATGGTAATTGGGTGTTTAATTTTTTAATTACTGGAATGAGGAAAAGGTAATGAGTAAGTATAATTTTTGTGCGGGGCCGGCCATGTTACCGCCAGCAGTAATGAAAAAAGCACAACAAGAATTTATAGATTGGCAAGGTTTGGGTGTATCGGTGATGGAAATGAGTCACCGTAGTAAAGAGTTTTTAGCGCTCACTAAAAAATGTGAAGCGAGCCTGCGTCGTTTAATGAATATTAGCGATGAATTTGAAGTGCTGTTTATGCATGGTGGCGGTCGCGGTCAATTTAGTGCTGTGCCATTAAATTTACATCAGGAAAATAAATCAGCGGTTTACTGCGAAAACGGCGTATGGTCAAAAAGTGCAACGGATGAAGCAAATAAGTTTACCCAAACTACTGCTATCGATGTTCGTAACGATACCGATGGTCAATTTTCGATTAAAGCAGTGGCAGACTGGCAGTTGCCAGCAGATGCGTCGTACATTCACTATTGCCCTAACGAAACCGTTGATGGCTTAGAGATTTTTGATGTACCGAGTCATCCAACAGCGCCAATTATTGCAGATATGTCGTCAACTATTTTATCGCGTGAAATTGACGTTAATCAATTTGATTTAATTTACGCTGGCGCACAAAAAAATATAGGTCCTTCGGGCATTGCAATCGTTATCGTACGTAAAACATTACTAGCACGTGAAGGGCTTCCTAAACCAGGTATTTTAGATTATGCACTAGAGGCCAAGCAGGGCAGTATGTTTAATACGCCACCAACATTTGCATGGTATTTAGCGGCTGAAGTATTCCAATGGCTTGAGCAAAATGGTGGTGTAAAAGCCATGGAAGCACAAAATATTGCAAAAGCTGAACTACTTTATAATTTTATCGATAATTCTGATTTTTATTCTAATAAAGTAGCTAAGCATAGTCGCTCGCGTATGAACGTCCCTTTTTGGTTAAATGATGAAAGCTTAAACAGTAAGTTTGTTGCTCAATCAAACAAAGCGGGCTTGCTAGCACTCGAAGGCCATAGAATTGTAGGTGGAATGCGCGCCAGTATTTACAACGCAATGCCACTTGAGGGCGTGCAAGCGCTTGTTGATTTTATGGCTGCTTTTGCAAAGGAAAATAGCTAATGGAACAATTACGCTTAGAACCTATTTCGCGTGTTAATGGCAGCGTCACTCTGCCGGGTTCAAAAAGCTTATCAAACCGTATATTGTTATTAGCGGCATTAGCAAATGGCACTACTGTTGTTGAAAACTTACTTGATAGCGACGATATACGCCATATGTTGGGCGCGTTACAATTATTAGGTGTTAACGTTAGCTTAAACCAAGAGCGAACAGTTGCTACAGTACAAGGTGTTGGTGGGGTATTTAAAACCCCAAGAGAGCCTTTGTTTTTAGGTAATGCAGGCACAGCTTACCGTCCTTTAACCGCTGTACTTGCTGCGGTTGCAGGTGAGTACGAACTGATTGGCGAGCCACGCATGGAAGAGCGCCCAATAGGGCATTTAGTCGATGCGCTGCAAGCACTTGGCGGTGATATTACTTACAGCAAAAATAAAGATTACCCACCGCTTAAAATTATAGGTGGGCAAATTAACGGTGGTGAAGTTGCAATTGACGGCAGTATATCAAGTCAATTTTTAACTGCATTACTAATGGCTGCACCACTGTTTAATGGTGATACCAAAATAACGATTAAAGGCACTTTAGTATCTAAACCCTACATTGATATTACCCTTGATGTAATGGCACGCTTTGGAATAGAAGTTGAGCATAGTAATTATGCAACTTTTACCGTAAAAGGTGGTCAACAGTACCAGTCACTTGAACGTATTATGGTTGAAGGCGATGCGTCTTCTGCATCTTACTTTGTAGCTGCAGCTGCAATTGCCGGTGGCGAAATTGAAATTAAAGGTGTCGGTGCTAAATCGGTGCAAGGCGATATTGGCTTTGCTAAAGTAATGGAACAAGTGGGCGCTAAAATAGATTGGTATGATGAGCGTTTAGTTGTTCGTAAAGGCCAATTAAACGGTGTTGATATTGACGCAAATGCCATACCTGATGCAGCAATGACATTAGCCACTGTGGCTCTGTTCGCTAAAGGGCCAACGGCTATTCGTAATATTTATAATTGGCGCGTAAAAGAAACCGATCGACTACACGCTATGGCAACTGAGCTCAGAAAAGTGGGCGCAGAAGTTGTAGAAGGGCACGATTTTATAGAAATCACTCCCCCGAAACACTTTAACGATGTGGCAATTGATACTTACGATGACCATCGCATTGCCATGTGTTTTGCTATGGTTGCCGTAGGTGGAAAGCCAATCACGATTAATGATCCTAAGTGTACTTATAAAACATTTCCGACATTTTTCAATGTATTAGCATCAGTTAGTGAGTAGGTTTTTGATGTTAATTAATAAAAAGTTACACACTAATAGCGATCTATTTAAATAACTGACGTATAATATTGCGGTTTACTTAGGTGTGCATTGTAGGAGGTTTAAATGCAGGCGTTATTAATGCCCGTGATCACCGTAGATGGCCCAAGTGGTTCAGGTAAAGGAACTGTTTGTCGCTTGTTAGCCGAAAAGTTGGGATGGGATGTACTTGATAGTGGCGCAATTTACCGCGTTTTATCTCTAGCGGCACTTCACCATCAAATCGCATTAGATAACGAAGATGCATTAGTTCCCTTAGCTGCTAACTTAGATGTGCAGTTTTTGGTAGATAGTCAAACTAATGCAGCAAAGGTTGTTTTAGAAGGTGAGGATGTAACCACCACAATCCGTAACGAAGAAGTAGGGGCTGCAGCATCAAAAGTAGCAGCACTACCTCGCGTACGCGAAGCGTTATTACGTCGCCAACGCGCATTTAGAACTGAACGAGGTCTAATTGCTGATGGTCGTGATATGGGTACTGTGGTTTTTAAAGATGCACCGCTAAAAATATTTTTAACCGCCAGTGCACAAGAACGCGCCAAACGACGTTTTGTTGAGTTGAATGCTCGCGGTCTTAATGTTACACTGAGTGGTCTATTAAAAGACATTCAAGAGCGTGATGATCGCGATATGAATCGTGCCGTTGCGCCACTTGTGCCTGCAGAGGATGCTATTGAGCTTGATACTAGCGAGCTTAATGCACAGCAAGTATATGATAAGGTATTAACTTTATTGGATACGGCTATCTCTGAAGGTCGGCTTCCTAAACGAAGCTAAACACATTTTATGCACCAGCAGGATGCCAGTGCTATTTTAACAACCCCATGCAGCATGGTTGCTTATTGGTATAATATATAGAGACGTATATTCGTATGTCAGAAAATTTTGCGCAGTTATTTGAAGAAAGCTTAAAGGGTTTTGAAGCAGAGCAAGGCTCTATCGTTAAAGGTACAGTAATCTCAATCGAGAACAACATTGTACTTGTAGATGCTGGTCTTAAATCAGAAAGTGCTATCCCTGCTGAGCAGTTCAAAAATGCTGCTGGTGAACTTGAAGTTGCTGTTGGCGACGAAGTAGATGTTGCACTAGATGCAATTGAAGACGGTTTCGGTGAAACTATCCTTTCTCGTGAGAAAGCGAAGCGTCACGAAGCGTGGATCCGTCTTGAGAAAGCATGTGAAGAGCAAGAAACTGTTACTGGTGTTATCAACGGTAAAGTTAAAGGCGGTTTCACAGTTGAAGTTGATTCAATCCGTGCTTTCCTACCTGGTTCACTTGTTGATGTTCGTCCAGTACGTGACACAACTCACCTTGAAGGCAAAGAGCTTGAATTTAAAGTAATCAAGCTTGATCAAAAACGTAACAACGTTGTTGTTTCACGTCGTGCAGTTATCGAATCTGAAAACTCACAAGAACGTGAAGAGCTTCTTGCTAACCTTGTTGAAGGCCAAGAAGTTAAAGGTATCGTTAAGAACCTTACTGACTACGGTGCATTCGTTGACCTTGGTGGTGTTGATGGTCTACTACACATTACTGATATGGCGTGGAAGCGTGTTAAGCACCCTTCAGAAATCGTTAATGTTGGCGACGAAATCGCAGTTAAAGTTCTTAAATTCGACAAAGATAAAACTCGTGTATCTCTAGGCCTTAAACAGCTTGGCGAAGATCCATGGGCAGCTATCGCTGGTCGTTACCCAGAAGGTTCTAAACTTTCTGGTCGTGTTACTAACCTTACAGATTACGGCTGTTTCGTGGAAATCGAAGAAGGCGTTGAAGGTTTAGTTCACGTTTCTGAAATGGATTGGACTAACAAGAACATCCATCCTTCAAAAGTTGTTAGCCTTGGCGACAGCGTTGAAGTTATGGTTCTTGAAATCGACGAAGAACGTCGTCGTATTTCTCTTGGTCTTAAGCAATGTATTGCTAATCCTTGGCAGGAATTTGCTCGTCTACAAAACAAAGGCGACCAAGTTACTGGTAAGATCAAATCAATCACTGACTTCGGTATCTTTATCGGTCTTGACGGTGGTATTGATGGTCTTGTACACCTTTCAGACATTTCTTGGAATACACCTGGCGAAGACGCTGTACGTGAATTCAAGAAAGGCGACGAAATCACTGCTATCGTATTGCAAGTTGACCCAGAGCGCGAACGTATCTCTCTAGGTGTTAAGCAAATCGAAGCTGACCCATTCAATAACTACCTTGATGCAAACAAAAAAGGTGCTATTGTTAAAGGTAAAGTGACTGAAGTTGATGCTAAAGGCGCAACTATTGAACTTATCGAAGGCGTTGAAGGTTACATCCGTGTAGCTGATATCGCTCAAGAGCGCGTTGAAGATGCAACTACTGTTGTTTCTGTAGGCGACGAAATTGAAGTTAAATATGTTGGTGTTGATCGCAAGAACCGCACTTTAAGCTTATCTGTTAAAGCTCTTTTCGAAGCTGAAGAGAAAGAAGTAATAGAAAAGCTTAAGAAAGACGAGCCAGTGTTTGAAAACGCAATGGCTGCTGCTTTCGCAAATGCACAAAAAGACTAATTAATCAGTCTTTAATTGGAAGGGCAGTTTATGCCCTTCCATTATTTCTTTTAAGGAAATGCTATGACTAAGTCAGAACTGATAGAAACACTTGCACAGCAACACGCACACGTTCCAGTGAAAGATGTTGAAAATGCAGTAAAAGAAATTCTTGAACAAATGGCCGGCTCATTATCTTCTTCAGATCGTATTGAGATCAGAGGTTTTGGTAGTTTTTCTTTGCATTATCGCGCTCCACGTACCGGTCGTAACCCTAAGACTGGCGAAACAGTAGAGCTAGATGGTAAACATGTACCACATTTTAAACCAGGTAAAGAATTACGTGATCGTGTAAACGAGAGCATTGCCTAGTTAACTTATTGGAGTAGGGTACTTGTTTAAGGTATTAAAAATTATTCTGGTTGCACTTTGCTTGATCAGTGCATTTGTATTGGGTTCTCAAAATCCACAATTAGTACAAATAAACTATATTATAGCCAGCAATACATTGCCTTTAGCCGTTATAATAAGTATTTGCTTTTTATTAGGTGTTGTAATTGGTTGTTTTGTAAGCTTTAAATTGTTTTCACAACTTAAGTGGCAAAATTATCGTTTAAAAAAACAGTTAGCACCTGAACAAAATAAAAAAAAGCCTGCTGCTGATAAAGACTCATAATTATGATTGAGCTGTTATTTTTACTACTTCCTGTGGCTGCCGGTTACGGCTGGATAATGGGAAAAAACAGTGCTAAAAATCAAGCTCATCAATTTAATCGGCAGATCACCTCTGAATATAGTAAAGGCTTAAAGTTTTTACTCGACAGGGAAGAAGATCAAGGCCTTGAACATTTAATTAATTTACTAGAAGTTGCAGCTGACTCGGTTGAACATTATTCAACGCTTGCAACTATGTTTCGCCGCAGAGGCGAGCTAGACCGCGCAATAAAAATTCACGAACTCCTTTTAAAACATCCAAGCCTTAATGAGCAACAAGCTGCTGCTAGTCGTTTAGAATTAGCAGAAGATTATGTTATGGCTGGGCTATTAGATAGTGCCGAAGAGCATTTAGTTTGGCTTGTTAAAATGGACCACAGTGAAGCATTAGATCCTATTATCACTCTATATTCGCAAACCCGAGAGTGGCAAAAAGGGATTAATATGTTTGAAGCGCATAGTGAATTATTTTCAAAAGAACAACACTTTAAAGCCATAGCTAACTTTTACTGTGAGCTGGCGTTAAGTGATAATAACCCCTCATTAATGCGCAAAGCCATTAGTTTGAATCATAAAGCGATACGTCCTTTATATGAACTTGGTTTGTCTGCATATACTAAAGAAGACTACGTAAAGGCAATTTACTATTGGCGCGAATTAATTTGCCAATTTACATTTTTTGCTCCTTTATTTGTCGATAAATTAGCACATTGTTATAAGCATCTAAATTTAACTCATCAATTTCATCAGCTGATCAGTGAGTTACTCGACAAAGGTGGAGTGCTAATAAAAATACAACATTGCCAAGCTTTATTAGAGCAAGGTAATACAGAGCAAGCTTTTGAGTTTTTAACTGATAGCTTAAAGCGCCAACCAACCATACGCGGGTTTAGTTTTTTATTACAACTAATGGGCGCTCAAGATAAAAATACTAAAGAGGTGCTCGACCAAATAGATAAACTGGTCACTTCTTATATTGCCACAAAACCAGACTTTCAATGTCAGCATTGTGGCTTTACTAGTTATACAATTTATTGGAATTGTCCTTCTTGTAAGCATTGGGAAACTACTGTACCAAGCAAGGGCTTAGACGGATTTTAATCTTTTAGTTTTCAAATAACACTTTCGCTATAAAGTAGGATAGTTATGCCTTTCGAAAAATCAAAAAAAATTCTTATTGCACTCGATTACGATGATCAGCAAGCCGCTTTAGACTTTGTAAAACAGCTATCACCCGATTCATGTCGCCTTAAAGTAGGCAAAGAAATGTTTACTTACTTTGGCCCTGCATTTGTAAAAGAGTTAATTGATTTAGGTTTTGATGTATTTTTAGATTTAAAATTTCATGATATTCCTAACACAGTGGCAAAAGCAGTGACTGCGGCGGCAAAAATGGGTGTATGGATGGTTAATGTGCATGCAAGTGGTGGTTTTGAGATGATGAGCAAAGCTAAACAAGCACTAGCTCCATTTGGCGATAAAGCCCCATTATTAATTGCTGTTACCGTGCTAACGAGTATGGATGAGACAGAGTTAAAGCGTTTAGGCGTAGAAAAAACACCACAAGAGCAAGTTATTTATTTAGCGAAGCTGGCAAAAGAAGCAGGACTTGATGGTGTTGTTTGCTCTGCTCAAGAAGCACAACAATTAAAAGCAGAGTTAGGCGCAGGCTTTAAGCTAGTAACGCCTGGTATTCGCCCAGTAGGGAGTGATGCTGGCGATCAGAAACGCATTATGACTCCTAAACAAGCTATAGATGCAGGCAGCGATTACTTGGTGATCGGACGTCCAATTACTCAAGCAGACAATCCTGTTGCTGTTTTGGAAGATGTTAATAAATCTATAGAGTAATTTAACAAAAGTTCAGACTTTATTGCCAGAACCCTTGCGAGATGTTTGTTTTATGTTACATTAATAAAATCAAAATGCAGTAAGGGTTTTATTTTGAGACTAATGTTAGGTTCTATAGTGATTATTGTTGCTGGATTTTCAGTAAACAAATATGTTTTTTCTAGTAAAGTGTATGATGGAGTAACGACAGTTACGGATATTGTTGCTATATATCCCGTAAATATATTCGATTTTAAACAAACATTGCAAAATTACGCTTATCACCTTTGTTATAAAAATGAGGATAGGTTAAGTCAACAGCATGTAACTTCACACTAATGTGTAGATAGCCATGATAGCCTTAAACGAGAATGTGAAGATAAAGTATTTCGTTTAGCGCCATTAAATTTGCAAAATAAAGAAGAAGTGCTCAATTACGCTAAGCAATATACACAATGTACTTTGCCGTATAAATATATTATTGGGTAGTGAAAGGTTAGTTATAAGCGCTAAGTGCAGCACTTAGGCTACACTCAACGCATAATAATAAATTGTTATTTTAAGCGAATGGATTTCGCTTCAATTTCTATTAATCCTAGTTTAAATAATCCACCAATTGCCTTTTTATAATTAGCTTTACTGGTCGAAAATATTTTCTTAATTGTTTCAGGATCAGACTTATCACCTAAAGCAATAACGCCACCTTCCTCTTTTAGCTTTTCCATTATAATATCGCCAAGATTACTAACTTTAGCCATACCTGGTTTTTCTAATACAACGTCAATTTTGCCATCTTCACGCACTTTTTGAATAAAGCCTTTTAGTTTTTGACCTACAAATAAGCTTTTAAATACCATATTGTAAAAAATAACACCAAAGTGAGATTCTTCAATAAGGACTTTGTAACCAATGTCAGTTTTACCCGCTATGATCAAATCGACTTCTTGTAAATGGGTGTATTGCGGCTCATCTTTAGATAAAAAACGATTAAAGTTATTTGATGCACAAATACGCTTACTGGCATTGTCTAGGTACAAACGCACTAAATACGAATGACCTTCTTGCATACGCGGTTTTTGCTCATTAAACGGCGCTAGTACATCTTTTTCTAAGCCCCAATCTAAAAAGGCACCAATACTATTAATTTCTTTAACACGCAGTAGGGCATATTCACCTACTTGTGCATGAGGCTTTTTAATTGTTGCTGTAGGTAAATTAGCATTATCTAAAAATATAAATACGCTAATGCTATCTCCAGCTTCAAGCTCATGTTTTATTTCTTGTTTTGGTAAAAATACTTCGCCTAAATCGTGGCCGTCTAGGTAAGCACCTTCGTTACTAACTTCTTTTACAAATAAGGTTTGTGTGGTTCCAAGGTAACTCATAATTATTCCTGTTCAGGCTTTTTTCTGCGGCGCATAGGAGTATCGCCATCAATATTAATAGGGGCTTTAATGGGAGCTGATGGTTTTTTAGGCTTAGCTTTGCGTTTAAACACTGGCTTTTTAGCTGCTACTGTTTTTTCTGTGGCTAAAACTGCAACTGGTTTCTTTTCTTTAATCCCTTTAAATTTAGCTTTTAAACCATCAACGCTATCAAACTTTAATTCATCATTTAAGAATGCTTTAATTGCTAAATAACTTGGCCAATCTTTAGGGCCTACTAACGACAGTGCGCTGCCTTTAAAACCAGCTCGACCTGTTCGCCCAATTCGGTGAACATATTCTTCAGCGTGTTTAGGTAAATCAAAATTTATAACATGGGTAACACTGAGTAAATCTAAGCCACGTGACGCAACATCTGTGGTTATTAATATTTTGAAGTTTTCGCGGCTAAATGCATCCATAATATCGAGACGCTTATTTTGTGCTAAATCACCTGCTAATGGCTGTGCTTTAAAACCTTTAGCGCAAAGCGCTTCGCTCAAACGGCTGGTATCTGCACGGGTAGCTGTAAATATAATACATTGGCCAACATCGTCTTGATTCAAAAAGTGCTCAAGTAAGGCTTCTTTATGATCAAGATGATCAGCAAGATATAAGCTTTGTTTAATATCTGAGTGTTGCTCGTTTGCAGCGCTGAGCATTATTTGCTTAGGCTTTTTTAATAAGTTGCGTGATAGTGCATCTACTTGTGCATGATCTAGTGTAGCCGAAAACAATAATGTTTGGCGCAGGCGATGATCGGCCAAGTCATTAATCATTTTAAGTTGTTCGGTAAAGCCTAAATCTAGGATACGGTCTGCTTCATCAAAAATAAGCAGCTCAAGACCGCTCAATTGTAACGTACGCTTTGTAAGGTGATCGGCTAGACGACCTGGTGTTGCAACTACAAACTGCGGATCGTTTCTAAGCGCTTTAATTTGGTCATTAAAATTTTCGCCGCCGAGTATTTTTACGGCTTTAATGTTTGTACCTGCGATTAATAAACGCAGTTGTGTAAATACTTGCGTAGCAAGCTCACGTGTTGGAGCAACAATAAGTACCCGAGGATCGCGTTTACTGAGTGCTTTTTGTTTCATTACTCGTTGAACAGCGGGTAATAAAAACGCCAAGGTTTTGCCTGACCCTGTTTTAGACTGGGCGAAAATGTCATGCCCTGCAAGTGCTGTAGGCACTGCATGTGCTTGAATGTCGGTAGGCTGGGTGATCCCTTGATGTGCTAGTTGTGTTTCAAGGCGATTATCAATCCCAAGATCAGTAAAGTGCAAGGTGTGTTTCTCCAAAATGAGCAAGTTATATCTTAATTCTATCGGCGCATTATAGCCCACAGAGGCGTATGGCTAACAGTAAAATGCAAATTATAAGGCTAATTTTTGCATTTAATCACAAAAAGCGTAAAATACGCGCCCAAGATGCGCCGGATTTACGATTCGGTATATATTAAAAAGCAAAATAGGAATAAATATGACGGCTGTTCATAAAGACAATTTAACCAGCGAGCACTTTATAGTGTGTGCACTGTATAAATTTGTAGCATTACCTGAGTTTGAAGCGCTTAGAAAACCATTACTAGATGTAATGGAGGCAAATGAAGTTCGCGGTACTTTACTAATCGCCTCTGAGGGTATTAATGGTACGGTTTCAGCTAAACGTGCTGGCATAGATAATCTTCTTAAATGGCTTGAACAACAGCCAAGCCTTAATAACATTGTTACTAAAGAATCTTACGATGACGAATGCCCATTTTACCGCACCAAAGTAAAACTAAAAAAAGAAATTGTGACTATGGGGGTTGAGGGCATCGATCCGCTAAAAGTAGTGGGTAGTTATGTTAAGCCAAATGAATGGAACGCATTAATTTCAGACCCAGAAGTGATACTTATAGATACCCGCAACGATTACGAAATTGAAATAGGCACCTTTCAAAACGCAGTTGATCCTAACACCAAAACATTCCGTGAATTTCCGCAGTGGGCTAAAGAAAACCTTGATCCAAGCAAGCATAAAAAAGTAGCTATGTTTTGTACTGGCGGTATCCGCTGTGAAAAATCAACAGCGTATATGAAAGAGCAAGGCTTTGATGAAGTGTACCATCTTGAAGGCGGTATTTTAAAATACCTTGAAGAAGTACCAAAAGATGAAACCATGTGGGAAGGCGAATGTTTTGTATTTGATAATCGTGTAGCGGTTAATCACGACTTACAAAAAGGCTCGTATGACCAATGTCATGCGTGTCGTATGCCAATCACCGAAGACGAAAAGTTAAAAGCTGAATATATGGAAGGCGTGTCGTGTCACCATTGTATTGATAATGTAAGCGATGAGCAGAGAGAACGTTTTGCTGAGCGACAAAAGCAAATAGAGCTTGCACAAGCGCGTGGCGAAGGCCACATTGGTAATGAAGCACAAGCTATTTTACAGCAACGTAAAGAGGCTAAAAACGCTAAAAAACAAGCCCAACGTAGTAAATAATATTTTATTAAATTAATTTAAAAAGAGTCATTATTGACTCTTTTTTTGTATCCACTATATGTTTTAACCTAAGATTGGTAATGTTAGTCTTTAGGTAATACCAATTGCATTAAATTAGTATAAAACACATCATAATATCGCTATGTAGGAAGCAACTATGCAAGCCGAACAAATAGAAATAGCGCAGTTTTTAGCACAGCATCCCCCTTTTAACGATTTACCCATTAAAGCGCTTAACGAGCTGGCGCAACAAGTTGAAGTTGCATACTTTAGAGCGCAAACAGAGATTTTACAGTTAGGCCAAGATATTGCCGACTTGTACGTTATAAGAAGCGGCTCGGTAGAAATGTATCGCCGTAATGGCGAGCTTTATAATCGTTTAGCCGTGGGTGGAATATTTGGCCAAATGGGCCTATTGATGAACCGCAAAGTGCGTTTTCCGGCCACTGCACTAGAAGACACATTGGTTTACTGCATTAATGTTGAACTGTTTAATCGTTATTGCGATGAGTTTGATGCATTTGCTGATTACTTTGAAACCGATGGCAATGTACGTTTGCACCAAGCTATTGTTGAGCAAGCCGACAGTAACGATTTAACGACAGCAAAAGTAAAGTCGCTTATTCATCGTGATGTAGTGACGGTATTAACCACTTCTACGGTGCAAGATGTTGCTAAATTAATGAGCGAAGAAGCGGTTTCATCAGTACTGGTTACAGATATAAATAAGCCCGTTAACGACGACCCGGAAGAGGATGATGGCCAAGTAGTTGGCATAATTACCGACCGAGATTTACGTAATAAAGTGGTTGCGCCAGGGCTGTCGTTTGATACTCAAGCACAGCATATTATGTCTACTAACTTAGTGATTTTAGATGCTAATGCCTACGTTTTCGAAGCTGTATTAGCTATGTTAAGAGACAGCCTGCATCATTTGCCGGTAGTGCAAAAACGCAGGCCGATTGGGGTAATATCACTGTCTGATATTTTACGTTACGAGTCGCAAAGTAGCTTGTTATTAGTGCGTGGTATTTTGGCCCAGCAATCAGTGGAAGACTTAACCCATTATGCCCGCCAGTTACCTAATGTATTTGTGCGTATGGTTAACGAAGATGCAAACTCTCATATGGTTGGTACAGCCATGGCAGTGATTGGCCGTACTTTTAAGCAAAGGTTATTAATATTAGCTGAAGAAAAGTATGGGCCAGCTCCCGTGCCTTATTGTTTTATTGCTTTAGGCTCCATGGCGCGCGATGAGCAACTTATAGTAACGGATCAAGATAATGCGCTTATTTTAGATGACAGTTACAACGATGAGTTACATAACGAGTACTTTCAAAACATTGCTGATTTTGTTTGTGATGGTTTAGCACAATGCGGCTACACCTATTGTGATGGCGAAATTATGGCGTCATTTAAAAAGTGGCGTAAAACTCGCTCTCAATGGTTTGAGCAATTTGCAGATTGGATAGCAAAACCAAAACCACAAACGTTATTACACAGCTCTATATTTTTTGATTTGGACGGCGTTTGGGGTAAAACAAAATGGGCCGATGAGCTCAAAGTCTTTGTTGCTAAACAAAGTAAAGCAAATAGGGTGTTTTTGGCAAATATGGCTGCTAATGCGCGTAATCGAACGCCGCCTCTTGGGTTCTTCAAAGGTTTTGTTTTAGAGCATAACGGCCAGCATAAGCACTCAATGAACTTAAAACGCCGTGGAACCGCACCACTTTCGGATGTTATACGGGTGCATGCATTAGCGATTGGTTCACGCAAACAAAACTCGTTTGACCGCCTTGAGGATATAATTGCCGCAAAAAGTTTACCCGAGGGTAAAGCACAAGATTTACGAGATGCGCTGGAGTATATAGCTATGATGCGAATTCGTCATCAAGCATTACAAATAGAGCAAGGTGAAGAGCCCGATAATAATTTAGATCCGCATCAACTTTCACCGTTTGAGCAGCGTAATTTAAAAGAGGCATTTGCGATTCTTGAAAAAGCGCAAAACTATCTAAAATTTAGCTTTATTTCAAATACAAATGTGAAGTGATTTTTCTATGAGCAAGCAAAAGCAAGCAATAGTTGACTGGTCGCTTAGGTATCAGCACTTAGCAAATAGCAGTGAAAATGCCTTGTTACAGCAGTTTTATGCATCGGCTTTTAATCAGCCTGCTGCAGCAATAGCTGATGTGCCATTTGTAGCGATGGATTTTGAAACCACCGGCTTAGATAGCGAAGCAGATGACATAGTGAGTGTGGGTTTAGTGCCTTTTAACTTACAGCGAATATACTGCAAGCACAGCCGCCATTGGGTAGTACAACCGCGCAGAAACTTACATGAAGAATCAATAATCATTCATGGTATTACGCACTCAGAGGTTGATGATGCACCAGACTTTAATCGTATTATTGAGCCTTTGCTTGCCGCGCTAAGCGGTAAAGTAGTAGTGGTACATTATGCAGCAATTGAGCGGCCATTTTTAAATAATGCGTTGTTACTTAGGCTGCACGAAGGCATAGAGTTTGCGTTAGTTGACACTATGGATATTGAAAAAAGAGCATTAACAGCACGCCAGGGTTTAATAGGGCGGTTATTTAACTCTAAAATAGGCTCGTTGCGATTAAATGATTGTCGTAAGCGCTACTCACTTCCTGCGTATAATAACCATAATGCCCTAACCGATGCATTGGCCACAGCTGAGTTGTTACAAGCGCAGCTGAGTCATCATTATCGCTTAGATACGCCGATAGATGATTTGTGGATATAAACTTTATTTTATAGCTATAAAAAACGCCGCATAATTTGCGGCGTTTTTATTAGTACTTTTTATAATTACCAGTAAGGGTAATAAGTACGGTTACTTTTTAGTACGAGGCTCAGTACGTAAGCCCAACAGTAAGCTTAAACACATAAACAACAATACAATAGTAAAAGGTAACCCGGCAGATATAGCGCCAGCTTGCAGCGCTTGTATAGCTTCAGTTCCACCTATCCAAAGTAGTGCGGCAGCTACCGCACCTTGGGTTACAGCCCAAAAGATACGTTGTGGTACAGGTGCATCAATTTTGCCACCAGCCGTGATCGAATCAATTACCAATGAACCAGAATCCGATGACGTAATAAAAAACACCAATACTAAAATAATCGCTACAAACGATAAAATGTTAGACAAAGGTAATGCATCAAACATTTGGAACATAGCAAGTGGTACTTCAGTAAGGCCGTTAGTACCTAGCTCACCTACATTATTAACCACCTGATCAATAGCAATACCGCCGTATATAGACATCCATAAAATAGTAACAGCAGTAGGCACTAGTAATACCGCAATTAAAAATTCACGTATAGTACGACCACGAGAAACACGCGCAATAAACATACCTACAAACGGTGACCAGGAAATCCACCACGCCCAGTACGATACAGTCCAGCCATGCATCCAGGTTTCATCTTCACGACCATGAGGATTACTTAAGGGAATAATATTTTCTACATAGCCCATTATGGTAGTAGGAACATTACCTATAGCAACAGCAAAGCCAACTAAAAATACAAACACAAGTAAAACCAAGGCAATTAACATATTGGCATTACTAAGTACTTTTACTCCGCCATCAATCCCTCTAACTACCGAAATAATAGCTAAAAGTGAAACCCCAATAATAACTAAAATTTGTGAACCAACACCACCAGAGGTACCAAATACATGATCTATACCTGCAGAGGCTTGTTGTGCTCCTAGCCCTAGTGAAGTTGCAAGACCAAAGAGTGTTGCAAGCACAGCTAAAATGTCGATAAGGTGGCCAGGCCATCCCCACGCTCTATCACCTAAAATAGGATAAAAAATAGAACGGATAGACAGTGGTAAGCCTTTGTTATAAGTAAAGAACGCAAGTGAAAGTGCGACAACTGCATAAATAGCCCACGGATGTAGACCCCAATGGAACATAGTTGCGCCCATTGCTAGTTTTGCTGCCTCTGGTGTATTAGGAGCTACATTTAAAGGTGTTTCAAACCAGCCAGTATAATATGCAAGCGGTTCTGCAACACCCCAAAACATTAAGCCAATACCCATACCTGCAGCAAATAACATAGCTAACCATGAAAGGCGAGAGTGAGTAGGTACTGCATCATCTCCCCCTAAACGTATTTTACCGTAAGGCGATACAATAAGTGCTAAACAAAAAATAACGAAAAAGTTAGCAGCCCACATAAATAAGGCGTCAAAGTTATTAATAATATCTGTTTTTATACTATCAAGTGCAGACTTAGCTGTTTGTGGATCGGTAACTAAAATAGCGATCAAAAAGATGACAATCAGACCAGCACTTATGCCGAAAACAGAGTTATGTATATCTAACCCCCATTTTTGTACGTTGTCTTGACCTACGGTATAGTCCGTACTATCAATACTATATTTGTCATGCTCTTCGCTCATGCAATACCTCATTTGTTGTTCTAACCCTGGATGTTACCCAGTGTCGTAATTAATTATATTAGTCTTGTAATTATATTAGTTTAAACACAAATAATTAGAAGACTAACTAATCTGATTTTTGATCATTAACTTTACTAGTGTATGAGTTAAATACTAAATGTAAATGATTTTGTATTTAGACTGCTGATATTATAGTCAAAATGATGATATTTGTTGCTTTTAAGTATAAAAAACAAACACTCTCTAACTTGTTAAATTAGTTTACTATTTACTAATACATATACGAGAACACTTATAAATCAGCGCATATTATCCGAAATCAGAATTATAAAAATACATAGGTAAATAATTACTGTCACGGAGTATGTAAATACTAATAAGCTGCTAATTAAAGGTGCCTAATATAAACGCCCCTTTAATCTAGGAATACTTAGTATATGATTTAACATTAGGTTATATTTTAACAGTAAAGTAGTTAAAGGAGTAAATTGCGACTATGACTAATGATATTAAACATTTAGTTGGAAAAAATGAGCTTAGTGAGCATTTTAAATCGGTACGTAAATATAGCCTAGCACTCATTAGTGCGTTAAGTGCAGAAGACTGTCAATTACAAGCAATGGCCGACGTAAGCCCAAGTAAATGGCATCTTGCGCATACCAGTTGGTTTTTTGAAACATTTTTACTCTGCATTCATAGCCGTAATTACAAAGTATTTAATCCTGAGTTTAAAATATTATTTAATTCTTACTACAACGGAATTGGTGAGCAATTTAAGCGGGGCAACAGAGGCAGCCTATCGAGGCCGAGTCTTGATGACGTAATAGCATACAGACGATATATTGATGAAGCTGTTATAAGCGTGTTAAATACTGCAATAACCCCAGAAATAGAGCAAATAATTACTCTTGGCCTAAATCACGAGCAACAACACCAAGAGCTAATGTTGATGGATATTAAGTATAACTTTTCTATTAACCCAATATTTCCTGCGTACCAACCACTAAAGCCAACTCAAGTACCAAACCAGCAATCCAGTGCCGCTATAAAATTTATAAACTTTGACCAAGCAATTATAAACATAGGGAGCAATGCTGAAAACCAATTTGCCTACGATAACGAACAACCTAAGCACTCTGTGCTGGTTCATCCATTTAGCTTTGCTAATAGATTAGTGACTAATGCAGAGTATTTAGGCTTTATTAATAGCTCAGGCTATAGCAACCCGCAACATTGGCTAAGTGACGGCTGGGCACATATACAGGCTAATAATTTAACACAGCCATTGTATTGGCATTATATAAACGGGGAGTGGTTTGAGTTTACCCATTACGGATTATTACCCCTTAACTTAGCCGCGCCGGTTTGTCATGTTAGTTATTATGAGGCCAGCGCTTATGCAAGTTTTGTTAATGCACGCCTGCCCACAGAGTTTGAATGGGAATATGCAGCCCAGCAACACGCACCAAGTAACACAGCGCACACGTCACTTTTATTACCAAATATGGCCGATAGTAGCGCTGCTATTGTGCAGCTTACAGATAGCTGCTGGCAATGGACAAACAGTGCTTATTTACCTTACCCAGGTTTTAAGCCAATTGCAGGCGTGGCAGGAGAGTACAATGGTAAGTTTATGAGCAATCAAATGGTATTACGTGGCGGTTGTGTGTTAACTCCTGCTAATCATTTACGTACAACCTACAGAAACTTTTATTATCCCCATCAAGCCTGGATGTGTAGTGGTATAAGACTCGCTAAGGATAAAACATGAGCCAAATGACAACAATAAAGCAGTGCAGTATAAATACCTCTATAAGCAACTGTGAGTTTTTAACAGATGTAATAAGTGGCTTAACCCAGCAACAAAAATCACTCCCCTGTAAATATTTTTATGACGACAAGGGGGCTGCATTATTTGAGCAAATAACAAGGCTGCAAGAGTATTACGTAACCCGTACTGAGCTGGCTATTTTAGAAAGGTACTCAAAAGAGATTGCACAAATCCTACCTGAAAGCTTATCAATAATAGAACCCGGTTGTGGTTCAGGCAAAAAAATTGCCCACTTATTAGCTCATATGAGCAAAGTAAAAACGTTTGTACCGTTCGAAATATCTACAGAAATGCTTAACTATTCATTAGCGCATTTATCGCCATTATTCCCTGAACTGGTTATTGCTCCGTTATTAGGCGACTTTACCGATAGCGCAATGGTTAAACAGCTTATTAAAGAAACCGCCCTCGATAGCCAAACTAATTTAGTGTATTTCCCGGGCTCCACCTTAGGTAATTTTAACACGCTTAAAGCCATTGAAATAATGAGAAACTTTCAGCATTTATGTGGTGTAAATGGCTATGTTTTAATCGGGATTGACTTGGTAAAACAGCGCCAAGTACTGTTAGATGCATACGACGATAAACTCGGTGTAACCGCTGCATTTAATAAAAACTTATTACAACGAATCAATGACGAACTAAATGGATCATTTAATTTAGCCAATTTTAACCATGAATCACGTTATAACGAGCAGCATAACCGCATAGAAATGCACTTAGTGAGCCTTTGCGAGCAAACAGTGATAATTAATAACCAACAAATTAATTTTAAACAAGGTGAAAGTATTCATACCGAAAATTCTCATAAGTACACCCTAGAATCGTTTAAACAGCTTGCGGCACAAGCTAATTTAAGTTTAGAGCAAACATGGCAAGACGATAATAATTACTTTGCCTTATGCCTATTAAGGCCGCTATAAATTATTAGTAAATAACAACTTGGCCGTTGTTAAGTTCATAGTTTAACAACGCGCCATTAGGCGATTGCTGTATAAGCGTAACCTTATTTAAACCGTATAGTCTAAATAATAAGGGTGCAATAACCGATACTGCTGAACCCGTTGCGGTATCTTCGTTTACACCAAACTGCGGGGCAAAGTATCTAAAATGTGCAATGGCATTTTGTGCTTGAGTATTTTGTACTGTTAGCGCAATAACCGCATTTTTATGCAGGTGACTTAGGGCTTTAAAATCAACTTGTAAGCGTGTTAAATCGTCTTGTGCATTGAACAATAACAAGGTGTAACCGTTTTTATTGGCACTGCTGTACGCGGCTTTTATTGATAATGAAAATACTCGCTGTAATTTACAGTAGCAGGGGGACTTTATCGACTCAATACTTGCTAATACCAACTGAGCTTGTTGCCTGTTAATTTTTATTTTAAAACGCTCATTACAGCTTGTAATAAATACCTGTGGGCAATAAGAAAAATAATGAAGTAAAAAGTTAGCTGCAGCCAAAGTGCCATGCCCACAGCGCTTAATTTCACTTGTTTGGTTAAACCAGCGAATTTTACAATAAGGTTGAGTTATCTCATTTTGATTTAAAAATACAGTCGCAGGATGATTCGATTTTGACGCAATATCTTGCATTAATTTAGAGGTTAAGCCCTTTTTATAAATAACAATTAAAGCACTTGAACCGGCTAAGTTAGCTGTGTGGTTATAAAAAACAGCTTGGGACGATGCGAGTGTTATAAAGCGCCACACAAGCCATGCTGGCTTGTGTGGCGCTAAGCAAATTCGCTTAGCTTTTGCTAGCATACGCATCGTTATGAATAAGCGCGGCACGTCCAGAAGGGTCAGCATTATTTTGAAACGACGCATCCCATGCCAGCGCTTCGGGCGTAGAGCACGCTACCGATTTGCCATAAGGCACACATTTAGCAGCGGCATCACCAGGAAAGTGAGATTCAAAAATAGCGCGGTAATAATATGCTTCTTTAGAATCGGGGGTATTTATAGGGTATTTAAACTTTGCATTGGCAAGCTCTTGATCGCTCACTTGCTCGTTTACAAACACTTTTAAGGTATCAATCCAGTTATAACCTACACCGTCTGAAAACTGCTCCTTTTGACGCCATAATACTTCCTCTGGTAAATAATCTGCAAAGCCTTCGCGTAAAATATGCTTTTCTATTTTTCCCTCTGTACACATTTTAGCTTGTGGGTTAATACGCATTGCCACATCCACAAACTCTTTATCTAAAAATGGTACGCGTGCTTCAACTCCCCATGCTGCCATCGACTTATTGGCACGTAGGCAATCAAACATATGCAGTTTAGATACTTTACGGTTAAGCTCTTCATGAAACTCTTGTGCATTCGGCGCTTTATGAAAATACAAATAGCCACCAAACAGTTCATCTGCCCCTTCGCCCGATAGCACCATTTTAATACCCATGGCTTTAATTTGTCGGGCCATTAAATACATAGGAGTAGAGGCACGAATAGTGGTTACATCGTATGTTTCTATGTGATAAATCACTTCGCGCAGGGCATCTATACCTTGCTCAATAGTAAATATAATAGGGTGATGAATAGTGCCTATCATATCGGCTACTTTTTTAGCCGCGGCTAAATCAGGTGAGCCCTCAAGGCCAACAGAAAAAGAATGCAATTTAGGCCACCATGCATCGCTTTCGTCGTTATCTTCAATTCGTTTTGCCGCAAAACGCTGGGTTATAGCCGATATAAGCGACGAATCTAAGCCACCAGAGAGTAATACGCCATAAGGCACGTCGCACATAAGCTGGCGTTTAACGGCAGCCTCTAGTGCGCTTTTAACATCTTCGGCCTTTGCGCTGTTATTTTTAACGGCGTCAAAGCTTTGCCAATCGCGTTTGTAATACGCTTTAAGCTCGCCATCTTTACTGCTTAGGTAATGCCCAGGCGGAAATTCTTCAATGTGCTTACAAATTGGTGAAAGGGCTTTTAGCTCTGAAGCCACGTAAAAGTTACCGTGTTCATCGTGACCGGTGTAAAGCGGAATAATACCAATATGATCGCGGCCAATAAGGTAACTGTCATTTTCTTCATCGTATAAACAAAATGCAAAAATGCCATTTAAATCATCTAAAAAGTCGGCACCTTTTTGTTTGTAAAGCGCTAAAATAACTTCGCAGTCAGATTCTGTTTGAAAGGTAAAATCGGTGGTTAAATTTGCCGCTAATTCTTTATGATTATAAATTTCACCGTTTACCGCTAAAATATGTGTTTTTTCTGGATTATATAAAGGCTGTGCACCGCTAGAAACCCCTACAATAGCTAAGCGTTCATGTACTAAAATTGCTTTTTTCGATGCATAAACACCCGACCAATCAGGGCCGCGGTGCCTTAATAACTTCGACATTTCGATGGCTTGCGTACGCAACTGTACGGGATCAGATTTTATATCTAACACCCCAAAAATTGAACACATAGACTACCCCTCATTCTTGTTTTTATGTGTATTGCAGAGCAAAAAAACTCTGCGACTCACCTTTGTTTTAGCAGAATTAATAACGTAAGTCACACCGCATTTACAAAATAATAAGAATAATTTATGCACCAACATAGCTCGTATTGCACCAAAATGATTAATGTGTGGTGCCGGCTGCTATTTTTACATCGCGCTCATTGCTCAAAGCTTCAGCTATCATTACTTTTAGCGCATTTATTACCACTTCTTCACTCATGCTTGGTGCGCCATTATGGTGCACTGCTTGGCTTGGTAAATAAGGAATATGAATAAAGCCGCCTTTCATTTTTGTATAGTTTTCGTTTATATAATGCAGCAAACCATACATCACATGGTTACACACATAAGTACCGGCAGTATTAGAAATGGCCGCAGGAATATCACTTTCATGTAAGGCGCTTAGCATACGTTTTATTGGTAAATTGCTAAAATAAGCATCGGGGCCATTTTTTGCAATTGGGGTATCAATAGGTTGCTTACCGGCATTATCTTTAATGCGAGCGTCATCTATATTAATCGCAATACGCTCTATAGATATTTCGCTACGTCCACCAGCTTGGCCAACACATAAAACTATCGCCGGGTTATGGGCCTCTATCGCTTGGTGTAATTGTGCAATAGAAGTATTAAACTCACACGATAACTCAATAGCACATACTCTATGTTTCATTATTATATGGTCGTCGAGCTTTTGCACTGCTTGCCAAGAGGGGTTAATGGTTTCGCCATCAAAAGGAGTAAAACCGGTAATTAATACGCACGCCATAGGGTAAGTTGATTTAGTCATTGAACACCACGCTATACATTAAAACAATATTAACGGCGAGTAAGGTTACTGCCGAAGGAGTTTGTACTTTTATTACACTATGCTTCTATTTATATTTAAATCGAGCATAACCGTCCTATTTTTTATTATTGCTATTATTGAGTGCTAAACTGAGCTGATATAAATGAGCATTTTGTTTATGTTGGGCTCTGCGTGCTTGCTCTAGGGTTACATATTCAAATTCTATATTATCGGCTGCTCTAAACTGTGCAAATTGATGTAAGTCAGCACTGATCACTGTACCTAGTAGCGGATAGCCGCCGGTAGTTTGGCCATCATTAAGTAATACTATGGGCTCTCCGTTGGGGGGCAATTGTATGCTCCCTGGGTTCACAGCCACAGAAGGTAATGAATGTGTGTGCATCAGATTATCTGTATTATTTACTAACCTTACGCCCATTCTATTACTGTTAGGGCTGGCTTTAAATTTACCCGAAGTAAAGCTATGCAAAAGTGTTTTACCTAATAACTTTGCGTGTGGGCTAGGGTGCAAGCGGATAATTTTACGTTGCGGCGGAGCAAGAGCCCCCATTTTTATAAAAGGGCCATTAAAAGGCTTAATTGGGATGCAGTCACCACTGCTGAGTGCTTTGCCATCGAGCCCACCAAAGCATGCATTTAAATCAGTTGCTCGAGAGCCCATTATTAGCGGGCACTGCACGCCACCTTTTACTGCAATATATGCCCTCAAACCGGCTCGTCCTGTAGCAAAGCTTAATACTTGTTTATTTTTAATAGCGTATGTCCAACCAGGGTAAATAGGTTGATCATCAAGCTTTGCTTGCAAATCTGCGCCTTGAATGGCAATGACAGTATCGCAGTTAAATTCAAGCTCACATAAGCCCACAGTTACTTCAAGCACCGCATCGTTGTCGTTATTACCAAGGAGTCGATTAGCTATTAATTGTGCACAGGGGTCTAAGCTGCCAGCTTTACTTACTCCTAAATGACGATAGCCAATTCGGCCAAAATCTTGAATAGTGAGTTGTACGCCTGGTTTTAGTACTTTTATCATGCGCCTGCTCCCTGATTTTTTAGCGCTACAAACTCAAGGGTATCGCCTGGTTGCATTAAGCAAGGTTGCGAACGAGTGCTGTTAAATAATGTGGTATTGGTATGGCCAATAATATGCCAGCCACCGGGAGTGTCGCTAGGGTAAATACCGGTTTGGGCAGCGCCAATAGCCACCGCACCTTTAGGTACTTTAATGCGAGGCTCAGCGCGCCTTGGGGTATGTAGGCGTGTATCTAAACCATGTAAATAGGCAAATCCGGGCTGAAAGCCTAAAAACAAAACGTGATACTGAGCTTTGCTATGTATACTAATTACCTCTTCAATACTTAAATTATGAAAGCGGGCTACATAAGCAAGATCTTCACCCTCGTATAGGGTCTCTATTAAATGGTGTTTACCAGTAAAAGTACTGCTTTTAAGCTCATCCCATAATAATGGTAATGCCTCTAGCCATTTAGTTAAGCCCGCCGATGACTTTAAATACAAAGTGAGGGAGTTCATTCCTGCAACTAAGTCGGTAAACTCTGCGGTGTTTTTACAGTGCGCAGCTAAAGCCCAAATCTTTTTTTGTATAGTTAATACATTGTTTGCGTCTAAATGTGCTGCATCTATCAATAAGCTATTGTTACTAAGTGCATAAATTATAGGAGCCGAACTCATAAAACAAACCTGTTAATACAACATGTTTCAAAGCTAACATAGTTCTATTGATTTATTTACACCATTGCGACCAGCAAAATGGATTAAGAGATAAAATATAAACCTTATAGGCCGCTCACTCGTATTTAATTACTTACCAAGTTGAAATAATAATTCAACAGGTAAGGTCTTTATTAAAGCCTGTTACTATTTTTTGTTCAAAATACATTCGCAACAGTAACCGGCCTTAGCATTTATTTAAGAGGTAGTTTATGTCGTATCAGGGTTTAATTTATTTATCTAGCGTTGCTATTTTATTTAGTGCAAGCAGTGTTGCTTTATCAATGGAAAAAGTAGTGCAAAGTAATGTTCAAGCGACTATGCACGTAGAAACACTAGTACTTGGCTCAGGTTGCTTTTGGGGCGCTGAAAAACGCTACGAAGCACTTAATGGTGTTATTGATGCTGAGTCAGGTTATGCCGATGGAAACGGCTTTAAAGCCACTTACAGCAATATAACCAATCAATCACGTCGCTTTGACGAGGACAATTACGCCGAAGTTGTGCAAGTTACCTATAACAGCAATATTATTAGCGCAAAGGAGCTACTCGAAAACTACTTTGAAAGCCACGACCCAACACAAAAAAATCGCCAAGGTAACGATGTAGGCACTCAGTATCGCTCAATTATTTTAATTACCACCACTGAGCAAGCGAAAGTAGCAAAGCAAGTTAAATCGCAATATCAACAACTGCTTACGCAAGCAGAGTACGGCACTATAGCCACTATTATTAAGCCACTTGACACTTTTTATGCAGCTGAAGAATATCATCAAAATTATTTAGAAAAAAATCCAAATGGCTATTGCCCTGATCACTCAACTGGCGTGGTGTTTAACAAAAAACCGCCCGAACAAGTAGATAACTCCGCTTTATTAATGGGTAAACAAATAGTGGTATTAGACTCACGCGAATACTGTCCATACTGTGAAAAATTTAAAAGCGCTGTAGCTAACGACTACAAAGGCAGTATTGCTATGAGCTTTCGCCACGCCGATCAACTCCAAGGTTTAACCATTAAGTCGGCAACCTGGGCAACCCCCACTATTTTATTTTTAGAAAATGGCACTGAAGTATACGGACGTCAAGGCTATGCAAGCCCAGAGGCGTTTTACAAAGCCCTTGGCGCATTTAAACTAGGCGATAGTGAAGCCTATAAAGTTGCATTTAATTCAAAAACCGATCGCGCTTATTGCAAAGAATACAAAATTTTTAAAAATACACCCGATGGCACCTTTGTCGATAAGCTCAGTGGCGAGCCGCTATTTGATACCCGCGATAGGTTTAACTCTGGAACTGGGTGGTTATCGTTTACGCATCCAATAAAAAGTAGCGTTACTGAACATGACGACAGTAGCTGGGGAATGACTCGTATTGAGCTGCGCTCTAAAAGTACTGGCATACACTTAGGGCATTTATTCCCCGGGGAAGGCCCACGCGGTACAGACCGTTATTGTATAAATGCTACGGTTCTTGAATTTATACCAAGGGATTAAAAATACGTGAGATATACAAAGCCCAGTAAACTTAACTTTTACTGGGCTTTTTAATTAAGGCTTTAGCTAAAAAGCAGTATTAAAGCCTAATTTATTTTTAGTAAATATTATGTGGATTGCCTAAAAATAAAAACAGTTCAAGCCAAGTCACCACCTAACTTGAACCGTTTTTGACACTGACAACATCTTACACACACAATATAAGATTCTTTTACTAGCTTAATTATCAAACCTTAAATTAAGCTGCGATACTTTCGATAGGTGAACTTTAGATTTATTGAGCATTAATCACAAACGATAAAAATACACCCAATGAGTGAAATAAATTAATCTATAGGTTTGGTTTGTGTATTTTTAAAAGTAGCTATAACCCACTTAGCAAATAAATCAAGCGGATGATTTACATTACTTGGCTCGTGTTGCACTAAATAGTACTTGTCTTTAGTGGTCAGTGGGCGCTCGAATAGCTTATATAACCAGAGTTCGTCTAGCCAGCTTTGGCTAATAGGCAGAGGTATAAGCGCAATCCCCATACCTTGCTGCGCTGCTCGTGCTACACCAAACATGCTGTCAATTTGTATAATTTGGGTTGGCGAAAAGTCAACTATTCCGGCTTTCTCGGCCCACTGATGCCATGCCCAAGGGCGTGCTTTGTGTAATATAAGCGGCACTTGATTAAGAGCTTTACAATGGTCATCCTTCCATTGTGCTAACAAATTTTTATTGCAAGCAGGTATATACTCTAAGTTAAACAGCTCTGTTACAACGCCTTCGGTTGGCTTATTCGAGGACAGCACTATTGATAAGTCACTATGTCGGGTTAGCTCTTTACGGGTTTTAAGCGTATCCATTTGTAAATTAATATTAGGGTGCGCCGACGTCCATTCGCGCAATCTAGGCATTAGCAACTCGCTTGCAAAAAACTCAGGCAAGGTAATCGTTAAATTTGTATTTTGCTGCATTTGGCTAAATTCATTAATTGTGCTTTCAAGCGTACTAACTATTGGCGATATAGCTTCAAAAAAGTCCTTTCCAGCTGTAGTTAAACTAATCGAGCGGGTTTTACGCACAAAAAGCTCAATGCCAAGTTGTTCTTCTAGTTGTTTAATTTGATGGCTTACAGCCGAAGGCGTTAAATACAGCTCATTTGCTGCATGCTTAAAGCTTAAACTTCGTGCCGCGAAGCAAAATGAACGAAGACCACGTATAGGAGTTTGCATGTTTTCCAATATAAAGTTGTTTGAGTCGCCTATATAAGGCAATAACTGAACCAATTATTAAAATCAATAATATCAGAAGGTTGAAACTTTTACTGCATTAAGTTCACAATAATGGTGCAACAAGGTAACAAGGTGGTGCAGGGCAGTTACAAGTTAGCGTAAAATTTCAGCTTCTTAAAATAATAATAAAACTTAGAAAAATAGGCAAAAAAAATCCCTCGTTAGAGGGATTTTGGGTAACTCAGCGCCATTGGCACTGGGAATGAGGTCGGTACAAGGTAAAGTTTAAATCTAGGACTTAAAACACCATTTCTGGTACTTCACCGTCAACAAGTAATTTACCTGCTGTTTTACTAATAATTTCATCTACAGATACGCCCGGAGCGCGCTCTAACAGATGAAATGCGCCGTCTTTAACTTCTAGTACGGCTAAATCTGTGACTATTTTTTTAACGCAATTAACGCCTGTAAGCGGTAATGTGCAGGCCTCTAATAGCTTTGAGTCGCCGTGCTTACTAGCGTGGGTCATGGTTACAATTATATTTTGTGCGCCTGCAACTAAGTCCATTGCGCCGCCCATGCCTTTAATTAGCTTTTTAGGGATCATCCACGACGCTATGCTACCGTTTTGATCTACCTCAAAAGCACCCAGAACTGTTAAGTCTACATGACCACCGCGTATCATGGCAAAACTATCTGCACTATTAAATATGGCTGCACCTTTCGCAGCTGTCACGGTTTCTTTACCCGCGTTAATCATATCGGCGTCTAGCTCTGCTTTAGTCGGGTATGGTCCCATGCCTAACAAGCCATTTTCGGACTGTAACATAACTTCAATATCGTCTGGAACATAGTTTGCGACGAGTGTCGGAATTCCTATGCCTAAATTAACGTAATAGCCATCTTTAAGCTCTTGTGCAACGCGCATTGCTACTTGTTCACGTGATAATGCCATAATATTAATGCTCCTGCTTAATCTCGTGTAGTAACACGCTCAATGCGTTTTTCAAAGTTACCTTTAATAACGCGGTTTACATAAATGCCTGGGGTATGAATTTGGCTTGGCTCAAGTTCACCCGGCTCTACAATTTCTTCTACTTCGGCTACCGTAATTTTACCAGCAGTTGCAGCAAGTGGGTTAAAGTTCATTGCTGTGTGGCGAAATACTAAATTACCAAAGCGGTCGGCTTTCCATGCTTTAACAATAGCAAACTCACCGGTTATCGACTCTTCTAAAATATAAGGGCGACCATTAAATTCTTTTACATCTTTACCTTCGGCAACGGGCGTACCGTAACCTGTTGCGGTGTAAAACGCCGGAATACCCGCACCACCAGCACGCATTTTTTCTGCCAATGTACCTTGTGGTGTAAGCTCTACGTCAATTTCACCATTGAGTAACTGTTGCTCAAATAGGGCGTTTTCACCAACGTATGAGGCAATTACTTTTTTAATTTGTTTGTCTTGTAATAAAATACCCAAACCAAAGTCATCAACGCCGCAGTTATTAGACACCACAGTGAGCTCTTTGGTTTTCATTTGCTTAATTTGTTTAATTAAGCCCTCAGGAATACCACATAAACCAAAACCACCGGCAATTACGGTATCGCCGTCTTTTAATCCTGCCATTGCAGCTTCGTAACTAGAAACTACTTTATCAAATCCGGCCATGAGTCACTCCTCATTGTGTGCTTAAATTGTTTAACTAACTACATGATAGTTAGTTTATAAGTACTTTGTATAAAAATTATTTGGGATGTTATTTCGCTTGCAATGCAATCGACACTTTACTTACGGGTTGTTTGCCAAGCGCTTTTGTTATTTGCCATCCTGCATCACTAAGCCTTTGTAAATCAATTGCGTGCTCAATGCCAAGCCCTTGCAGTAAGTAAACTACATCTTCGGTGGCAACATTTCCTGACGCCCCTTTAGCGTAAGGGCAACCACCAAGGCCTGCTACTGCCGCGTCAACCGTTGCTATACCTAAGTTTAGTGCCGCGTAAATATTTGTGAGCGCTTGGCCGTAAGTGTCATGAAAATGCACTGCAAGCTGCGACTTATCAATGTGCTGTAATAGCAAAGTAAGTAACTCAGTTACCTTTTTGGCTGTGCCTACACCTATGGTATCGCCAAGGCTTATTTCATAACAGCCCAGTGCGAGTAGCTTTTGGCTAACATAAAGTACAGCTTGAGGGTCTATTTCGCCTTCATACGGGCAACCTAAAACACAACTTACATAGCCGCGTACACGAATGTTATGCGCTTTGGCAAATTCCATAACTTCGCTAAAACGCTCAATACTTTGCTCAATACTGCAGTTAATGTTTTTTTGACAAAACGATTCGCTAGCTGCTGTAAATATGGCAAATTCTTTAATTCCAGCGGCATGCGCTGCTTGTGCGCCTTTTAAGTTAGGTGTTAACGCACTTAAGTTTACATCGGGCAAATTAAGAGCCGATATCACATCAGCTGAGTCTGCCATTTGCGGCACCCATTTAGGGGATACAAAAGCACCGGCTTCAATGTCTTTTAAACCCGCAGCAGCAAGCGCGTTAATAAGCGCTACTTTGTCGGCAGTGGTTACTGCTTTTTCGTTTTGTAGGCCATCGCGCGCGCCTACTTCAACAATACGTACTTTTTGCGGAAAAACGCTCATTATGCGCCTCCCTCAGTAGGGTCACTTGCAGCTGTCGTATCTTCAACAATAGCCAATAACGCGCCATGGCTTACCAGTTCACCTTCGGCAAAACAATAGCTTTGTAAAATACCATCGTGCGGGGCATTGAGCGTATATTCCATTTTCATCGCTTCAATAATAACCACAGGATCACCTTTGGTAATGCTACTGCCCAGCTTAACTAAGTGTTTTACTACCGTACCATTAAGTGGTGCAGCTAAAGGCAGAGCATCGCTTTGGTGATCGCTAATATAGTGTTTATTTACTAGCTCTAGGCGAGTTTGCAGTGCTTTGTGCATTACGGTGATCACGTTATTAACGCGACTTACGTGGGCTGTGTGTTTTTCGCCATTAATAAATACACTACAAAGGCCATTATTTAAACTGCCTTGAATATTAAATACGTGCTCATTATGGGTAATACTGTAGCCATTTTTCGTTTTAACCGCATTAAGGGTTAAATCAACAAACGCAATTTTAACGCTTTGCGGCGCATTAAGGGCAAAGCCACTTAGTTGTTGCCAAGGGCTTGCATTTGGCGCTTCTTGGGTGCTAACTAGCTGCTCTAAATAAGTAAAGGCTGCAATAAGCTGGCTTGCTTGGCGCAGAGATTGATCAACCGCCACTAACGAATCGCCTTGCTCGGCAATAAAGTGAGTGCTAGGCGCGCCTTGTTTAAAGCTAGGGTGTACAGCTAAGTTATGTAAAAAGCCAATGTTAGTACTAAAGCCCGCTAAGTGAAATTGCTCAAGCGCGTGTTGTAAACGGCTCAGCGCTTGTTCGCGATTATCATCATGCACAATTAACTTGGCTATCATAGGGTCGTAGTATGGGCTAATTTCGTCACCGGCTGCAATGCCAGTATCAATGCGCACAAACTCACTGTTTAGCGGAGTATAAAGTGCTTCAATTGTGCCTGAGCACGGAATAAACTCATTAGCAGGGTCTTCAGCGTAAATACGCGCTTCAAAGCTGTGGCCTTGCAATTTAATATCAGCTTGTTTGAGTGGCAGTGTTTGCCCGCCCGCAATATTAATTTGCCACGTAACTAAGTCAACACCAGTAACCATTTCGGTAACCGGGTGCTCTACTTGCAGACGCGTGTTCATTTCCATAAAGAAGAACTCATCGCCACACAGTAAAAACTCAACTGTACCTGCACCGCGATAGTTTATTGCAAGAGCGCAACGCACCGCGGCTTCACCCATTTCTTTGCGCAACTCGTCTGATAAACCCGGGGCAGGGGCTTCTTCAATTACTTTTTGATGACGACGTTGCAACGAGCAGTCACGATCGCCTAAATAAACACAGTTACCGTGGTTATCGGCAAACACTTGTACTTCTACGTGGCGTGGTTGGTTAACGTAACGCTCTAGCAATACTAGGTCATTACCAAAACCAGCAACGGCTTCACGCTGTGCGCCTTCAAGTGCGCTAATAAATTCATTAGCATGATTTACCACGCGCATGCCTTTACCACCGCCACCAAATGCTGCTTTGATCAGTACCGGGTAGCCAATTTTTTCGGCCTCTGCTTGTAAAAAAGCAGGATCTTGCTTGTCGCCATAATAACCAGGTACTAATGGCACATTAGCCGCGGCCATAATTTCTTTAGCACGCGTTTTAGAGCCCATAGCTTCAATGCTGCTTGCTGGTGGTCCAACAAATACAATATTATTTGCTTCACATGCGTTGGCAAACGTGCTGTTTTCAGACAAAAACCCATAACCAGGGTGAATACAATCTGCGCCGCTGTCTTTTGCTACTTGCAGTATTTTATCGGCAACTAAATACGAGTCTTTACTTGGCGCTGGGCCAATATGGTAGGCTTCGTCAGCCATTTTTACATGCTGCGCGTGTTTATCAGCATCGGAATACACAGCAACTGTGGTTAAGCCCATTAATTTAGCACTGCGCATTATTCTGCACGCTATTTCACCACGGTTAGCAATGAGTATTTTTTGTAATTTATTTACGTTCATAATTGATCCTACAGTTGCCATTGTGGTGGACGTTTGTCAAAAAAAGCGCTTAAGCCTTCTTGGCCTTCATCCGATACACGAATTTTGGCAATACGATGAGCGGTAAGCTCAATTAGCTCATCGGTTATTTCTTTATTTGCTACATCGTTAATAAGTGCTTTTGCCGCTTTTACTGCAACCGGGCCATTATCAATCAATGTTTGCAGCATAGCGTCGAGCGCACATTCTAAATTACCGGTTACTTGATGAATTAACCCAAGTTGCTTAGCGGTATGCGCATCAAACACCTCAGCAGTTAAAAAGTATCTACGCGCTGCACGCTCACCAGTGGCTTTAATTACATAAGGGCTAATAACCGCAGGAATAAGCCCCAGCTTTACTTCGCTTAAGCAAAATTGTGCATTGTCTTGGCATATTGCAATGTCGCAACAGGCAATTAAACCCAAAGCGCCACCAAACGCAGCACCTTGCACGGCACAAATAGTAGGGTGCGGGCTTGTTGCTAACACTTGCATTAATTTAGCTAACTGCATTGAATCGGCTAAATTATCGTTAACATTGTTATCTGCCATCGATTTCATCCAGGCTAAATCGGCACCGGCTGAAAAATGTTTGCCCTCAGTTTTTAACACCAAGGCGCGTATATCGAGCGTATTAGCATGTTCAATACATTTTATAAGCTCTTGAATGACTTCGCTGTTAAATGCATTGCGTTTTTCTGGGCGGCTTAAAACGAGTACCGCCACATTTGATTTTGTTATTTGTAGAGTAACTGACATTTTACGCTCCGTTTACATTCTAAATACGCCAAATTTTGACTCTTGCACAGGTGCATTACTAGCGGCACTTAAGGCAAGTCCTAAAACGCTGCGTGTGTCGGCAGGATCAATAATGCCGTCATCCCATAAGCGGGCGCTGGCATAATACGGATGTCCTTGCTCTTCGTACTGATCAATTATTGGCTGTTTAAAGTCACTTACTTCTTGCTCGCTCATGCTTTGGCCTTTACGGGCTAAACCGTCTTGCTTAACTTGCGTCATTACACCGGCTGCTTGCTCGCCGCCCATTACAGAAATACGCGCATTGGGCCACATCCACATCATGGTAGGTTCAAATGCACGGCCACACATGCCGTAGTTACCTGCGCCATATGAGCCACCAATCAGTACGGTAAATTTAGGCACATCGGCACACGATACCGCCATAACCATTTTAGCGCCGTGTTTAGCTATACCTTCGGCTTCGTATTTTTTACCTACCATAAAGCCGGTTACGTTTTGTAAAAATACTAAAGGAATGTTGCGCTGCGTACATAGCTGAATAAAGTGCGCGCCTTTTTGCGCCGACTCACTAAACAAAATACCGTTGTTAGCGACTATGCCCACTGGGTGGCCATAAATACTCGCAAACCCCGTTACTAGGGTTTCGCCAAAGTAGCGTTTAAATTCGTCAAACGATGAGTCATCAACTGTGCGCGCTATTACTTCGCGTACATCAAATGGCTTTTTAA
This sequence comes from Pseudoalteromonas sp. 120-MNA-CIBAN-0494, assembly GCF_040308885.1. NCBI lineage: Bacteria > Pseudomonadati > Pseudomonadota > Gammaproteobacteria > Alteromonadales > Pseudoalteromonadaceae > Pseudoalteromonas > Pseudoalteromonas sp. 120-MNA-CIBAN-0494. Next base: position 109,447 of record NZ_JBEOOE010000010.1, read on the forward strand.
GATCGGTGCCAACAATGCCGTAAAGCTCGTTAATATCAAAACGAGGTGGTTTAACTTCCTCTAGCAACGGCGCAGTAGGGCGGGTGTAATTAATACGCGCTATACATTGGCGCGCAATCGACAACGCATGTTCGTCATTTTGCGCGTAATGATCGGCAACTCCCGATGTTTTACAGTGCACGTCGGCACCACCAAGCTCTTCGGCGGTTACTACTTCACCGGTTGCAGCTTTAACAAGAGGCGGACCCGCTAAAAATATAGTGCCTTGATCTTTTACAATTATGCTTTCATCGGCCATGGCCGGTACATAGGCACCGCCTGCGGTACATAAACCCATAACCACAGCAATTTGTGGAATACCTTTACCCGACATACGGGCTTGGTTGTAAAATATACGGCCAAAATGCAGTTTATCGGGAAATACATCATCTTGCTCTGGCAAGTTTGCACCGCCCGAATCAACTAAATAAATGCAAGGTAAATGGCAACGTTCAGCAATATCTTGCGCGCGTAAATGCTTTTTAACCGTTAGCGGAAAGTAAGTACCGCCTTTAACCGTGGCATCGTTTGCAATAATCATGCATTCAACACCTTTAACACGGCCAATACCGGCTACTACACCGGCACACGCAATTTCTTGCTCGTAAACACCAAAGGCGGCAAATTGCGAAATTTCTAAAAATGGCGAACCTTCGTCAATTAAAGTGCTAATACGGTCGCGTACAAATAATTTACCGCGGCCTGCGTGGCGCTCTTTTAATGCAGCGCCGCCACCTTGGCTAATGGTTGCCACTTTATTACGTAAATCATCTACCAACGCCGACATATTTTTATGGTTTTGTACAAACGTTGGATCGTGAGGATTAACGCTCGATGTTAAAATCGTCATTATTTAATCCTTAACGGCTTTCAGTGAAAAGTTCGCGGCCAATTAGCATACGGCGTATTTCTGAGGTACCTGCACCAATTTCATATAATTTGGCATCACGTAGTAGGCGGCCCGTTGCGTATTCGTTTATATAACCATTGCCACCTAAAATTTGAATGGCATCTAGCGCCATTTTAGTTGCCAGCTCGGCTGCATATAAAATAGCACCGGCAGCATCTTTACGGGTGGTTTCACCGCGATCACACGAGCGAGCCACTGTATATACATACGAGCGTGCGGCGTTCATTTGCGTATACATGTCGGCTACTTTACCTTGAATTAACTGAAACTGACCAATAGGCGTATCAAACTGTTTGCGCTCATGAATATAAGGTACAACAATATCCATACACGCTTGCATAATACCCAGTGGGCCTGCTGCAAGTACTACGCGCTCGTAGTCTAGGCCGCTCATTAATACCTTAACGCCTTCGTTTAAGTTACCTAAAATGTTTTCTTCGGGTACTTCGCAGTTTTCAAATACCAGTTCACAGGTATTTGAGCCACGCATACCAAGTTTGTCGAGCTTTTGCGCGGTTGAAAAACCAGGAAAGTCGCTCTCTACAATAAATGCAGTAATACCTTTTGCGCCAGCAGTTAAATCGGTTTTAGCGTAAATAACTAAAGTATGCGCATCTGGGCCATTGGTGATCCACATTTTATTACCGTTTAAAATGTACTTATCACCTTTTTTCTCGGCTTTAAGTTTCATTGAAACTACGTCTGAACCTGCATTTGGCTCGCTCATAGCAAGGGCACCAATGTGCTCACCGCTAATAAGCTTAGGCAAGTATTTTTCTTTTTGGGCTTGCGTGCCGTTACGATTAATTTGGTTTACACACAGGTTTGAATGCGCACCATAGCTTAGGCCAATAGAAGCACTTGCACGGCTAATTTCTTCCATGGCAATAACATGCTCTAAATAACCTAAACCAGCACCGCCAAATTCTTCAGCTACTGTCATTCCCAATAAACCCATTTCGCCCATTTGTGGCCAAAGTTGATTTGGGAAAGCGTTATCAAGGTCAGTTTTTTCGGCTAGTGGGGCAATTTCTTGGCTGGCAAAGCTGTTTACATGTCCGCGGATCATATCGGCGGTTTCGCCAAGGCCAAAGTTCATTTCTTTATATAGTGAAATAGTGCTCATGATTCATTCCTGTGTGATTGATTAAGTTAATACCGCGTATTACTCATCTATTTTATTAAGTGTGTCGCGGCAACGGCGCTCGGCTGTTACCAATTCCATAAGAACAACTTTAATGTCGTCCATTTGTTGTGATAGGTCGGCTTTTTTCTCGCTAATAAGGTCAAGCATAGTTACCAGCTGCTTAGCACTTGATTTGTCGGCGTCGTAAAGTTCAAACAAACGTCCTGTTTCTGCCAGCGTAAAACCTAAGCGTTTACCACGTAAAATTAACTTTAAGCGTACTTTATCGCGTTTAGAGTAAATACGGGTTTGGCCATTTCTACTTGGCGTAACAAGCCCTTGGTCTTCATAAAAGCGGATAGAGCGGGTGGTAATGTCAAACTCCTTTGCGAGTTCGCTAATACTAAAAGTTTGTTCATTATTGGCAGGCACAGTGGCCGACGTTGCAAAGCTTGATTGATTATCTGGTTTCATAATAGTGTTTTACCTCATTCGAATAAGTCCAATATAAGTGAAGTTTACGTAAAGGTAAAGCAAGATGTTTGTGTAATACTTTAGACTAATGAAAATGGCGAGTAAACTTTCATTAAAGTTAGGCTTTAAAGCCTGCGCAGGTGTTTTTACTGAAGTGTAATGAAACATAATACAAATAAGTTTACAGTTTTTACAGTCAACTAAAAGTTGATTTTAGATTTACGTTGGCGTAAACGTAAATATTATGTATGCTCGTAAACAGATTATAAATAAATTGTTTGGTTCAGCGCATTAAATTGCACGGGGCCAATTACTAAATGGAGCCTTTTTATGACTACTGAAGCCGTTGTTATTGTAGCAGCAAAACGCACCCCAATGGGTGGATTTATGGGCGCACTTAATGATGCGCAATCAACTGAGCTGGGGGCAACCGCTATTGCTAGTGCATTGGCAGAAACAGGCCTAAGCACAGATGCTATTGATGAAGTAATTATGGGCTGTGTATTACCTGCTGGTGTAGGCCAAGCGCCTGCTCGTCAAGCAATGTTAAAAGCAGGCCTAGCACTTAGCACGGGCGCTACCACTATAAATAAAGTGTGTGGCTCTGGCTTAAAAGCGGCAATGTTGGCACATGATCTAATTAAAGCGGGCTCTATAAACTCAGCAGTTGCTGGTGGCATGGAAAGTATGAGTAATGCACCGTACTTTATTCCCAAAGCTCGCGGCGGCATGCGCATGGGGCATGGCGAAATTAAAGATCACATGATGAGCGATGGCCTTGAAGATGCTTACGACAACAAAGCTATGGGTTGTTTTGCACAAGACACCGCCGATGAATACGGTATAGGCCGTGAACAAATGGATAACTTTGCACTAAGCTCGCTAACCAAAGCAAAAGCCGCAATTGAAAACGGCAGCTTTAATAACGAAGTTGCACCGCACACTATGCAAACACGCAAAGGCGACGTTACCGTTGCCATTGACGAGCAGCCAGGTAATGCCCGCCCAGAAAAAATTCCGAGCCTACGTGCTGCATTTAAAAAAGACGGCACTATTACAGCCGCTAACTCATCGTCAATTTCAGACGGTGGCGCAGCACTTATTTTAATGAGCGAGTCAAAAGCCAAAGAGCAGGGCTTAACCCCGCTTTGTAAAATTGTAGCGCACAGCACGCATTCTCAAAAACCAAGCGAATTTACAGTAGCGCCAGTGGGCGCAATGAACAAGGTACTAGAAAAAGCCGGTTGGACTACAGCCGATGTTGACCTGTGGGAAATTAACGAAGCGTTTGCCATGGTTACTATGCTTGCTATTAACGAGCTTAAACTAGATGAAAACAAAGTAAACGTAAACGGCGGTGCATGTGCATTGGGCCATCCAATTGGTGCAAGCGGCGCACGTATTTTAGTAACGCTTATTCATGCACTTAAAGATCGTGGCCTTAAAAAAGGCGTAGCGTCTTTATGTATTGGTGGCGGTGAAGCCGTGGCCATGGCAGTAGAAACACTTTAATTTTTCATCACAAAATAATAATCAATGCAGCGCTAATTATAATAATAAAGCTGCACTAACACTCTTATAAAACAGGATTTAATTATGCACCAAGTACCACTACTGATTAATGGCGAATTTATTCAATCAAGCTCAAAAGAACTTATTGACGTAATAAACCCAGCCAACCAAGAAGTGCTAGCCCAAGTACCTTGCACCACAGACGCAGAAATGGATGCAGCTATTGCCTCGGCTTCAGAAACGTTTAAAACGTGGAAAGATGTGCCAATTACTGAGCGCGCGCGCATTATGATGAAATACGCTGCGCTATTAAAAGAGCACCACGACGAGCTTGCCACTATTATTTGTCATGAGCTTGGTAAAACCTTTGAAGACGCTAAAGGCGATGTATGGCGTGGTATTGAAGTAGTTGAGCAAGCGGCTAACGCACCGTCATTAATGATGGGCGAAACCATGGAAAACGTAGCGCGTAAAATCGATACTTATTCTTACATGCAACCCTTAGGTGTGTGTGCGGGTATTACGCCGTTTAACTTTCCGGCAATGATCCCATTATGGATGTTTCCGCTGGCAATTGTGTGTGGTAACACCTTTATTTTAAAACCGTCTGAGCAAGATCCACTTACGCCAATGCGCTTAGCTGAGTTATTTATGGAAGCTGGCGCGCCAAAAGGCGTGTTACAAGTAGTACATGGTACAAAACCACAAGTAGATCGCATACTAGAGGACAAAGCAGTACGCGCTATTTCGTTTGTTGGCTCGTGTGGCGTTGGCGCTTATATTTATTCAAAAGGCACAGCAAATCTTAAACGCGTACAAGCGTGTGTGGGTGCTAAAAACCACATGGTTATTATGCCAGATGCCAGCAAATCGCATGTGGTAAATAACTTAGTTGGCGCGTCGGTTGGTGCCGCTGGTCAGCGTTGTATGGGTATTTCGGTTGCGGTATTTGTTGGCCAAGCAAAAGACTGGGTTGATGAAATTAAAGCGGGTTTTGAAGGTGTACGCCCAGGCGTATGGGATGATGCAGGCGCAGCGTATGGTCCGCAAACATCACCGGCTGCAAAAGCACGTATTTTATCGCTTATTGCCGGTGGTAAAGAGCAAGGCGCTAAGTGTTTAATTGACGGCTCAAACTTTACGGTTGAAGGCTACGAGCAAGGTAATTGGGTAGGCCCAACGTTGTTTACCGATGTAACTAAAGACATGGACTTATATAAAGAAGAAATTTTTGGTCCCGTACTGGCGTGTATGTTTGTAGATACATTAGATGAAGCCATTGCGCTAATAAACGACAGCCCATACGGTAACGGCACATCGCTGTTTACCTCAAGCGGCGCAGTTGCACGTAAGTTCCAACACGAAATTGAAGTAGGCCAAGTAGGTATTAACGTGCCAATTCCGGTGCCACTGCCGTTCTTTTCGTTTACTGGTTGGAAAGGCTCGTTTTATGGCGACACTCACACTTACGGTAAGCAAGGTATTCGTTTTTATACCGAAACTAAAACCATTACTTCACGTTGGTTTGAAGACGACATAGCGTCGGGTCCAAATATGAGCATTAACTTAAAGTAATTACTCATAATAAATAGTTTATAAAAAGCATAATTAATAATAAAGAAGGGCACGAAGGTAACTCCTATTACCTTCGTTGCTCTTCACTAATCACCTAGACAACACATAACTAATTGAAGAGGTCTATATGGACTTTAATTTATCAGATGATCAGCAAGCATTTGCTCAAACAGCACGTCAGTTTGCTGACTCAGAACTCGCACCGTACGCCGCTAAGTGGGATCGCGAACATATTTTCCCTAAAGACACGATTAAAGCTGCAGGCGAACTAGGTTTTTGTGGCCTTTACACGCCAGAAGAAGCCGGTGGCCTTGGCTTATCGCGCTTAGATTCAAGCATTATTTTTGAGCAACTTGCTATGGGCTGTACCGCAACAACAGCCATGTTAACCATACATAATATGGCCACTTGGATGGTAGCAAGCTTTGGTACTGACGCCGCTAAAGACAAATACTGCGAACAACTGGTTACTGGCGATTTACTGGCATCGTATTGTTTAACCGAGCCAGGCTCAGGTTCAGACGCCGCATCGCTAAAAACTAAAGCAGTACGCGATGGCGACGAATACGTAATTAACGGCTCAAAAATGTTTATTTCGGGCGCGGGCGAAACCGAAGTATTAGTCGTTATGGCGCGCACCGGATGCGATGGCCCTAAAGGTATTTCGGCCTTTATAGTACCTGCCGACGCTAAAGGTGTTGAATACGGTAAAGCCGAAGAAAAAATGGGCTGGAACGCACAACCTACACGCTTAATTAGTTTTGAAGATGTGCGTATTCCGGCGCATAACTTATTAGGTGCAGAAGGCGAAGGTTTTAAATTTGCTATGCAAGGCCTTGATGGCGGGCGCATTAATATTGCAACCTGTTCAATTGGCACAGCGCAAGCGGCGCTTAATACGGCTCGCGAATATTTAAAAGAACGCACTCAGTTTGGTAAACCACTGGCCGCGTTTCAAGCGCTGCAGTTTAAAATTGCCGATATGAACACCGAGCTTGTAGCCGCGCGCCAAATGGTAAGGCTGGCTGCGTTTAAGCTTGATAATAACGACAGCGAAAAAACCACGTATTGTGCTATGGCAAAACGTTTTGCAACCGATGTGGGCTTTACCGTATGTAACGACGCCCTGCAAATTCATGGTGGCTATGGTTATATTAAAGAATACCCATTAGAGCGCCATGTACGTGATGTACGTGTACACCAAATTTTAGAAGGCACTAACGAAATTATGCGCGTTATTATAGCGCGTCGTATTTTAGCAGAGTCAGCCAGCGAAGTTTTATAAGGAGTTATTTATGTCAGAGTCAAATACTAAGTCTAATCCTAGCATTGAATTAACGACCGAAGGTCATGTAGCCATATTAACTATGTCAAACCCGCCAGCAAATACCTGGACCAAAGACACATTAATTGCCTTAAAAAACACCGTTAATAAGCTAAACAAAAATAAAAATATTTATGCACTAGTGCTTACCGGCGAAGGCGAAAAGTTTTTTAGTGCCGGTGCCGACTTAAACTTGTTTGCCGGTGGCGATAAAGGCGTAGCCGCCGAAATGTCGCGCGTATTTGGCGAAGCATTTGAAGCACTTAGTAACTTTAGAGGCGTGTCGGTTGCGGCTATTAATGGCTATGCCATGGGCGGTGGTTTAGAAGTAGCACTCGCGTGTGATATTCGTATTGCTGAAGAGCAAGCACAAATGGCCCTTCCTGAAGCTAAAGTAGGTTTACTACCGTGTGCTGGTGGTACACAAAACCTAGCATGGTTAGTAGGCGAAGGCTGGGCAAAACGCATGATTTTATGTGGCGAGCGCTTAAAAGCCGACAAAGCACTGCAAATTGGCTTAATTGAAGAAGTTGTTCCACAAGGCGAAAGCTTTGCTGCAGCACTTAAACTAGCTAACCAAGTGGCCGATCAAAGTCCGTCTTCGGTTGCAGCATGTAAAACATTGATTCAAAAAGGGCGTCATCAGCCTATGGCGAGCATTTTACCGCTAGAACGTGAGTTATTTGTGGCCTTATTTGACACCGAAGATCAGCAAGAAGGTGTAAGTGCCTTTTTAGAAAAGCGTCGTGCAAATTGGGTGAACGGCTAATGAGCGGCTTAACATTATTAAATCATGCAGATGACGCAGTCGTATTCGAAACGGCAACCGCGTCAAACGGTGCTTTAATAGCGTTTGCTACGCTAAATGCACCAAAGTCGTTAAACGCCCTTAATTTTGAAATGATCAAACTATTAGAGCCGCAACTAAAAGCTTGGGCGCAAGACAGCAGTATTGCCATGGTGGTATTAAAAGGCGCAGGCGACAAAGCCTTTTGTGCTGGCGGCGATGTTGTAAGTTTGCACCACGCTATGGCTCAAGGCAGCGCAAGCGACTTAGTAGAGGATTTTTTTACGCAAGAGTATCGCCTTGACTATTTAATTCACTGTTACGAAAAGCCATTATTAGTGTGGGGTAACGGTATTGTAATGGGCGGCGGTTTAGGCTTAATGGCTGGTGCAAGCCACCGCGTAGTAACCGAAACATCGCGTATAGCAATGCCTGAGCAAACTATTGGCTTATACCCAGATGTTGGCGGCAGTTATTTTTTACATAAAATGCCTCACAGTGTTGGGTTGTTTTTAGGGCTTACGTCAGCGTCTATAAATTGCGACGATGCCCGTTTTGTTGCCCTTGCCGATCACTATGTAAAAGCAGACAAATACGATGCACTTTTAGCGGGTTTACTCAGCATTAAGTGGGGTAAAACGGCCAGCTTAAATCACGAAAAACTTACTACGCTGTTAACTGATTTAGATCAGCAATCAGGGCGTTTACCTAAAGGTAATATCAAAGCAAATTTGGCAACCATTCAAGAACTCGCTGAGTTTACTACGCTACAACAACAGGTTGACTATATTTTAAACTTAAACACAGACGACAAATGGCTACTAAAAGCGCAAAAATCGCTTAAGCATGGTTGTCCGCTAAGCTGTGCGTTAGTAAGCCGCCAATTAAAAACCAGTAAAGGCAAAAGCCTTGCTGAGTGTTTTAGAATGGAGCTAGGTATGTCGGTACGTGCCGGCGAAGTGGGTGAGTTTCAAGAAGGTATACGTGCATTGTTAATCGACAAAGACGGTGCGCCAAACTGGCAATACAAAACACTCAGCGACGTGCCAAGCTCAGTGGTAGATAGCTTTTTTGAAGATCGCTATGGCAATAACCACCCACTTAAACAATTACAACAAGGCTAAAGCTATGAGCAAACTCAATATAGGATTTATTGGTTTAGGCAATATGGGTGGGCCAATGGCGGCAAACCTTATTAAAGCAGGGCACACAGTAAGTGTGTTCGACTTAAACCAAAATACAGTTAACGAGCTAAAAAGCAAAGGTGCAAACGCAGCCGCAGATGCAACACAATGTGCCAACAACGTAGACATACTTATTAGCATGTTGCCTGCTGGCAAGCATGTTAAAGCGCTTTATTTGGGCGAAAACGGGCTAATTAACAGCTTAAGCAAAACCACCTTAGTTATTGATTGCTCAACCATAGATGCCGAATCGGCGCGCGTGGTTGGTAAAGAGTTAGCACAGCAAGGTATTAGCTTTGTAGATGCACCGGTATCGGGTGGCGTTGCAGGCGCAACCGCCGGCACACTTACCTTTATTGTAGGCGGCGATAAAGCCGCGTTCGACAAAGCCAATACTGTGCTGGTTGATATGGGCAAAAATATTTTTCATGCAGGCGACATTGGCGCAGGGCAAGTTGCAAAAATATGTAATAACATGCTGTTGAGCATTTTAATGGCAGGCACCAGCGAAGCACTACAAATGGGTATAAATAATGGCCTAGACCCTAAAGTGCTTAGCGACATAATGACCGCAAGCTCAGGGCGTAACTGGACGTTAGAATTATATAACCCGTGTCCGGGTGTAATGGAGTCGGCTCCTGCAAGTAACGAATACAAACCAGGCTTTATGGTCGATCTAATGGCGAAAGATCTAGGCTTGGCAATGGAAGCAGCAAAACAAAGTAAATCAGCCACGCCAATGGGTTCAATGGCCAACGACTTATACGCTACATTGCAGCACCAAGGTGCGGGTACTGAAGATTTTAGTGCCATATTTAAATTATTTTCGAAGTAGGGGTAACGCGTGGAAATTAAAAATAACACGGTAGTAATAACCGGTGGCGCACAAGGCTTGGGTTTTGCCATGGCGCAAAAGTTTGCAAAAATGGGCGCAAACATTGCCCTAATCGATATGGCGCAAGATGCACTTAACACAGCAACTGAGCAATTAAGTCAACTTGACGGCGTAACTACGCGTATTCAAGGCTACGCTGCCAACGTTACCAACGAGAGCGAAATGGAAGCGGTATTTAACACCATTAATAGCGACTTTGGCCATATTGGTGTATTGATCAACAACGCCGGTATTTTACGCGATGGCATGTTTATTAAAGCAAAAGACGGCAAAGTAGTTAAAAAAATGTCGCTTGAGCAATTTCAATCAGTAATAGACGTAAACCTTACTGGCGTGTTTTTGGCAGGGCGAGAAGCTGCCAGCCATATGATTGAGTCGGGCAAAGGTGGCGTTATTGTAAATATGTCGAGTGTAGCGCGCGCCGGAAACATAGGGCAAACAAACTACGCTGCTTCAAAAGCAGGCGTTGTAGCGCTTACTACTACATGGGCTAAAGAGCTTGGCCGTTTTGGTATTCGCGTAGGCGCAATTGCACCAGGTGTTATAAGCACCGCAATGACCGACGTAATGAAACCAGAAGCTAAAGAGCGCATGCTTAGCGTAACTCCAGTAGGGCGTTTAGGTGAAACTGCAGAAATAGCCCATACCGCACAATATATTATCGAAAACGACTTTTTTACCGGTCGCGTAGTAGAAATAGACGGCGGCATTCGTTTGTAAAATGAGTTGGTTTAAGATTAATTAAAAAAGCATAACTCGTGTGGGTTGTGCTTTTTTGTTTTAAATAGGGAAGCTTATAATCTTGAAAAAGGGCTAATAACACCATTAGCACCTTGCTGTAAAACATGGGTATATATTTGTGTTGAACAAAGCCGCTACGCGGAGCTAGCAACTTCTAGCATAATTGCCACACTTGTCATTGGGACTTCCCCCTATTC
>NZ_JBEOOE010000011.1:0-100613 GCF_040308885.1 Pseudoalteromonas sp. 120-MNA-CIBAN-0494
TAGCGACAGGTTTTACTGACAGCACTTCTGAGATTATCGGGAATAACAACGTCAGGAACGCCGCCTAAAAATTCAAAGCAACGCGCATGACTCATTACCCAATCTTCAAGTTGCTGACTATACGTTGCTTCAACATAGGTATAATTTGATGCACCTAGCACAGCAACGAATATCTGAGCAGTGCGCTTTTCTTGTGTCGTCGGACAAGTAATGGTAATTGTGGGGCCACAATAATCCACAAACAGCTTTTCACCCCCTTTATGCTGCTGACGCATTGAGAGTCGCTGCGTACCTAACCATTGTTTATAAGCTCGGCAGAAGTGACTGTAGCTGTAATAAGGCTCACCCACTTTTTCAAGTAACTCATCAAATACGAGCTGTAATGTTAGGTGTTTATGTTGTTTTAAGTCTTTATTGATATTTAACCAGTCAGGCGTTGGGTGTCTTTTTTTACGCGTTGAGAAGCGCTTGAGTTTGGTGTTGAAAAATGTATTTTGCTGTTTATCCTCTGGTATTGGCCATTGATTTAAGCCTAACTCATTGGCCTTTTTAAGGTAATTAGCCACAGTACCAGGTGAAATATTTAAACTTCTGGCAATCTCTCGATGGGATAATTGTGCTGAGTACTTCAGCCGTAAAATGGAATGTAATTTACTCATAGATATAGGTCTTGTTGTCATTGTTGTTATCCTCATCAAACGATTCAGATAACGGTTTAACACACCTACAAAAATGATAAAACGTGAACTCGGTTACGAGTGGTATTAAGCTTTGATCGGCAAAATCATTAAGAGCATAAAAGTGATCATTTACAAGTGATTTTAGTGATCAAAGCTTAATGAGAATAAGCGATCAAAGTTAATGCAATTGGGTGATCAAAGCTGGAGAGAATATGCAACATAGAAGCTCCTATTTATAAGAAGCCTATTTGATCACACTTTGCCCTAAAAAGAAAAGTTCATGATCTTGCCCTGGGTGTTTGTAAATTTATATGATGTAGAGGTACTCTAAGCCATGATTAGCCTAGTGACAGATCTACTTACTTCTGAATTCATAATGTATGATCTTGTACAATTTATCCTATTTTCATACAGTTTAGGGCTCGAAGGTGGGATGGTTTACTCGTTTACTTCAGTATTCAAGCTTATATTCGTAACGCTGTCGATTTAAGTTCTGTAGGGTGGAATATTAAATGAGCAGGTAAATCAGCGGTCATTACGGGTAATTATCTACCCACTTAACAAGTTAATGAAATGTTAAACTTTAACTCATTAAAGTTATCAGCATTCCTATTGATGTAGATCATATAAGTTGTATGCAATTTAAGTAAGCTGTCGTTAGTGTTGTGATCGGTTTACAACGTGCATGCAAAATATTTTCGTCAACATCAATAGGAATGACTTATGAAAAATATTACTAGAGTACTGGCAGTTTTAACGCTTTCTTTGTTCTTTTTAGCCGGTTGTGCAAGCCAACTCTATCACAATTATATTATGAGTGGTCAGGTTGTATCAACAAAAGGAAGTGAATTGGTTGTGTGCGTAGCCGATACAACTAATTTGCAAAAGAATACTGTTTTTAGCGTTTATCGTGTTGTTTACGATGAGACTGTAACGGTAGAAGGTGAATCAGGTTACGCTAGAGAGTACATAGGGAAAGTGCGTTTAGGTAATACAAAAGACAAACATTTCGCTAATGCGACTATCTTAAGTGGCAAAATACAGCCCAGTGATATTATTGAATTTACTCCCAAATAATAAGCTAACTTACAATAGTGATAAAGTAAATTAAAACAGTCAAAAGAGCCGTATCGGCTTGATAGTTATTTAACAAGTGGAGCAAACTATTAGAAGCGTGGTAGCACCGATAAACCATTAGTATCTATTCTTTGAGATGCTTTGTCTTGTGATTCCACTGCTTCAGTGTATAGAAAGCAAGCAGATATTGCTTAAGTATTTGGGCAGTAGTGTTTAGTAAGGCTCACAGAATTTGGCTTGTGTTCATATTAGCCTTCTGTTTTCTTGCTCACATTTGAGATAACACAACACTCTTGAAGTCATAAACTTACCTTCTAAAGAATTGCTGCTCTTGTATAAATAATATTAATACTTTGCTTGTTAATAAAGTGGGCAAATAAGGCTTATTAAAATTGTATAAAGCTATTCGATTGAATCACTCTTTTAACATTGTTAATAGCTGTTGTTATTTTGTCAACACCAGTAAATAGTTAAAAAACCATTGAGCTATGAGCCACTCATAGGTTTATCTTGTGTTAATAAATCATCAATGCGGCGATTAACTAAAAATAAAAAGGGTAGACATGAAGGTTAGTGAGTTAGCAAAAACATTTGGTGTAAATAAAGACACAATTCGATATTACACACGGATAGGGTTGTTGCGCCCATTAAAATCAGTAGAAAACGGCTATAAATTTTATACTATAACTGAGCAAAATCGCTTCAAGTTCATATTGAGTGCACGTGATTTAGGTTTCTCGATTGAAGATATAAAACAAATATTATCAGAGTCTGACGTGGGTAAAGCACCTTGCCCAACAGTAAGAGTATTAATTGAAAAAAGACTACACGAAACTGAGCAAAGGTTTATAGAAATGACAAAGTTGAGAAATAGAATGCGTGCGGCTATGGTGACATGGAAGAACAGGCCTGATAAGGCGCCCAGTAACAATGTTATTTGTCATTTAATTGATAACTATCAGTTGCCTAAAAATGGAAAACAGAAATAGCAGAGTACTTAACTTTCGAAAAAAGAGGGTTTTATGAGTGATACAAACAATAACAGCAAGGCAAGTAAACACTCTTGCTGTCGAAGTAAAAGTGTAGCGGCCAGCAATAGTGAAATTAAAGATATCAAAAAAGAGTCGGAAAGAGCAATCGCTGGAAATGATGTGCTGACACAAGAGGTACACCATCTAATTGTTGAAGGTGCAAGTTGTGCTAGCTGCGTAAGTAAAATTGAAAAAGCATTGCGCGGTGTTGATGGTGTACAAACTGCTGAAATGAATTTTGCGCAGCGCAGCGTTATGGTTACTGGAAATGTAAATGATGCCAGTTTGATAAGCGCCATTGAAATTGCTGGGTACAACGCAAAAATTGACGCTAGTGAGTCAGATGAGGAAGCGTTAGACGAGAAAGAAAAGGCCGATTGGCAATATTATAAAAAGCTAATGCTAGACACGGTCATTGGCTTAACACTGGGCGTACCCTTAATGGTCTATGGCCTAATGATTGGCGAAATGACCGTTAATACCACAAGCGAGAGACTCGTATGGTTCACTGTCGGCCTCGCAACCCTTGGCGTTATGTATTTCTCAGGTAAGCATTTTTATGTTGGTGCGTGGAACTCGCTAAAAAACCATTCAGCGAATATGGATACCCTTATTGCATTAGGCACCGGCACCGCTTGGATATATTCAATGGTAGTGGTCTCGGTTCCTGAATTACTCCCGCAAATGGCACGCCATGTCTATTTTGAAGCAACGGCTATGATTATTGGCCTAATCAATCTTGGTTTAGCGCTAGAGGTCAAAGCGCGTGGAAAAACCTCTGACGCGATTAAAAGATTAATTGGCTTGCAAGCCAAAACAGCGAGAGTAATTCGAGATAATAAAGATATCGACATTCCTATAGAAAATGTCTTGCTTAATGATCTAATAAGAGTACGTCCAGGCGAAAAAATATCAGTCGATGGCATTGTAGAAGAAGGTCATACTGCTGTGGATGAATCGATGTTAACGGGCGAACCCATGCCGGTTGAAAAAAGCGATGGTGACAAGGTGGTCGCAGGAACCATCAATAAGTCTGGTTCAATAGTGTTTAAAGCAACGCGTGTTGGTAAAGATACTGCTCTAGCACAGATCATCAATATGGTGAAAAGAGCGCAAAACTCTAAACCACCGATAGGGCGTTTAGCAGATGCTATTTCAGCTTATTTTGTACCGGTAATCATGATTATTGCTGTCTTAAGTGCGCTGGCATGGTTGAACTTTGGACCGTCGCCAGCCTTGGTATTCGCGATTGTTTCGGCAACTACGGTATTAATTATTGCGTGCCCTTGCGCGTTGGGTTTAGCAACACCTATGTCGGTAATGGTGGGTGTAGGCAAAGCAGCAGAAGCTGGTGTATTGATTCGTAACGGTGAAGCGCTGCAAACAGCGTCAAAAATAACCACCATGATCCTAGATAAAACCGGCACTATTACTGAGGGTGCACCCAAGGTCACCGACGTACTGTTGGCTGATGGTCAGGCCCGAGACCATATACTAATGCTTGCAGCGAGTATTGAGGCTGGCTCAGAACATCCACTGGCAATGGCAATTGTCGAAAGCGCTAATGAGCAGGGTATTGAGCCTAAAAAAGTAAAGGGGTTCTCATCAATAGTCGGAAAAGGTGTAGAGGCTTCACTTGATGAAAACAAGCTATTGTTTGGTAATGAAAAGCTAATGAAAGAGCGAGGTATCAGTATAGGTGCGTTTGTAGATAAAGCGCAAGCGCTCGCCGAAGAGGCAAAAACACCTATGTATTTTGCGGTTAATAATGAGCTGGCCGCAATCATAGCAGTGGCAGATCCTATAAAAGCAGATTCTATTGAAGCTATCGCGAGGCTTCAAAAAAACGGTATTCGTATTGTGATGCTGACGGGTGATAACCGATTAACCGCGAAGGCTATCGCAGCCAAAGTCGGTATCAGTGAATATTTTGCTGAGGTAATGCCCGAGGATAAAGCCAACAAAGTCGCTCAATTGCAAGAAGAGGGTGAAATAGTCGGCATGACCGGTGATGGTATTAACGATGCACCTGCACTGGCGCTTGCCAATGTAGGCTTTGCAATTGGAACGGGCACAGATGTCGCGATTGAGAGTGCTGATATCACGCTTATGCGAGGTTCGTTACATGGCTTAGCTGATGCTATTGCTGTGAGCAAGGCAACTTTAACGAACATTAAACAGAATCTGTTTGGCGCATTTATATATAACGTTGCGGGCGTGCCCATAGCAGCTGGTGTGTTATATCCATTCTTTGGTTTGTTATTAAATCCAGTTATTGCAGGGGCTGCAATGGCTTTCTCTTCACTAACCGTGGTGACTAACGCAAATCGTCTTCGCTTCTTTAAAGCGAAAGACCATTAGGAGTATTAAATTATGCTGTGGATAAACTTAGTAGGGGTAGCACTTATAGCACTTATTGTATGGTGGTTTTGGATGTACAAATCGTCTGGTGTTGCTATGCAGAATGGTGCAATAGAGGTGTTAGTGAGGGAAGGTGTTTATCAACCATCAAATATAAAAGTACCGGCTAACGAAGAATCGACTATCACTTTTATAAGAACTGATGCATCACCGTGCTCTGAAACTTTACAAATTCCAGACTTAGACATTAATGCGACCTTGGGTTTGAATAAAAGAGTGAATGTAACGATCCCTGCTTCCAAACCCGGACGATACGCATTTCACTGTCAAATGAATATGTATGTAGGTGAGTTAATTATTGAATAAGTCGAGTGACGTTTATGCACTTACTTATATTTTCACTCGTAAAAAAAGAGCAAAAACGCTCAACATTAACAAAGGGGATAAATTATGGATGGGGTAATTTCATTTTTATTATTTGCAGGCTTTTTTTACTTGATGATGCGGTTTGGCTGCGGATCGCATATGGCTCATGGCCACCACAAAAACGCAACAACAGATAAGACAGAGTCAAATGTCGATCCAGTTTGCAACAAAATAGTTGAACTTGATAAAGGTTATGGAAAGTTGCATGAGGGCACACTTTACCGGTTTTGCTCTAAAAGCTGTCTTGATGAATTTGACCAAAATCCTGATAAATATTTAACCCAAACAAGCGACAAAGGAGCCTGAACGTGAACCACAAAATATCTTTAATGGCCTTTGGCCACGCAAGCAGTCTATTCATCAGCATTAGTTTTACGCTTTGTGTGGTGTTTGATCTGTTATTTCCGCAACACGCGATGTATGAAGTGTGGTTGAAGTTGTTGCCTGGTTTTGAATGGATAAGCTGGCAGAGTTTCTTTTTAGGGCTTGTTGAGAGTTATATGTATGGCTGGTTTATCACGCTTATCTGGGTGCCTCTATATAACTTCTTTGGAAGCAAGGCGAAATAATATGAGCGAACCAATAACACATTCAGGGATATGGGTACTAGCGGCGATCATGATTGTGCTTGTCTCATGGTATATGTATAAATATTTGGCTCCTTCATCTTGGCATGAATGGGCAGGGGCTGGGGTGGTACAAGCTTTTATTATTGCGTTATATGCGGAAATGTATGGATTCCCATTAACTATTTATTTACTTGCGCGTTTTGGTGGTCTCGACCGAACCGGACTCAGTGCCAATCTGTGGTCTTCTTTGATGGGGATGGGCGAAACAGGGATGATGATCTCAATGATTTTGGGCTACATCTTACTTTTCATTGGCATCGGCATCTTTTTTCAAGGCTGGCGTCAAGTACACCGAGCCAGACACGAAAATAAATTAGTGACTGATGGACTTTATGCCCTGGCACGACATCCACAATACACGGGGTTATTTATTGCATTGTTTGGTGAAGGCGTGGTGCATTGGCCAACACTTTTCTCTGTTGGATTGCTACCGATTATCATCTTTATCTATTACCGACTATCCAAACGGGAAGAATTAGCGGTAATAAAAGAATTTGGTGAGGAATATATCGAATATCAAAAACGAGTACCGATGTTTATCCCTCGCGTATCGCAATGGAAGTCTTTTATCGCTCAATCGAAATAAATACGAAAGTGGAGATTGAAGCGCCATGTCACTAGCCTCAGTCACTATCGATGTACACATTTTATAAAGGAGTAATGCTGCTTCTTTGTAATTTAACAATTCAACCGATCTAAAGACATCGTTGGTTTTTACTCTGGCAATGGCTAAAAATTCGATTTGACAGGCGCGTCCTTGAAAGAGACTTGCGCCCATCAATTTAGTTGTGCCAGCGCATCGACATAGTAATAGCAAAGTCGCTGAAATAGGTACTTAAATAATTTATTAGGAGATTTCCATGGCACAAGAACTACAAAAATTGCCGGATATAAAAGTTTCACCTAAAACTATCACTTTGGGCGTTATCACCGCGATCCTACTTTATATTGGATTCAGCAGTTACTACACAGTGTCTGCCGAATCTGTTGGCGTGTTGCAGCGCTTTGGTCACTATCATCGGATTCTTGACCCGGGACTTCATTGGAAAATTCCGTTTGGTGTAGACACAGTAATACAAGTGCCTATCAAGCGTCAGTTGAAAGAAGAGTTTGGTTTTGGAACACCCGGAGCTACCTTTGTGAATCAAGTGGCATCTAAGCAACAATGGAATTTAGAAACTACGATTGTCACAGGCGATTTGAACACTGCACAAGTGGAGTGGGTGATTCAGTTTCGAATTGAGAACGCCTTCGACTTTTTATTTAAAGTGCGAGATCCAGGTGAAGCACTACGGGATATTTCGGAGTCGGTTATGCGCGAAGTTGTCGGGGATCGTACAGTGGACGAAGTATTGACCGTTGGACGCCAAGAAATAGAAACTAATGCGCAAATTCAAATGCAGGAGGTCGTTAATTTATATGAAATGGGATTGCGCATTGACCAAGTGCAACTTAAAAACGTTAATCCACCCGACCCGGTTCAATCATCTTTCGATGAAGTGAATGAGGCTCAACAGGAACGAGAAAGAATGATCAATGTTGCCCATGGGGAGTACAACAAAGCCGTACCACGGGCAAGAGGTAAAGCGGATCAAAATATCCAAGCAGCACAAGGTTATGCCATTCAAAGAGTGAATCAAGCCCAAGGCGATGCTTCCAAATTTAATGCTTTACTTACCGAATATGTCAAGGCCCCCGAAGTCACCGAACGCCGCTTGTACTTAGAAACGATGGCGGAAGTGCTGCCACAGGTTAAACAAAAAATCGTTCTGGATGTGAGGGCTGGAAACGTACTGCCATTGCTTAATCTAAATCGTCAACAAGGAATCCAATAATGAAAAAGCTACTGATTACTTTAGCAGTGTCAATTTTTCTAGGGATCATCGTATTGGTTCAATCCCTCTACAAGATCGATGAAACAGAACAAGTCATCATCACACAGTTTGGCAAGCCTATTGGCGAAGTCATTTCAGATTCAGGGTTAAAGCTAAAAGTACCGTTTATTCAAACCGTCAATCGAATTGAAAAGCGCATCTTACTTTGGGATGGTGCGGCCAACGATATGCCTACTAAAGATAAGCTCTATATTACTGTCGATACATTCGGGCGATGGAGAATAAAAGATCCGTTACAATATTTTTTACGACTTCGAGATGAACGCAGCGCACTTTCTAGGTTGGAAGACATTCTTGGCAGTGAAACACGCAACGCCGTTGCCAAACACGAACTCATTGAAATCATCCGCACTACAAAAGATCGAAAACCAGCGGTAGATCCTTTATTAGAAAATGCAAATATCAGCACGCTTCTTCCAATTACCCGTGGCCGTCGTCAAGTCGAACAGGATATTTATGCGGCAGCATCTAATAAACTCTTGGAATTTGGCATAGAGCTTTTGGATATTCGATTTAAACGGATCAATTATAACGAAAGTGTTCGCCAGAAAATCTATCAACGCATGATCAGTGAGCGACAACAAATTGCTGAACGTTTTCGTTCGGAGGGGGCGGGTGAGGCCAATAAAATAATTGGTAATATGGAAAAAGATCTGCGGGAAATCGAGTCTGTAGCATATAAAACTATTCAAACAATTCAAGGTGATGCAGACGCTAAGGCAACTGAAATTTATGCTAATTCATATAATAAGTCCAAAGAATCACGTTCGCTGTATAATTTCGTAAAAACCCTAAAAACGTACCAGACTATTATTGATAAAAATACCACCCTTGTGCTGACGACCGACAGTGCGCTTTACAAACTCCTAAGTGATGGAAAAACGGTTGTCGAAGAATGAAGCATCATCTCATTATATTTTCTGAACCTTTGATAGAGAAAGTGATATGCATGAAACTGAAGCATTTGAATGGATCTTGTATAAATGAGGGGAACGTTATATGACGGATAATATATCAAGTCTTTCAATTACGGCTACTATATCTTCTGGACCTGATTCGATTGAGCTACTTAACTCTGAATGTTTTTGCCTTAGCCTGGATACCAAAGCTTTAAAACAAGCATTGGAGTCTGAAATTGGTCAACCTGGCCTATTTGATTTGATTCAGCAGCGTTGTCCTTATTTGTTCGCTACACGTCCTGTATTTGTCTCTCAGGCAAATATGGCACGCATGGAGCAAGTTGTTCATGCTATCGAGTTAGTTGTGGCATTGCCGGCCTATCGCAAAGAAATCTTAGGTGATTCAACGCACATTGCGAGCCATAATCCAGGTGGCGCTAAGGGCGTATTTTTCGGTTACGACTTTCATGTCACTGAAGGCGGCTTTGGACTGATCGAGATTAACACCAATGCGGGTGGAGCCATGCTCAACGCAGTATTGGCAAGGGCGCATCGGGCATGCTGTCCGGCAATAGAAAAAATTGTGTCAGCGCAAAACAAGTCCAACGTCCTTGAAGACGAAATAGTAGCGATGTTCCGTCAAGAGTGGTCTCTATCAGGTCATGAACGAGCGTTACGTAGCATAGCCATAGTCGATGAGAATCCGACACAGCAGTATCTATATCCAGAACTTCTGTTGTTTCAGCAACTGTTTCAAAGACACGGATTAGGGGTCGTGATTGCAGACCCGTGTGAGTTCACTTTGCATAAAGGTGTGCTTAAACACGGCAATATGAATATCGACTTGGTATACAACAGACTGACAGATTTTACCCTTAGTGAGCCTGCCAGCGCTACGTTGCGTGAGGCTTATTTGCAAAACATTATAGTGCTCACGCCCAACCCGCAGTCGCACGCCCTGTTTGCGGACAAGCGTAACCTTGTGTTGCTTAGTGATCCAATACGGCTACAGGCATTAGGGGTGCCAAAGGCCACACAAGATATTTTGCTTGCTGCGATCCCCCACACTGAGATTGTGCTATCCGAAAACGCTGAGCGCCTTTGGCGCAAGCGCCGAGGGCTTTTTTTCAAGCCTTTCGCTGGGTTTGGCGGTCGCGCTGCCTACCGTGGCGACAAGTTAACAAAGCGTGTCTGGAAGGAAATCCTCACAGGTGGTTATATAGCACAAGCTTTGGTGGTACCCGGTAGTCGGGTTGTTTCGGATCACGAACCGGCACAAGTTCTCAAATTCGATTTGCGCAACTACACCTATGACGACAAGGTGCAATGGGTCGCTGCACGTTTGTATCAAGGCCAGACTACAAATTTCCGTACCCTAGGTGGCGGTTTTGCACCGGTCTACGAAGGGCCAATTGACCCTGGTGAAATAATTTGTTCAACCTCATCCGAATCGGACAATGAATTCTTCCATATTGCTGGTCACAGCAATATCGGTTGCCATGAAGCGGTTGTGCAACATGAAACCCGATTGTTTTTAATTGAAGAAAACACAGTAAAGTCACTCAAACATGATTCCTACCTTGAACTCGTTCGCGGCAAGTCTACTGCGCCAGAGTTTGCCGGTCGTCGTTTCATGTTAGTCGACTGGTATTTACGACTTGCATGTGGCCAACCGGAAATCGTTGTTAATGAAACTTGTAGTTGGTTGGTATTCGATGCCGAAGGGAGGCTGGACTTTAACGCAGCCCATGAAATTGATGCTGAAACAGCGCCAACAGAAACCCATTGTACGCAATTAAAGGAATTGGTGTTTGGTGCAATAGCGGTAAGTAACAGCAAATAAATAACCAATAGGAGGCTCACTATGCTCATTCGGAAGATTACTTAATTATATAATTTGAGCCGATGGGGTTTGTAAAACTAATTCAGTAAACATTTTAATTCAATTACCAATAGGGGGTTCGACATATGGATCATCATCATAAACACAACGAACAGGGCAAAGAGTCAATCTCTCTTACTAGTGCAGTTGCGATGGGAACTGGCGTTATGATTGGTGCCGGTATTTTTGCACTAACAGGTCAAGTAGCCGAATTAGCTGGGCCTTTCTTTCCATTTGCTTTTATTGTCGGCGCTATAATTACTGGATTCAGCGCTTACAGTTATATAAAAATGTCCAATGCATGGCCATCATCGGGTGGCATTGCAATGATTTTGCAAAAGTCGTATGGCACTGGTGCCATTGCCGCAGGCGCGGCTTTATTGATGGCAATATCCATGGTTATTGCAGAAAGCCTCGTTGCTAGAACGTTTGCTTCATACGTGTTGCGACCTTTCGATATCACCGGTGGTCCATTGGTCCCCATCATATCTGTTGGCGTCATACTTTTTGCATTTGCCGTCAATATGGCTGGAAATCGTTCGGTTGGTTTTCTGTCGGCAATCATGGCGGTCATTAAGATTGGTGGTATTTCACTGTTTGCCATAGCCGCATTATGGTCAAGTGGGTTTCAATTCTCGGCCAATGTTGATTCTGTATCTACGTTTAGTTTGACTGGCTTTATTGCGTCAGTCGCGCTCACCATTCTAGCCTTCAAAGGCTTTACAACCATCACTAATAGTGGGTCGGAAATCACTAACCCTCATCGAAATATAGGTTTGGCTATCATTATTTCTATAGCACTGTGTGCTGTCGTTTATGTGCTTGTCACATTTGCTGTTGGCTCTAGCCTTTCCATTGAAGAAATCATCTCAGCAAAAGATTACTCGTTAGCTGAAGCAGCCGAGCCAGCCCTCGGTCGCACTGGATTTTATTTAACAATCGTCCTTGCTGCTGTGGCGACATTGTCCGGCGTATTGGCGAGTGTTTTTGCAGTATCGCGCATGTTGGCCATGATGACAGATATGAAAATGATCCCACACAGCCATTTTGGGATGTCAGGCTCTATTCGTAAACACACACTTGTATATGCTGTGGTGATTGCGTCGTTACTTGCCGTATTTTTTGATATCGGAAGGATTGCTTCTCTTGGCGCTTTTTTATACATCGTAATGGACATGATCATTCAATGGGGTGTTTATCGCTATATGCGAAAGGAAATAAGTGCTTCGTCACCGATAATTTTGATGGCGTTGACTTTCGATGCGATTATTCTAACGGCTCTTACAATGTACAAAATAAACACAGATCCGCTCATCGTTGTGTATTCAGCGGTTGCTATTGTTAGCATATTTTCATACGAGCGCTTTTACTTGTCTAAATGGTACGGTAAAGGCCCAAATGAAACATCTGAGTAATCAGAGCCATAATCAAATAATTAGCGAAGATAAATACGATTAAACTGAGGAATAACACTATGCAAGTTGAAACCATTAGAGACGTACTTAATTGGACTGTTTCATTTCATAAAAACTTAAAGGACTGCTTAAAACACTGTTCTGAACAAAATAAAGATGAGCGGGCACAAATGACCCTTCACTACTTGTCTGGTCACGAAGCGAGTTTAGAGCGCATTGTAAAAGGGTTTGTAAATACTGCTGATAAAAAAGCATTGAACACTTGGTGTTATGACTATATCGGAAAGTACCCCATTATTGAGCATGGTCATTGCGACTCACCCTTTAAAGAATTAGATATGACGCACATTATGGAAAAGACAGTAAACCATCACGAACAAGTTATTGAGTTATACACTCACCTTTATTCTCGCGTCAATATAGACAGTGCCAAAGAGTTGCTCAATACAATAAAAGATGTTGAGGAAAATGAAATTAAACGAATGGTACAAGCGGTTAATCGGTTCTCAGACATGTAATTGACAGTGTAGCTGGTAATGCTCATTGAGTAAGGGACTTTGTTGCTACTGATTAGACGATAACTATAGAAACTAATCAATGGCATTTAATGGTCTGCGTTTATCAAAAACAATACAGATCTGTTGATCAGTTTTAAGTATAAATTAACAGCATATGTATTAGATATTATAAAAATTTACACTTTTTCAAAAAAATGGATAATTAGTATGAGCAAATTTGAGCATAAAGTTGGGGTATCAGAGGTGAATTTAGTGGTTCGTTATTTAAAGCTCACTAATGTAGATGGAACTAAAGTAGATGCGATTCTTCATGATATTGATACTACTTTTGGCGTTAATAAAGTGTCATTTGAGTATGAGAAGCAAACTCTACACGTCAGCTATGATGCAACACATTGCAGCTTACAGAGCATTAAAAATACAATAAAAATAAATGGAGCAGATATTTCGTATGATTGGTGGACTAACTTTAAAGAAGGCTATTATGAGTTCGTAGATAAAAATATTAGAGAAAATGCTAAGCACAAGCCATGGAGTTGCCATGCATCGCCACCGGGTAGTGCAAAAAGTAAAAAATCACGAGACAAAAAAAATTAGTGTGTATAATCAATCGGAGCCAACGGAAAAACGTATATAGCATAATAGATGTTTTAGTTGGTTTCGTAAGTTTAGTTATATGTTTAGAAGAGGGTGTTCAGGGTTCTGTGTCAGCTTAAATGGTAGTGTTTAGAAATCTGTGTCATTTCAGTATTATTAAGAAAACAGGAGTGACACATGACTCAATCTTTCGATTTCAACAAAGCATTAGCTGAACTTCAAGCTGGTAAAGGTCTTACTGGCGAAGACGGTGTTCTAACACCCTTAATCAAACAACTCACCGAAGCGGCTCTTAAAGCCGAATTAGAGCAGCATCTACAATCTGAGACGCAAGTTAACCGTAAAAATGGTTCAACCAAAAAAACAGTTAAGTCATCCATAGGCCAATTCGAACTTGAAACGCCCAGAGACCGTTCAGGGTCGTTTGAACCTCAGCTAGTTAAAAAAAAACAAACAAAGTTAACGCCTGAAATTGAGTAAGCGTATAGCTAACGACACCTAGCCTTTCTTAATGTTCCAAGGTAACAGCGGCTCAAGGTTATCAGGTTGCTCAGCTAGGTGCTGTAAGCAAGTAGAAATATAGTCATGCACCACAAGGTTATTTGCCTTCGCAGTTTCAACAAGGCTATAAAGTACCGCACTGGCATGTGCACCCTTGCTGGTATGTGAGAACAACCAGTTTTTTCGCCCTATCACGAAGGGTTTTATGGCTCGCTCTGCGCGGTTGTTATCTATTTTAAGTCTGCCATCATCAAGGTACCGCCGGAATTTTTCAAATTGATTTATCGCGTAGTTAATGGCTTTACCTAGCGCCATTTTGGGCGGGATTTTATCTTTGTGTTTGAGCAGCCATTGGTATAACTCGTCAACAATGGGTTTGGCTTTTTGTTGTCTAACAGTGTACTTCTCTGTGGCTGGTTTATCTTTGATGGCTTGCTCAATACCGTAGAGCTTGCCAATGAGGTTGAGCGCCACATCCGCTTTGCCTGTTTTCTTATTATTGCCTTTCGCTTCGATGAATTTACGACGCATATGAGCAAGGCATGCAACCAGTGTTGCCTGAGTTTGCTCATAAGCCTTGTAGCCATCAACGTGCATATAGCCTTGGTAACCATCAAGAAAATCAACCGCACATTGGCCCGCACGGCTGTTATGATAATCGAACAGGACAATATTAGTGCTTTTACCCGGTTTATCATCACCACAACAATACAGCCACATATAGCTTGTCGCTTTATCTGCGTTAATGACGTTTAACGGGGTTTCATCGCCATGGATAACTGCTTGCGATAACAACACCTCTTTTAAGCGTTGATACAGGGGGGACAACAATTGTGCACAACGTAGCATCCAGCTCGACATGGTTTGTCTGCTTAATTCTATACCAATATCGCCTAACATTGTTTCTTGGCGATAAAGCGGTAAGCCAAACTGGTATTTACACGTGATTATTTGACTCAGCAAGCTGGCCGTTGCGATACTTTTTGGAATGGGTGATGCGGGCATCGGGGCGGATTTCACCACACAATCAATGCCTTCTTGCTCACAGTGACGGCATGTATATTTCGGGCGAATCGTTTTAATCACTTTGATATGTGCTGGCACAAACTCTAATGCTTCACTGCTGCTTTCACTCATTTTATGTAAGGTGCTTTGACAGCAATCACATACTTTTTCATCCTCATCGAGGTCAACAATCACGTCTACTCGTGGTAATTGCGCCGGCAGTGGGCGGCGTTTCGGTTTGGCTTTTTCTTTCTTTACTGAGGGCGATGTGGCCAATTGCGCTTTATCATACTCATCAAGCGTTTCTTCTGCTTCATTGAATACTTCACCCGCCCCCGGCATTTTTTCTGATTTCTTAGCGTACTCTTTGGCAAGTTTCGCATTATAAGCTTGCAGCAATTCGTGAATTTGCGCATCCTTTTTAGCTAACTCTTCATCTTTTTTAGCGACGACATGTTGCAACTCAAGCAGCATGCGCTTGAGTTGTTCTGGGTCATCAGGAAGTGAGTGTGCATCAAGTTTCATCCCTGCAACTTAACAAAGTTTTATGCACTTTTCTCGTTTGCAGGGCAAATAAAAACGGATGTGTGGCAATGATCGTTTACTGTTAATTAGATCATAGATTGATACTGCAATTCTTCATGGCCAAGCACATCATATCCCGACAACAACCAATCCAGTTGCCCAGAGCTGAGTTCAAATTCTTGCAAAGTGGCTTTATTTGGCCATTTGAACTTTTGTTTTTCGAGTCGCTTATACCACAAAGCAAACCCTGTTTTATCCCAGTACACTAATTTGAGTTTATCTTTCGCTTTGTTGCAAAACAAAAATAGCGCGCCAGTGTAGGCATCACGTTCAAGCTCGCCTTCAACGATGGCGACCAGACCATCAATCGATTTTCGAAAATCCACCGCATCGCGGTGTAAATAAATACGCTCGGGTTCAACAAACATTTTCATCAGGCAAACTCGCGTAACAATTGGCTGAGGTAAGTTGCAGGCGTTGTTGATGGCAAGCTGACTTTTACTTTGCCAACAGTGAGGGTTATCGGCTGTTGCGGCTTGATAACGTCAGGTTGTTTAGTGATTTTGGCGCGAACAAAATTGCCAGGTAATGCTTTTAGCTTGTTTTTTGCGGCATAAAAAGTTGTTTTTGATAAAGTATTTTGCTGACAATACTCAGTGATAGTTAAATCACTCGATTGTTGCGCTTCTATAATACTACGCCATTGCTCAAGGCTACGTGTTTTTCTCATAGCTATCTCTTAATTGAAATTCGGAAATAGCTTAATCGTTTTGACGAGTTACTTGCAGGCGCACTTGGCTAGACGCTTACCTTTTTACTGCGTAACGCATCGATAGCAAATACTATTTATTAAGTGAGTATATTTATCCATGCTCATACTTGCTCAACTGGATTAAGCTATGGCAAATATGGAGGTAAGAGTATCATTGGCAGGTTTTACATATCTATCAATATGGGTGACTAGCAATGGCCACTGGGTGCTGTCCGGATGGCATAGCATCTGTGGTAATTAGCAAGTGTTGCCGTATTATATCCTTAGTGAGGTGGGAGCTATAATTGCCTCAGTTTTACCTACGACAAGCAATTTATCGGGTTTAGTGGCCTGCACTAATTAATATTTAATGGGTTGCTGGAATTAACTCCCAGTTATTATCACGCTTAACAGTTAGTAAATTTTTGGAAATGATTTGAGCTAAAATGATAGCGCAAACTAAAAACCCAATATGAGCTGGGTTTTTAATTAATTTAATGCGCTAGGAGCTACTTATTAGCTTCGTTAAATTATCTATGTAGTTCGCCGACTCTTTCAGGTTGGTAGGTTACTTCTTTTATTTTTACTTTTATTAAACCTCCACCAGGCTTAGGCCATTCAATTTCATCTCCTTGTGATAGCCCAAGTAAAGCGCCGCCTATAGGGGCTAAAATTGATATTTTTTGGCCGCTAGCGTCAAGATCTTTCGGGTAGACAAGAGTTAAATTAAATTCTTCTTTTGAAGATTCTACAACAAAATTTACCGTCGAATTCATAGTAACTATTGTTGCTGGTACGTCTTTAGGATCAACTATAGTTGCTCGTCCTAATTCTGCTTCAAGTTCTTTTTCACCCGCAAAACTGTTTGCTGGCAATGATTCGATTAAATCATATAGTCTATCTGCATCTAATGATGAGATGATTATTTCAGGTCTTTTATTCAACTCAATATCCTTAATAATGTTTATGTAAATAAAACTTACTCTGAGTATGATTCGGCATAAGCTTAATTGCACTAGAATACGTTGAAGTAATTTTTATTTGCAACTCAATAATCAACTATCTTAAGCAATAGTACTTAAGTGACTAAGAGTATAGTTAGTTTTTTATTTTTTCTATAACATTAAAAACCCAGCCGAGGCTGGGTTTTTTTAACCGGGAGGTTTAGGTGGGGTTTACATCATGCCGCCCATTCCACCCATACCGCCCATGCCACCCATATCAGGAGCGCTATCATCTTTAGGGATTTCAGCTACCATAGCTTCGGTAGTGATCATTAGACCCGCAATAGACCCTGCAAATTGTAGTGCAGAGCGTGTTACTTTAGTTGGATCTAGGATACCCATTTCAATCATGTCATTGTATTCGCCAGTAGCAGCATTGTAACCAAAGTTACCTGAACCTGCTTTAACTGCGTTAATTACAACTGAAGCTTCGTCACCTGCGTTTGTTACGATTTGACGAAGTGGCGCTTCCATTGCACGAAGTGCAACTTTAATACCGTGGTTTTGATCTTCGTTGTCGCCAACTAAATCAACCAGCTTACTTGCTGCACGAACTAGTGCAACGCCGCCGCCAGGTACTACACCTTCTTCAACCGCTGCACGAGTTGCATTTAATGCATCTTCAACGCGGTCTTTTTTCTCTTTCATTTCCATTTCAGTCGCAGCACCAACTTTGATTACTGCAACACCGCCAGCTAGTTTAGCCATGCGCTCTTGTAGTTTTTCTTTATCGTAGTCTGATGTTGCTTCTTCGATTTGTGCTTTAATTTGTGAAACACGGCCGTTAATACCTGCTTCTTCGCCAGCACCATCAATGATAGTTGTATCATCTTTAGTGATAATTACGCGCTTAGCTGTACCTAGGTCTTCAACTGTTGCTTTTTCAAGCTCAAGGCCGATTTCTTCTGAAATCACAGTACCGCCAGTTAATACAGCGATATCTTGTAGCATTGCTTTACGACGGTCGCCAAAACCAGGAGCTTTCACTGCTGATACTTTAACAATACCGCGCATGTTATTAACTACTAATGTAGCTAATGCTTCGCCTTCAAGGTCTTCTGCGATGATTAGTAGTGGCTTGCTTGCTTTAGCAACTGCTTCTAATGTTGGTAATAATTCGCGAATGTTAGATATTTTTTTATCTACAAGTAGAATAAATGGGTTATCTAGTTCAACAGTACCTTTTTCTGGGCTGTTAATAAAGTAAGGAGATAGGTAACCACGGTCAAACTGCATGCCTTCAACAACATCGAGTTCATTTTCTAGTGATTGACCTTCTTCTACAGTAATAACACCACTGTTACGGCCTACTTTTTCCATTGCTTGTGCAATGATGTCGCCAATCTCTTTATCAGAGTTAGCTGAAATAGTACCTACTTGTGCAATTGCTTTAGTGTCAGAGCATGGAACAGATAACGCTTTAAGCTCTGCAACAGCAGCAATTACTGCTTTGTCGATGCCGCGCTTAAGGTCCATTGGGTTCATGCCTGCTGCAACAGCTTTAAGGCCTTCGTTTACAATAGACTGTGCAAGTACTGTAGCGGTAGTTGTACCATCGCCGGCTGCATCGTTAGCTTTAGATGCAACTTCTTTAACCATTTGTGCGCCCATGTTTTCAAACTTGTCTTCAAGTTCGATTTCTTTTGCTACAGATACACCATCTTTAGTGATAACTGGAGAGCCAAATGATTTATCTAGTACAACGTTACGGCCTTTAGGACCTAATGTAACTTTTACTGCGTTTGCCAGGATGTTTACGCCAGTTAGCATTTTAGCGCGTGCGTCACCTGCAAAAAGTACTTCTTTTGCTGCCATGTTTTAAATTCCTCTAAATTCTTAAATGTTTATAAACGAAAAGTAGGTTTAGCCTACAATGCCTAAAATATTATCTTCACGCATGATCAGGTACTCTTGACCTTCGATCTTTTCAACTTTCTCAACATATGAGCCAAATAACACAGTGTCACCGGCTTTAACTTCTAATGCTCTAACATCACCGCTTTCTAAAATGCGACCATTACCAACGGCAACAACTTCTCCGCGGGTTGATTTTTCAGCTGCAGAGCCAGTTAATACAATACCGCCAGCAGATTTTGTTTCTTCTTCTAGACGCTTAACGATCACGCGATCATGTAAAGGACGAATATTCATTTATTTAGTTCTCCTAACAGTTTCTGCGAAGGGCAGAAAAAAGCTTATATTGGTTGCATTCAATAATGGGGGTGTTACGCCAAAATCCAAGCGTAAAATTAAAAAAATTAATCTTTTCGTTCAAACTCACCATCTATGATGGTCGGTTTGTTCACTTGATGAGGATCTGCCTCAGTTTGACTGTGCTGGGTAAATGGTGAACCACCTTGTTGCATACCTGCACTCATACGTACAGTAGCTTGGCTAGCAAGGCCGGCTGCCAGTTTGTTGCGAATTACTGGCGTTAATAATAGTAGCCCAAAAACGTCGGTCATAATGCCAGGCGTTAACAATAATACGCCAGCTATAATAACGCATATACCAGTAAATAATTCTTTCGCAGGCATTTGCCCTTCGGCCATTTGAGTTTGTGCTTTTTGTAGCGCGCTCATACCTTGTTGTTTTACCATTTTTGCGCCTAAAATCGCGGTAATAATTACTAGCGCAATTGTCGAAAAACCACCTATTACCTCGCTTACTTGTATAAGTAAGGCGATTTCAATAATAGGAATAATGATAAACAACACAAATAAAAATCTAAACATAAAGCTCTCTAAATAATGAAACTCAAAAGAGTTGATGAAATATAAGTGAGGGTGGAGCGGTCTAATTTCAAGGATACAGTAAGCGCTATTACTATTTTTTTGCAGTTATAGCACCTACACATTACATACGCTATCAGATACTATGCTTACAGACATTATTAAACACATAAAGGTTCATTATGGCGGCGCAATTTAAACTTATTTTTACTACCTGCAAAGATGAAAATGAAGCAAGAGAGCTGGCAAAAGCATTAGTTGAGAGAAAACTGGCTGCATGTGTGAATATTCTACCAAAGGTAGCTTCTATTTATATATGGGAAGGTGAAGTAGTTGAGGCAACCGAAGCTAAACTATTGATCAAAACAAAGTTAGATAAAATGAACGATGTATTTTTAACTATTAAAGCATTACACAGCTACGAAGTGCCAGAGATCCAGGTTGTTGATGTGGCAACGGGTAACCTAGCTTATTTTAATTGGATGGATGAGGTACTTAATTAATGCGTTTTTTCTTTTTGTTACTGGTTGCATTATTAGCGGCTCCAGCTAAGGCTAATAATATACTTGGTGATTTACTTGCACCTCCACAACAAACCTTTTTACAAGTAGACCAAGCATTTGTATTTGATTTTGATCAGCAAGATAATACTTTATTTATAGGCTGGGATATTGCACCTGAATACTACTTATATAAAAATAAAATAGAGATTATTGCCAAAGGCGCGAATATAGAAGTAGGCGACTTAGGTAATGGAGAAGTTATCGAAGATGAGTTCTTTGGTAAAACAGAAGTTTTTTTTAATGCACTTAGTATTGTTAGTAAGCTCAGTAATGTAACTGAGGGAGCAGTAGTAAAAGTGCGTTACCAAGGTTGTGCTGAAGCTGGGTTATGTTACCCACCTGAAGTTATTAGTATTCCGCTAAACAAAATTGCCGGTGAACAGCTGCAAAATGCTGATGATGCTACGCACAGTGCAACCTCTGTAAACGCATTTACAGTATTAAGTCAGGCTAATACGCCGACAAGCAATGCGCCTAAAAAAGATCTGACCTTTACCGAGCAGTTAGCAAGCCAAGGGCTAATTACTAATTTACTGATATTTTTTGTTGTTGGTGTTGGCCTGGCTTTTACACCGTGTGTATTTCCAATGTTTCCAATTTTGTCGAGCTTAATTGCTGGGCAAAAAAATCTCTCAACTAAAAAAGCCTTCGCGTTATCATTTGTATATATTCAAGGTATGGCAGTGACCTACGCGGCATTAGGTTTGGTTGTGGCCGCACTTGGCGGGCAAGTTCAAGGTTATTTGCAGCACCCTTATGTACTTATTAGCTTTAGTTTATTGTTTGTATTATTAGCAATGTCGATGTTTGGTTGGTACGAAATAAAGCTACCAAGTGGCATGATGAACAAGTTAACCCAAGTAAGTAATAACCAAAAAGGTGGCAACTACGTTGGTGTGTTTTTAATGGGCGTATTATCGGGCTTGATTGCCTCGCCTTGCACCACCGCACCTTTGTCAGCGGCGCTATTGTTTGTAGCACAAAGTGGCGACTATTTAGTGGGGGGATTAACGCTTTATGTACTGAGTTTAGGGATGGGACTGCCATTATTGTTACTCGGTACATCGGGCGGAAAACTATTGCCTAAAGCCGGTGGCTGGATGGAACAAGTTAAAACCCTATTTGGCTTTATTATGCTAGTTGTGCCACTTATATTACTTGAGCGCCTTTTAGATGCCGATGTTATTTTATTAATGGCGGGAGTATTGGCCTTGGCAACCGCGCTTTACTTGCATCACTGGCAAAGTAGCCAAACACAAGGAAAATTAAAAACAGCACTGTGGTTTGCTGCAACGTTACTCGTTGTTAGTGGCTTTAACTTAACTAAAAATTATTTTTGGCCAGTACACATGCAAACAATGCAAGTAAGTGCGCAAAGTAATGAGTTTAAGCAAGTAGCCAATTTAACTGAGTTAAAAGCAGCCGTTGCTCACGCTAATGAGCAAGGCCGACTGGTTATGGTCGACTTATATGCTGATTGGTGTATTGCGTGTAAAGAATTTGAGCATTACACCTTTCCCGATGCAAAAGTGCAAAATGAGTTTAGTCACTTTGAGCTTATTCAAGTCGATTTAACCGACAGCGATAACAAAACAATCGAACTAATGGAAGAATATACGGTGTTTGGTTTACCGAGTATTTTGTTTTTTAATACCCAAGGAGAGGAGCTAAGTGCACAGCGTGTTACCGGCTTTTTGAATGCTGAAGATTTTGCTCAGCACCTATCTACAGTACGCGCCAGCGTAAAGTAGCAATATAATAGCCCCCCATAATTTAAAGGTGGGGCTATTACTACTGCCTCAACACTTGTACCCAATACAGAGATAAGACCAGTATTTTGCTGTTATTTACGTCGAAATCACTATAATAGTTGGTTAACGTGAGAAATTGTTGTTATCTTATTTTTTATACTCACATTTTTGTAAAAAATTAGCTAACGACTGCTTAACTCATTACTTATAGGATATATCGCGTATTATGGCTGCAAAATTCAAGCTTTTAGTTATAAATGGCCCAAATTTAAATATGCTAGGTAAACGTGAGCCAGATAAATACGGTTCACGTACGCTAAGCGAAATTATGAGCGAACTAACATGTGCCGCTGATAGTTTAAATGTTGAGTTAACGCACTTCCAAAGTAATAGTGAGCAAGCACTGATAGAGCGTATTCACGATACTTGGCAAGCGATTGATTACATAATTATTAATCCTGCTGCATTTACGCATACGAGCGTCGCATTACGTGATGCATTGTTAAGTGTTGATATTCCGTTTTTTGAAGTGCATTTAAGCAACGTGCACGCACGTGAAGCGTTTCGCCATCATTCGTATTTTTCTGATGTGGCGCAAGGCGTAATATGTGGATTAGGTGCAATGGGTTATCACGCAGCGCTTGAAGCTGCAGTAAACCAATTGCAAAACTCAAATTAATTTTAAACACACAAACTAATAGGCGGGCCGTTTATGGATATTCGCAAGATCAAAAAACTTATTGAATTAGTAGAAGAGTCAGGTATTGCTGAGCTAGAAATCACTGAAGGTGAAGAGTCAGTACGTATAAATCGTAATAACATGAGTGCAGGCCCAGGCTATGCTCAGTTTGCGCCACAGCAATATGCACCAGCACCAGTTGCCGCTCCAGTTGCTGCAGCTCCTGCAGCAGTTGAAGCCGCTGCTCCAGCAGCCTCTACAGGTCATCAAGTTAAATCACCTATGGTTGGCTCATTCTACGCTGCAGCTTCACCAGAAGCGCCAGCATACGTAGAAGTTGGTTCTCAAGTTAAAGTTGGCGATACATTATGTATCATCGAAGCAATGAAAATGATGAACCAAATTGAGTCAGACAAAGCTGGTACAGTAAAAGCTATTTTAGCTGAAAATGGCGAGCCAATAGAATTTGATCAACCTTTATTCATCATTGAATAATAGCGCAACCTAAAAGGCCAACTCTAATGTTAGATAAAGTAGTCATTGCAAACCGAGGTGAAATTGCACTTCGTATATTGCGCGCCTGCAAAGAGCTTGGGATCAAAACGGTTGCTGTGCATTCAACGGCAGATCGCGATCTTAAGCATGTATTGCTTGCAGATGAAACCATCTGTATTGGTAAACCAGCAGCAACAGAAAGTTATTTAGATATTCCGCGTATTATTGCCGCGGCTGAAATAACTGACGCTGTAGCGATTCATCCTGGTTATGGTTTTCTTGCAGAAAATGCTGATTTTGCCGATCAAGTTGAGCAAAGTGGTTTTGTATTTATTGGTCCTACTGGCGATACAATTCGTCTTATGGGCGATAAAGTCTCTGCAATCGCAGCAATGCGTAAAGCCGGTGTTCCGTGTGTACCAGGCTCAGATGGTCCAGTATCAGATGACAAAGAGCGCAATATGCAAATTGCTAAGCGCATTGGTTATCCGGTAATCATTAAAGCCGCTGGTGGCGGTGGTGGTCGTGGTATGCGTGTTGTGCGCAGCGAAGCTGAACTGATTGATTCAATTGCATTAACCCAGCAAGAAGCGAAGCAGTTCTTTGGTAATGGTATGGTTTACATGGAGAAATACCTTGAAAACCCACGTCATATCGAAGTACAAATTTTAGCTGATGGCCAAGGTAATGCTGTGCATTTAGGTGAACGTGATTGTTCTATGCAGCGTCGTCACCAAAAAGTAGTTGAAGAAGCACCCGCTCCAGGAATTACAGCAGAAACACGTAAGTTTATTGGTGAGCGCTGTACGCGTGCCTGTATTGAAATTGGTTATCGTGGAGCTGGTACGTTTGAGTTTTTATACGAAAACGGCGAGTTTTATTTTATCGAAATGAATACCCGTATTCAGGTTGAGCATACAATTACTGAAATGGTTACAGGTATTGATTTAGTTAAAGAACAGCTAAAAATTGCTGCTGGTCAGCCATTGTCGTTCACTCAAGATGATGTTGTTATTCGCGGCCATGCAATTGAATGTCGTATTAACGCAGAAGACCCAGAAACCTTTATTCCGTCACCGGGTAAAATTACACGTTTTCATCCTGCGGGTGGTTTAGGTATTCGTTGGGACAGCCATATTTATGCTGACTACACGGTTCCACCACATTACGATTCAATGATTGGTAAGCTAATTACTTACGGTGAAAACCGTGACGTAGCAATTGCTCGTGCACGTAACGCACTAAATGAATTAGTAATCGACGGTATTAAAACCAATACTCCGCTGCATAAAAGAATTCTTGCAGACGAAAACTTCCAAAATGGTGGGACTAATATCCACTATCTTGAGAAAAAATTGGGACTATAATTCCTCGTTAATAGAAACCGGCGCTTAGCCGGTTTTTTTATCTTTAAAAATTGGCTGTATCACCTTAAATAAATAATCTGGTATGATTAACAAATATGCGCTTTAATAAATTTTTGAGGTAAAGGTAATAATGTCACGTAGTTTTAAGTCTCACTTGAGTGATGATATTGCCACGGTAACAATGGGCAATCGAATTGCGGCTATTATAGAGCAAGGTGCGGTAATTTATTTACATGGCGATTTAGGCGCGGGTAAAACCACCTTTACACGTGGCATAGTGCAAGGTTTTGGCCATACAGGTAAGGTTAAAAGTCCAACGTATACCTTAGTAGAGCCATATGAGCTGGAGCGCGCTAATGTTTACCACTTTGATTTGTATCGTTTAGGCGATCCAGAAGAACTTGAATATATGGGAATACGCGATTACTTTTCAGCGCAAGCAATTTGTGTGGTTGAATGGCCAGAAAAAGGCGGAGAGTTTATTCCTGTGCCAGATTTAAATATTACCTTAAGCTATGTAGGCGATGAGCGAAATATCGTTATTAATAGTGCCAGTGAGCGTGGTAGCGTAATTATTGAAAAACTAAATAACTTAACCTCAGAGTAATAATATTGGTTATATAACAAATAATAAAATAGTTAAGGCAGTCATTATCAACATGAGTCGCGGTGTAATTAAACTCTTTATTTATCTTGTAGCTATCACTACGAGTTCGTCGCTATGGGCACAAAATACTATTAATAGTGTGCGCGTTTGGCCATCTCCCGATAGCACTCGGGTGGTATTTGATTTAACTGAAAAGCCTGACTTTAGTTATTTTATGCTTAAAAATCCTAGCCGTTTAGTGGTTGATTTAGAGCAAACACGGGAGCTTAAAGTGTTACCCGGTATTCCGCCTGAGCATCAAATTGTTAGTAAGCTTCGTTATTCTAAACCAAAAAATAAACACAGCGTGCGCTTTGTCTTTGAATTGAGTGCCCCGGTAAAGCCTGTGGTTTTTGCATTAGCACCAACGGGCCCCTATAAAAACAGGTTGGTTGTTGATCTATATGATAAAAGTGAATCATCCACAGCAGTATCACCAGCGCAGACAGCGGCTAAAAACCGTCAATTAAGCCAAGAGCGCGATATTGTTATTGCGATTGACGCTGGTCACGGTGGCGAAGACCCTGGCTCAATTGGCCCATCGGGTACCTATGAAAAAACGATTACATTACAAATAGCTAAACGCTTAGAGAGGATGATTGACTCTGAGCGCGGGATGATTTCGCGTATGGTGCGCAGCGGCGATTACTTTGTAAAGCTCAATACCCGCACCAATCGTGCTCGTGAGAAAAAAGCTGATTTTTTTGTCTCTATTCATGCTGATGCATTTACGAGCCCAGGTCCAAATGGTGCCTCAGTGTGGGTGTTATCACTGCGCCGTGCTAACTCAGAAATAGGTAAATGGATTGAAGATAAAGAAAAACACTCTGAGCTTTTAGGTGGCGCGGCAGATGTAATAAAAGATGCCGCCAATGAAAAGTACTTAGCGCAAGCACTGCTTGATATGTCGATGGATCATTCGATGAAAACCGGTTTGAGCGTTGCTGATGAAGTAGTAAAAGAGCTGCGTAAGGTGGCAAAGTTACATAAAAAAGATCCTCAACATGCGAGTCTTGCAGTATTAAAGTCACCAGACATTCCTTCTATTTTAATCGAAACAGGGTTTATTTCTAATCCCCGTGAAGAAAAATTGCTAAAAAGTGCTAATCACCAAGAGCGTTTAGCCAAAGCTATATTTACCTCAATTAAAAATTATTACTTAAAAAATCCACCTGACGATTCTTTATTTGCCAAGTTAAAGTCGCAATATCCAACCAAGCATAAAGTTCGCCCGGGGGAGTCGTTAAGCATGTTAGCGAGTCGCTACGGCATAACTATAAACAAGTTAAAGCAGGCGAATAAATTAAGCTCTAATACCTTATTTATTGGCCAAGAACTCGATATACCGCAAAGTTAATTGCTTATCATTAGAGCCATGTTTGTTAGGAAATTGAATGAGTATTGAAATACTACCCGCACGTTTAGCGAACCAAATTGCTGCAGGTGAAGTGGTCGAGCGCCCCGCGTCGGTGGTAAAAGAATTAGTAGAAAACAGCCTAGATGCTGGTGCTACACGCATTCAAATAGATATTGAGCGAGGTGGGCACAAACTAATTCGTATTCGTGACAATGGTGCGGGTATTGCTCAAGACGAGCTTACATTGGCGCTTTCTCGCCATGCAACCAGTAAATTGAAATCCCTCGATGATTTAGAAAATATTTGCTCACTAGGATTTAGAGGTGAAGCACTGGCGTCAATTAGTTCCGTTTCGCGCTTAACGCTAAGCTCAAAAACTAAACATCAAGAAGCCGCTTGGCAAGCATTTGCACAAGGCCGCGATATGGCTGTGCAAGTAAAACCAGTAGCGCACCCAGATGGCACCACCATAGAAGTAAAAGATTTATTTTTTAATACGCCAGCACGGCGCAAATTTTTACGTACCGAAAAAACAGAGTTTAGCCATATTGATGAGCTTATAAAGCGCATTGCGCTGAGTCGATTTGATGTATCTATTACCCTTACTCATAATGAAAAAGTAGTCAGGCAGTACCGTGCTAAAACTGATCCTAGCCAAGCAATTGCCCGTGTAGCGCAAGTGGCGGGTAAAGCATTTGCTGAGCAAGGCTTGCATATTCAATCGGGCGAGGGGGGCTTGCAGCTCCATGGCTGGGTATTGCCGGTTGGTTCTGCTAACACCGTGCAGTATACCTATGTAAATAATCGTATGATGCGCGACAAGCTTATACTGCACGCTATTCGCCAAGCATTTGAAGAAGTAAGTGGTGCCCAAGAGTTACCCGGTTTTGTTATTTATATTGATATTGACCCTCGTCAAGTTGATGTAAATGTTCATCCGGCAAAACACGAAGTACGTTTTCATCAAGGGCGTTTAGTACACGACTTTATACTACAAGCAATTAAACAAGTTGTTGTGCCACTGCAAGGTGAGTTTACTAATGAGCCTTTAAATAACCTAGCCGATACGGCATTTAGTCAGACAGACACTGCGCGTTCTCCCACTGGGAATTTTGAGTCGGGTGAGGTATTTGATTATCCTAAATCGCAATTGCAACCATCTCATAGTGTCAGTTCTGGCGGCGCATCGCTAAGTTCGCGTGGTGCGGGAGGGAGTGGCGGCGCCTACAGAGCTGCACCTAGTACTAATCATCATGATATTAATGCTTTTTATCAGGGCGTGAGTGAGCAGCATGCCGCGCATTTTGACCAAGTTGCTCACGTATCTGTTGGGGTTAACCAGTCACACGCTGTGGAGCAGGCAGTTGCTTTAAAAACGGTTGCTATTATCAGCATCAACGAAGGCGTGTGTGTGTTTAGCAGCGAGCAGCAATTGTATTGCTCACATTTTAAATATGCATTAGTTGATGATTGGCATGAGCAAATAAAAGAGCAGGGCAGCTTAGAGGGCAAAGCGCTGTTGTTGCCAGTACGGGTTAATTTATCCAAGCAAGACTGTGAGCTAATAGCAGCGCAACAGTCTTGGTTTACGCTATTAGGTTTTGAGCTAATTATTGAAAAACAGTTTGTGATGGTTAAAAAACTTCCCGCGTGCTTATATTTATTAGACGTTACTAGCGCGGTTGAAAGCCTGCTGGAAGCGTGTAAAGCACCACTTGAAAACATAGAAAGCTGGTTGGCGTGGCAGATGCAGCACACACCAGCGCGTTTTTATTCCAGCAATATCTTTTTAGCGCAGCAAGCCCGCATGCAAAATAATCCGCAAACAATTGAACGTTTGCGTGTAAAAGCAGTTAAAATAGATATAGAGCACTATTTAACGCAATTAGATTAAGGTATTCGTGTTGAGTAATTTACCAGTCATATTTTTAATGGGTCCAACTGCAGCGGGTAAAACGGCGTTGGCAATTTCATTGTGTGAGCATTTAAATACCGAAATAATTAGTGTTGATTCAGCGTTAGTATATAAGGGTATGGATATTGGCACGGCTAAACCCGATGCATCAGAGTTAGCACGTGCTCCGCATCACTTAATTGATTTACTTGACCCAAGTGAAACTTATTCAGTTGCTGATTTTAGACGTGATGCGATAATAAAAATAGATGAATTTCATCAGCAAGGTAAGGTGCCGGTATTAGTTGGCGGCACCATGTTGTACTTCAAGGCTCTGATTGATGGTTTATCACCACTGCCAGAAGCTAACGTGGAAATAAGAGCCGAACTTGAAGCGCAAGCTGCGCAATATGGCTGGCCACATTTGTATCAAGAACTGGTAAAAATAGACCCGCAAGCAGCGCAAAAAATGAG
This sequence comes from Pseudoalteromonas sp. 120-MNA-CIBAN-0494, assembly GCF_040308885.1. Lineage (NCBI taxonomy): Bacteria > Pseudomonadati > Pseudomonadota > Gammaproteobacteria > Alteromonadales > Pseudoalteromonadaceae > Pseudoalteromonas > Pseudoalteromonas sp. 120-MNA-CIBAN-0494. Next base: position 29,155 of record NZ_JBEOOE010000011.1, read on the forward strand.
TGAAAACGATTCACAAAGAATTAATCGTGCTTTAGAGGTATACAAATTAACAGGTAAAACCATGACCGAGCTGCAAAAGCAAAAGCAGCCGGTTTTACCTTATACTTTTCATCAATTTGCTATTGCGCCAACGCAGCGCAGTGAATTACATCAGCGAATTGAAAAAAGGTTTAAAATAATGCTCGAACAGGGGTTTGAAAATGAAGTTTCGACCCTATATCTACGTAAGGATTTACACCCCAATATGCCTTCTATTCGTTGTGTAGGTTATAGACAAATGTGGGATTACCTTGCGGGTGAAATTGACCATGATGAAATGGTATTTCGCGGCATTGCGGCTACACGTCAATTGGCTAAACGCCAATTAACTTGGTTAAGAAGCTGGCCTGATGTTACATGGTTAACAACGGGTGATGAAGAAAACTTGCATCGTGTAGTAAGTTCGCTAAGCTAGTAGTAGTTGAATAAAATTTAGCTTTGTTAAATAAGTTCAGCCACTTAATTATAATAACACCTAGAACGAAGGAATAATAACATGGCAAAAGGCCAATCGTTACAAGACCCATTTTTGAATGCACTACGCCGTGAGCGCATCCCAGTATCAATCTTTTTGGTTAATGGCATAAAATTACAAGGTAAAATTCAGTCATTTGATCAATTTGTTATTTTACTAGAAAACACCGTAAATCAAATGGTGTATAAACATGCAATTTCAACAGTTGTTCCTGCTCGTGCAGTTAATTTCCAAGGTGTTCAAGAAAATGACGACACTGAAGAACCTGAAGCTGGAAACATTTAAATTAGGAGCGTGATGCTTGTTTGACCGCTATAAATCTGGCGAACAGGCAGTTTTAGTTCATATTGACTTTCCTAAAGAGGGGGATCGTGAAGATCTTCACGAATTAGAATTGTTGGTATCTTCTGCTGGTGTTAGTAGTTTGGCGGTTGTGCAAGGCAGCCGTCAAGCACCACATCCGAAACTATTTGTCGGAACTGGTAAAGCAGAAGAAATAGCTGAGACTGTTAAAATCCACAATGCCGATGTCGTTATTTTTAATCATCAACTCAGACCGTCCCAAGAGCGTAACTTAGAACGCATTTTGCAATGTCGTGTGCTTGATAGAACCACCCTTATTCTTGATATATTTGCGCAACGTGCACGTACCCACGAAGGTAAGTTGCAAGTTGAACTGGCGCAATTGCGTCATATGTCCACGCGACTAATTCGTGGTTGGACGCATTTAGAGCGTCAAAAAGGGGGCGTGGGTTTACGTGGGCCAGGTGAAACACAGCTCGAAACCGATAGACGCTTATTGCGCGCCCGCCTGCAAAATATTCGTGCACGCCTAGATAAAGTTGCTGTACAGCGCGAGCAAGGTAGACGAGCTCGTAGCCGTAACGAAATACCAACTGTATCGTTAGTAGGGTATACTAACGCGGGTAAATCAACATTATTTAATCGTATTACAAACTCAGATGTTTATGCTGCGGATCAATTGTTTGCGACGCTTGACCCAACGTTACGAAAGCTTGAGTTAGGCGATGTTGGTCCGGTTATTTTAGCCGATACTGTTGGCTTTATTCGCCATTTGCCGCATGACTTAGTGGCGGCATTTAAAGCGACGCTAACAGAAACGCGAGAAGCCGACTTACAGCTGCATGTTATTGATGTGGCAGATGCACGACTAAAAGAAAATATTGAACAAGTACAATCAGTACTCAAAGAAATTGAAGCTGATGAAGTACCGCAATTATTGGTTTATAACAAAATTGATGCGCTGGATGATATTACTGCGCGTATTGATCGCGATGATGAAGGCCAACCTATAAGGGTATGGCTTTCTGCTCAAACCGGCGAAGGTTGCGAGTTACTTAGCGAAGCTATTAGCGAATTACTTGCTAAACAAATGCTTAGCGAAACATTATTGCTCGCACCACAATATGGACGGTTAAGATCGTCGTTATTTAGTTTAAGTGCGGTAAGCGACGAGCGCTTTGATGAACAAGGTAACTGGCTGTTAGATGTTAGGTTACCTGTAGTTGAGTGGAATCGTTTAATTAAAGAATTTGGTCCTGAAATTGCTGGTTTTATCGTCTGTGATTAAAAATTGATGTAATTAATGTCGGTTTTTGTATAAGAAACGCAGTAGATTTGTTAGATTTAACTCAATTTCCTTATTTATTTAGATAACAATGGAGTATAGCTATGGCCTGGAATGAACCGGGTAATAATGGCAATGATAAAGATCCGTGGAATAACAAAGGCGGACGAGATCAAGGCCCACCTGATTTAGACGAGGTGCTGCGTAAATTCAGTAACAAGTTTAGTGGCTTATTTGGCGGCAAAAAACCGGGCAATGGTAGCGGCGGTGGACTTGGCGGAGCCGGTATTTCATTTATACTTATAATTGCTGTAATTGTATGGGCACTCAGTGGTATTTATACCGTGAAAGAAGCCGAGCGTGGCGTGGTTCTTCAATTTGGTAAGTATGATCGTATTGCTGATCCTGGTCTGCGTTGGAAAATGACCTTTATTGAAACCATAATACCAGTAGATATTGAAGCTGTTCGTTCATTATCAACGTCTGGTTTTATGTTAACTGAAGACGAAAACGTAGTAAGCGTTGAGTTCCAAGTTCAATATCGTGTTATTGACCCATACTTGTATAAATTTAGTGTAACTAATGCTGATAGTAGCTTAGAAGAAGCACTAGAAAGTGCACTACGTTATGTAGTTGGCCATGCAAAAATGGACCAAGTACTAACAAACGGCCGTGAGGTTGTGCGCCAAAATACATGGGATGAGCTGAACAAGGTTATTGAACCTTATAACTTAGGTTTAATTGTGACTGACGTGAACTTTAAAGATTCTCGTCCACCAGCTGAAGTTAAAGATGCGTTTGATGATGCAATTGCTGCACAAGAAGATGAAGAGCGCTTTATCCGTGAAGCTGAAGCATATGCGCGTGAAATTGAACCTCGTGCTCGTGGTCAAGTTACACGTATGACTCAAGAAGCCGAAGGTTATCAAGAGCGTATTACACTTGAGGCACAAGGTGAAGTTGCTCGTTTTGAAAAGCTATTACCAGAATATCAAGCGGCTAAAACAGTAACTCGTGAACGTTTATACATTGATGCAATGCAAGAAGTATTAGGCAATAGCTCTAAAGTACTTGTTGATGTAAAAGGTGGCAACAACATGATGTACTTACCACTTGATAAAATTATGGAAAAGCAAGGCACAGCAACCCGTGTTGCACTTCCTAGCTCAAGTGATATTCAAGATTTACGTAACAAAGTAAATACGTCACGCAATAGCTCTGTTAATAGTGGTAGTGACCGCTTTAACAACGATCGTTTTAATGATGGGAGATAACAATAATGAAAAACTTTAGTTTAGTCATACTATTAGCTGCCATTGTAATGTCTTTCTCGTCAGTTTTTGTTGTACCTGAAGGGCAAAAAGCAATTGTTTTGTTATTCAGTAAAGTACAAAAAGACAGTGATGATCAAGCCATAGTGTACAGCCCAGGCTTACAATTTAAAGTACCATTTTTTAGCCAAGTACGTCGTATTGATGCACGTATTCAAACGCTTGATGGTACACCAGACCGCTTTGTAACGAGCGAGAAAAAAGACTTAATTGTTGACTCGTTTGTAAAATGGCGTGTTAACGACTTTAGTGCTTTTTACTTGCGTGCTCGTGGCGATAAGCAATATGCTGAAACGCTGCTAGAACAAAAAGTAAATAACGGTCTACGTACTAACTTTGGTACGCGTACTATTCGTGAAATAGTGTCGGGTGAGCGTAGCGAGTTAATGGAAGAGGCGTTAGTACAAGCTTCTGAAAGTGCCCGCGAGCTAGGTATTGAAGTACTTGACGTGCGTGTTAAGCAAATAAACTTACCACAAGAAGTCAGCAGCTCGATTTATCAACGTATGCGTGCTGAGCGTACTGCGGTTGCTAAAGAGCATCGTTCAGAGGGTCAAGAAAAAGCCGAAACTATTCGTGCTGGCGTTGATCGTCGTGTAACGGTAATGCTTGCCGATGCTGAGCGTAATTCACGTACAGTACGTGGTCAAGGTGATGCAGATGCAGCAGCTATTTATGCTAATGCGTACAATAAAGATCCTGAGTTTTTTAGTTTTGTTCGTTCGTTAGAGGCGTATAAACAAACCTTTAAAAACAAGCAAGACGTAATGGTTCTTTCACCAGATAGCGACTTCTTTAAATATATGAAAGGTGCTACTGCACAATAAAGCTAACCAATATATTTAAATCTTAAAAGCCTCGCGTTAGTGGGGCTTTTTATTGAAACAGATTTAATGCATTAAACCACTGTTATCTATGTGGTTATTAGTTAATATTTATACATATAAATATACGAGCGGAAAATATAAGCTAAACGGGGTGAACTTTGGCTTTGTTTTCTGGTAAAATCTTGTCCTAATTTTTTTAAGTGAAGTTACAATGGGTAAAAACGTTGTTGTATTAGGCACCCAATGGGGTGACGAAGGTAAGGGTAAGGTAGTTGACCTCCTTACAGATAAAGCATCTTTAGTAGTTCGTTATCAAGGTGGGCACAATGCTGGCCATACCTTAGTGATCGACGGTGAAAAGACAGTTCTGCACCTTATTCCATCGGGTGTATTACGTGACAATGTTAAATGTGTGATTGGTAATGGTGTTGTATTATCACCAGAAGCGCTAATGAGAGAGATTGGCATGTTAGAAGCACGTGGCGTACCTGTACGCGAGCGTCTTTTAATCAGTGCTGCATGTCCATTAATTTTGCCTTTCCATGTTGCATTAGATGTAGCCCGTGAAACTGCACGTGGTGATAAGCCAATTGGTACAACTGGCCGTGGTATCGGTCCTGCGTACGAAGATAAAGTGGCACGTCGTGGTTTGCGCGTAGGGGATTTATTTAATCCTGAACTATTCGCAGCAAAACTAGAAGAAGTTCTTGAATACCATAACTTTACTTTAGTTAATTACTATAAAGTAGATGCTGTTGATTTTCAGAAAACCTTTGATGACGCAATGGCCGTTGCTGATATTTTAAAAGCGATGATTGTTGATGTTACTGAGCTTTTAGATCAAACGCGTTTAGCTGGCGACAACATTTTGTTTGAAGGCGCACAAGGTACGTTACTTGATATCGATCATGGTACTTACCCTTATGTAACGTCTTCTAACACTACAGCTGGTGGCGTTGCTACTGGTGCTGGTTTTGGCCCACTACACCTTGATTATGTGCTTGGTATTATTAAAGCATATACTACACGTGTTGGTTCAGGCCCTTTTCCTACAGAGCTTTACGACGGCCTTGATAAGCAAGACCCAGTTGGTAAGCACTTAGGCGATAAAGGCCATGAGTTTGGCGCAACCACTGGTCGACTTCGTCGTACTGGTTGGTTAGATGCCGTAGCAATGCGTCGTGCAGTGCAAATCAATAGTATTTCTGGTTTTTGTTTAACTAAGCTTGATGTTTTAGATGGCTTAGAAACACTTAAAATCTGTACTGGTTATAAGCTTGAAGATGGCACAGTTACTAACGTAACGCCATTAGCAGCTGAAGGTTACGAAAAAGTAACGCCAATATACGAAGAAATGCCTGGTTGGTCAGAAAATACTGTTGGTGTAACTAGCCTTGATGGTTTACCAAAAGCAGCGATTGATTACGTTAAGCGTATTGAAGAGCTCACAGGTGTTCCTGTTGATATTATTTCTACTGGTCCTGATCGTGTAGAAACTATGATACTTCGCAATCCGTTTGCGTAATATCAACTAGACTTGAAAAAAGCTGCTTAATGCAGCTTTTTTTATGTCTAAAAATAACAATAGAGTATAAATAACCTGAGATCCGGATAATAAACTTATCTCAAGCAGCTATTTTCAGCGCTAACTGCGTTGAATTTACTTGCAATAGGCCAGCTATTGACGCATAAATTCGCCTTGTTTTCACTGAAAACCTCTGGCTAGAGAAAATAAAATTAAATATAACTATGATTCAATACGTTAGTAAACCTCTTAACTAGAGTTCAGGTTAAATATTAATTTTGGAACGATCTTTGTATAGTATTTAATAGGTTTATTTTTATAAGTGATAAAGATGCAGTTACTTTTTAGTCATTCAGTTTTGTTATTACCATTAATGACACTCTCTTTATTGATGAGCAGCAATAGCTTAGCAGAAGAAACGGCAGCAGCAGTGCCACTGTATACTGAGACTGAGTTAATTTCGCTAATTAATAAAAACACCCATTTAGCCCGGGTTAAGGCAGATGATTGCCAGTTAGTACAAGATATAGAAGCGCGAGCCAATAAAATGGCATTACCATCGTATCAGTTTTTATATGGCGATATGCTAGCCTATAACGTATGTGTTGATCGCGATGTAGAGTTAGGTGTGTACTATATGCAAAAAGCGGCTGAGCAGGGCTTAGCAGCGGCTTTAGAGCAGTTAGGGCGTTACTACGACATTGGGCGTTTGGTACAACAAGATAAAGCAATGGCAATCACTTATTTGCGTGAAGCGTCATCGCAGGGAAATTTAAAAGCGCAGTTTCGCTTAGTTAAGTTATTTAACCAAGGCTACGGCAGTCCACGCGACTTTGAAGATATGTATCGTTGGTTATTTAATGCCAAGGTTGCAGATGCCAATACACATAAAAAAATTGCGCGTTTATTAGCTCAGTTAGCCGAAAAAATGCCAGCCAGCGTTGTGGCTCGTGCTCGCCTACCTATGTAAGCATATTGATATACCAAAAATACACTAAAAAGGCCTAACTCTTGCGAGTTAGGCCTTTTTATTAAAAACTAATAAAAGTGTTAACTTTCTTCTTTAGCTTTTGCTTGTGAATCTTTTAGTAGTGATATTTTAGCTGGTTGCAAAGCAACAATGCGCTCACCTTCTTGCGGTGGTTTTTCCATATCACTGGTAAAGGGTCTAAGTTTAACTGGCGCATCGTCATCGCCATCTTTATCCCCTTTGAGAATAAACAGTGGAATTGCCTCTGGGTTCATTTCTTGATATTGCTCCCAGCTAAACTCATCAGAAATACGGGTAGCACTTACTTTACCGCCTTTCGCTATCACACTGCTTAAGCGTGCATAAGAGCCGTTTTCACCAAATAAAATTTGGCGCGATAAGAAAGTCGCGCTGTCTTTATTCGCTTTAGCATGCGATGAAGATGAGCGTAGCGAAAACACATTTTTATCATTAAGTAAGTGAGAAAAATACTGTACACCTAGCGCATTGTGATGGCGATTTGGTGACAGTGCCAACACACTACGAATAGTGGTTAAAGGCAAGTAACGCTCAGCATGTTCAGATTGCGGATTACCGTAGTAACAAGGCAAGCCATCCATACGGGCCATTTTACAGTTTTCCCATGCAGGGTCAGATAAATGCACAGGAATATTTTGATCTTTTAAGCCACGCGCAATAGCACGCGATACATGGTTTGCACCAATAATTAAAATGGTACTTGGTGATGGTTGACGTACACCAAGCAGTTTAGCTAAAGGGATGGCAGTTAGGCTTTGCAGCACCACGGTAATAATAATAACGGTAAATATGAGCGGCACCATTTTTTCTGCATCAGCAACACCAGCTTCCATCATGCTCAGCGCAAATACAGAACCAACAGCTGCGGCAACAATACCGCGTGGCGCAATCCAAGCGAGTACTAAGCGTGACTTCATTGGTAGGTCAGTACCAAAAGTCGATATTGCAATACACACAGGGCGAGCTATAAATAGCACGATAGCTAAAAATATAAAAACGTCACTATCTAGCATCATTAAATCAGAGAGTTCTAACCTTGCTGCAAGTAAAATAAACAGTGTTGAGATTAAAATCATCGATAGATCTTCTTTAAACTCAAGCACCGAATCAATTTCTAAATCATCTTGGTTTGCAAGCCAAATACCAAATACAGTCACCGCTAATAAACCTGATTCATGGCTTAAGTGATTAGACACTGAAAAACTTATAAGCACTAGGGCTAAAATGCCAAACTTATGCAACTCAAATGGTAGCCACTCTCGGCGCATAAGTTGTGTAGTAAGCCAACCTGCAACAACACCAATTGTTAAGCCTACACCTAAGGTTTTAACTAGCGCGATAATGGTATGGCTAAATATTTGACCTTCGCCAACCAACATCACGGCTTCGAAAACTAATACGGCAAAAAGAGCACCAATAGGGTCTATAACAATGCCTTCCCAGCGTAGTATTCGGTCGATGTCTTGAGTTGGTCGCATAGAGTTTAGCAAAGGGGCAATAACAGTAGGACCCGTTACAACAAGTACAGCGCCGAGCACAGCAGCTACCCGCCAGTTAAGCTCTAATAGCCAATAGGCACTAAAGCTAATAATTATACACGTAGTGAGCATACCAATTGAACACAGGTTTCTGACTACTTTACTGATGCCTTTTAATTCTCTGAAATGCAGGGTGAGAGAGCCTTCAAATAAAATAATAGCAACGCTGAGTGACACAACAGGAAAGAGTAAATCGCCTAAAAGCGCGTCAGGATCTAGTACGCCAGTAAATGGCCCTAATAATAGTCCTGTAAGCAATAAAAACAGAATAGCAGGGACTCTAAACGCCCATGCGACCCACTGGGCAAGCACGGAGCAAAGTGCGATACCGGCTATATAAATTGCTGACATAGAATAAGAATTCCTTGTGAATATGATAGATAAAAGTATAACTTATGTTAATTATAATACAGGGGTATACACGGATAAGTTAAATTTTGCTAATAGAATTTTAGCTGTTTATCAGATATTACGGGTTTTAAAGTCTGTTATTTTATCAGTAATTTTAATAAATACCCTACAAAAAGGATTTAACTTTTTGATAATTAATATAAAAACAGTTCGAAAAACAAGCTGTATTTTACTTAGTTTGAATTTTAACCTTGATTTTACCTGCAGTTTTAGCGTATTATGCTTCGTGTTCAAACAATTAGTTGTCTAATTAAGTGGTTATTTTAAAATAATAACTTATTAATATTAGAGTCACATTAAAGCGGTATAATACTGTTTTGTAGTGATTTAAGGGTTTGAGCAGTATAAATATCATTTACCGAACTCTTTGGTATGATTTTGCTAAACAAGTTTATTTAACTATTTAAATAAATAAAGGTTTGAGTTGAATTATTACCTTTCAATATTTAGCCCCCATCGTGGCGGTTAAATCTCGGTCCTTAAGTCATCACCCTATCTGTTGGTGTATCTGACTTAAGAGGCTCTATGTATGTTGTTAATAAAAAAGCCACACACAGCTTTTTACAGCGATACATAAACAACACTTTTTAAATTTTTTGTTAGTACTATTCAACACCGTTGAGTTGTTGCTATTTAGTACTTGCGCTTAAATCTATAACAACAGTTTTAGATAGAGTCGCTTTGCGTGTGTAAAAAAGTGTTTTTAAATGATAAACCAAATTCGAAGCTATGTTTTAAACCTAGCTAACTAGTTTTAGCTCATCACATTGTATGAGCGCAAATAAAATGGAAAGTTGAACATTTATGAATAAGTTAAATTGGCGACGTATAGTACTTAAAGTAGGTAGTGCTTTAATTGCACCGGATCAAGATGGCTGCCGTTCACGTTACATATTAACCATTGCACAGTTTATTGTTCGCTGTCGTGCTCGTGGTATTGAAGTTATTTTAGTTTCGTCAGGCTCAGTTGCTGCGGGGGCACATTTGTTCCCATCAGATACAGCACGTTCAGTCGTGATGAAAAAAGCAATGGCTGCCGCAGGTCAAACAGAAATGATAGCAATGTGGGATAGGTTTTTTGACTTTCCATCAGCTCAATTATTATTAACCCACGGTGACTTACGTGATCATGAACGCTATCAAAGTATTCGCGAAACTGTATTTACTTTACTTGAGCACGGCGTGTTACCTATTATTAATGAAAATGATGCAGTAACAACCGATGATCTAAAAGTAGGTGATAACGATAACTTATCTGCTATGGTTGCAGCAGCAGCTGATGCAGACGCACTGCTTATATTTTCAGATGTGGATGGGTTATATGATAAAAACCCTAACTTGCATGACGATGCTATTTTACTGCCTGAAATAAAATCAATTGATGACTCTATTTATGCTATGGCAGGATGTGCAACTAGCGCAGTTGGTACAGGCGGTATGAAAACCAAAATTGAAGCGGCTGAAAAAGCAACCTCACATGGGATTTCAACTTATATTATTAACGGCTTTAAAGAAGAGACATTTACGCGTTTACTTGCAGGTGAAAACCCTGGGACTATTTTCTTACCATACGAAAAACCAATGCAAGATTCTGTACATTGGATGACGCACACTGCAAATGAGCAGGGTGAAGTTGTTGTAGATGGCTCGTTTGACAAGTCACTCGAAGGCGAAACAGGCTGTATTCGTGGCGATGAAATAATGGCCGTGCATGGCGAGTTCGCAATTGGTGACACTATTTTAGTACGTAGTGAAGATGGTACGCGTTTAGCCAAAGCAACCGCAAATTATAGTAGCTGTTTGTTGAGCTTTATTGCTGACAACGAACAGAGTGAATTCAGTGAAAAAATGCAGGACTCAATTGGACCTGTTATATCTGAAAAACATATCGCATTATTGGAGAAGTCATGAGTTTAATTACGGATATTTCACGCCAGGCAGCAAAAGCTGCTCATCAGTTAGCGTTACTCGATACCGAGACAAAAAATAAAGTGCTATTGGACATGGCTGCAGCACTGCGTGCAGAAAAAGCATTTATTATTAAAGAGAACGAAAGCGATTTAGCCGCGGCACGCGACAATAACTTAGCAGCCGCAATGGTCGACCGTCTAACGCTTAACGATGAACGTGTAGAAGCAATGGCTGAAGGCATCGAAGTGATTGTAAGCTTAGATGATCCGGTTGGTCAGCTACGCGATATTACCGAACGCCCAAATGGCATTAAAATTCGTAAAATGCGCGTACCACTAGGCGTAGTTTGTATGATTTACGAAGCGCGCCCTAATGTAACTGCAGATGCGGGTGCATTGTGTTTTAAATCGGGTAATAGCGTAATTTTACGCGGCGGTAAAGAAGCACTTAAAAGCTCACAAGCAATTGCTAGCGTAATGCACAGCGTGCTAGCAAAGCATAATTTACCTGAGGCACTTATTTCGGTAATTCCTGACCCCGATCGTGGCTTATTAATGGAATTAATGCAGCAACGTGACAGCATTGATTTAATTATACCCCGTGGTGGTGAAGGGTTAATAAACTTTGTAACCGAAAACAGCACAATTCCAGTGATCCAACACTTTAAAGGTGTATGTCATTTGTATGTTGATAAAGACGCCGACCTTGAAGTGGCAATTAACCTACTGCTTAATGGTAAAACGCAACGTACCGGTGTGTGTAATGCTTTAGAAGGCTTAGTTGTACATCAAGATATTGCCGATGAGTTTTTAAACTTGTGTGCGGTAGTGTTACGTCAAGAAGGTGTTAAAATTAATGCCGATAGCCAAGCAGCTACGTATTTTGACAATGCAACAGTACTGGGCGACGATGAGTTTGGTGAAGAGTATTTAGATTTAGAAATAGCCATTCGCGTAGTTCCAAGTTTTGCGGCGGCTGTAGAGCACATAGCGCAATTTGGTTCGCACCATACAGAAGTAATTTGTACTAAAAACGCTGCTACGGCAGAGTTATTCCAACGTAGTATTGATGCTTCGGTAGTAACTGTTAACGCCTCATCGCGTTTTTCAGACGGTTCACAATTGGGCTTAGGTGCCGAGATTGGTATTGCAACGTCTAAGCTACATGCTTACGGACCTATGGGCCTTGAGTCACTAACTACTGAAAAGTATTTAGTTAATGGCGATGGTCAGATCCGCGAATAAACTTAGTTTATTTCAGGACAAAACATATTATGATTTTAAAGCCGAGCTGCAGCTCGGCTTTTTTGTGCAATAAATTAACTTAGGTTCTACTTTCGCGCTAGCCAGTAAAATTAAAAAGCGTGCAATAGCGTTAGTTTTAACTATATGGCGTATATTTTGGGATTGAAATACAGAGTGAAACTTAAGATAGAATAACAAATAAATTGATGGCTTTGAGACAATACTAAAGAGGGAGTAAGAAAGTGGTGGAGCTAAGCAGGATCGAACTGCTGACCTCCTGCGTGCAAGGCAGGCGCTCTCCCAGCTGAGCTATAGCCCCACATTCCTAAATTTTACATATTACGTAAAAGCTTGATTGCTGATTCTCAAGCGGGACGAACTTTAAGATTTTTTATAAAATAGGTCAAGTATTTTTTCACTAATTTTACCGTTTAGATGAAATTTTGGTAGACTCAACAACAATATTCAGTAAAAAGACAATTAAAAATGAAAAAGTATGCCTTAGTACTGATGGTTCTGCTTGTGGGCTGTGCTAACTCAAGTGACGAGCAACCTTATGAAATAAATAATAAACAGTTTCATGAAAAACAAGATGAGCAAGGAAATAAGCTATTTGCCTATGTCGTATCGGTAAAGGCTAAAAGTCGCCAGAACATTAATTTAGATAAAAAGTTTACCCGCAGTGACTTTGAGCGTTTTGCAGCGCAAGAGCATTTTGAAGAGTCGAGTATTTTAAAACTGCAGTTAGAAGATCAAGCTGTTGAATTGTTAAATAAAGAGCTTGAAACACGCAACTATTGCCCCGCTAAGCATGAAATTAATGAGGTACTGTGGCGTGATTTAAGTGTGCAATTAAGAGGACGTTGTTTGTAGTATGTTAGCTGATAAAACAAAGTTAGCAGCGCTATTAGCGCAGTTAAATATTAATTATGAGGTGATAGAGCACCCACCATTGCATGGTAGTTTAGATGCCGATGCCTTTATGGTGGAGCGCCCGGGTACACGACTTAAAAATTTATTTTTACGTGATAATGAAGGTAAGCGGCACTTTTTAGTTATAACCGCCCATGACAAGCAACTTGATTTAAAAGTATTGTCAAAACAACAAGGGTTATCGCGGCTAGGATTTGCCTCAAGCGAGCGTTTAGCGCGCTACTTAAAAGTAGCGCCTGGGTGTGTATCTATGCTTAGCCTAATGAACGACAAGCAAAACGAAGTAAGCGTTTGGCTAGATCAAGATATTTGGCAAGGTGAGCTATTTCATTGTCATCCGTTTGAAAACACCCAAACCTGGTTACTTAATAAAGCAGACTTAGAGCAGTTTTTTAACTTTACTGAGCATCAGCCTCGCGTAGTATTTTTACCCTCAAGGTAAGCCCATATAATTAGCATCAAGCCGCATAGACAAACAGCCAATAAAGCTGCCATAAATGCGGTTTGCCCATGATGCTGATATATCACCCCTGGTAATAACGACCCAAGTGCACCGCCGCTGTAATAAAACGATACATACCCGCCATTAGTAACACTTGGTGGTGCTTTACTGATTTTATTAACTAAGGGCGCCGCAGTTGAGTGAATCACAAACATAGCCCCGCAAAATAATGTAAATGCGGCTAAAAATACTATTAGCTGGTGGCTCATTAACATGACAATACTAACACTGTAAAACAAAAATATAGCCGTTAATAAATGCCATGGCGAGGGCGCTTTTTTAAGTAACCAAGGCGTTGTAATAGAGGCTAAAGCACCAATTAAATACCCACTGTAAACCAAGCCAATATCGCGAGTATTAGTGATCAAAAAAGTATTTTGCAAAATAAAAGGTAAATAATTAAGTAAAGCGGCAAAGCAAAAAAACATACAAAACACCGCACCATACACTTTTAGCAGCGGCCCTTCACGCAGTTGTTTAATATAGTCTAGAGGTGAAAGTATTGATTTAACGTTATTACTTTTAAAGCGGGTATGAGGAATACTCCACGCAAGCAAAATGAGCATGGTGGCAATAAAGTAGTAAAAACTTTGCCAGTGCCATATATCACTAAAAAGGGCTGCCAGAACGCGCCCAAAATAGCCGCCTACTATGGTGCTACCAATGTAGATTGTCATATTTTTTTGCAGAGTATCGGCACTAAAGCTCATGCCAATATAACTGGTCATGGCTGTTAATGCCGCTGGTAATATTAGGCCTTGTAAAAAGCGTACTAATAACAGCAATTCAAAGGTGGGGGCGTAAACAAACAATAAACAACATCCCCCCAATAACAACATAGCAATGCGTAATATAAATAAAGGATTACGTTTAGTTAAAAACAACCCATACACTAAAGGCGCAATAGCCAGTGGTAGCATAGCCGCAGTCATTAAGCTGCCAGCAACGGCGGGCGCAACGCTAAACTCAAGTGCAAATAAGCCAAGCAGTGGTTGTGGAGCGTAAAGTACAAAAAAAATAAATACAGAGCAAAGCAGCAAGTGAGGTAAGCGCATTATATAGCTTGGTGAGTAACTAATAGTTAAGTGGCAGTATATTAAAAATCCCTTGTGTTTGATAATCTAAAAACGAATACTTTAAGCGACTATTGGTGTGCCCATAAATTGTAATGAGTAATTGTTTACTAAAAAGTTATCATCTTTGCGCTAAATCATGGTGTTTTTATCGTCGTTTGTTAGATTAATGATGATAGCGCTGTTATTTACCGGCGTTGGTGATTAAAATAGTCTTAATATTAGTTTTTAGTGGAATAGAGCCATGGGGTCACTTCAAGAGCAATTGCTCCAAGCAGGATTAACAACATCGCATAAAGCTAAAGTTGCTAAATCAGAAAAGCGTAAGCAGCAAAAAAAGCAAAAAAAGGGTGCAACCAGTAACCCTAGCGATTTACAAAAGCATATTCAACAAACAAAACTTGAGCAGCAACAAAAAGCAGAAGAGCTTAACCAGGCACGCCAAGGTAGTTTAAAGCAGCGCGAGCAAAGTGCCCGTGTTAAACAAATTTTAGAACACCATAACCAAGAAGCAATACGTGGTGAGCGTACTTTTAACTTTACTTACGAAAACAAAGTAAAGAGCATTGAAGTAAACGAAAGAACGCAAAAAGCGTTATCGGGTGGTCGCTTAGCTATTTGTGTGCTCGAAGGCCGATTTTACGTATTAGAAGACGAACCGGCACGTAAAGTAGCTGAAGTAGATGAACATTATATTGTTTTTCATGTTGAGCCAGAAAGCAAAGAAAAAGACGAAGACGATCCATACGCCGATTTTGAAATACCAGATGATTTAACGTGGTAAATTTTAGTTAAGTGTAGACTCATTTAATTTTTGCTAAAGTTAACTTAAATGAGCTGTACATGTATTTGTTCTGATTGATCGTCAAATGCTATTAGTTACGTATGCTTTTTATAGTGTTGTTGACTACAATCACCAGAACAGTTTTTTAACCGTCAAAAAAGAAGAGTAAATACAATGAGCAAAATTAAAACACTTTTATTAGGCGCGGGTATTAGTTTAGCCGCAAGCTTGTCATTTAATGCAGCTGCTGCAGATGGTGCTGCACTTTACACTGCTAAAAACTGCCAAACGTGTCACGGCGCAGAAGGTAAGGCACCTATTATGGGCATGTACCCTAAATTAAATGGTCAAAATAAAGACTATTTAGTTGCACAAATGAAAGACATTAAATCAGGTGCGCGCAGTAATGGTATGTCTATGGCTATGAAAGCTATGGTAGCAACCGTAACAGATGAAGAGTTTGCTGCAATTGCTGATTACCTTGCAAACGTAAAATAATAAACGCAGTTAATTATTTTTATTAAAAAACAGCCACACCTAGTGTGGCTATTTTATTTCCTGATGAAAAACCCCGTCATTTATGTCGGGGATGTAAGTCTTTAATTTCCTTATTGCTATAACCTAAATACTAATTTAGACTTCTAAACATCTATTGCTCAATTGATCTTATGTGTATTTAAAGGCTTATTATGTTTGATTTACCCCAGCTCGATTTAAAAAATAAAGTATCAGCACAAGAATGGCAGCTACGAGTTGATCTAGCCGCCTGTTATAGGTTGGTGGATCATTTTCGTTGGGGCGATTTAATTTACACGCATTTATCAGCGCGGATACCGGGCAGTGATCATTACTTAGTGAATGCCTTTGGTTTAACCTTTGATGAAATCAGCGCTTCTAACTTAGTTAAAGTAGATTTAAGCGGCAATATTATTGACGACACGCCTTTTAATATTAATCCAGCTGGCTTTACTATTCATAGCGCAATTCACGAAGTACGCGACGATGCGCATTGTGTGATTCATTTACACACGAAAGAAACCATAGCTGTTGCTACACAAAAAAATGGCTTATTGCCACTAAGTCAGTATTCCATGTTCTCTTTGCCGTCGCTTTCGTATCATGGTTACGAAGGGTTAGCGGTTAACGATGATGAACGAAAACGCTTACAAGATGATTTAGGCAATACTAACCATATGTTGTTAGTTAACCACGGTGGCTTAACAGTGGGGCCAACGGTGGGCGATGCTTTTATGCGCTTTTATGATTTACAGCGCGCCTGTGAAATACAGCTCGCTATTCAAGCCAGTTCGCAGCAGGCTATTAGCGTCCCGCAGCCTATAATCGACAATATTTATAATCAAGCAAATGTAGTGCACAGTGGTAGTACTGGCGGGCAGTTAGCGTGGCCAGCGATGCTGCGAAAAGCGTACCGACTTGATCCTAGTTTTGCAAAATAACCATTTAAAGGTTAATAAGGAATATTCATGAAAGTAAATCGCGTTGAAGTGTTTGATATTCATTGCCCAGATCGTCCTGCTTGGACTCCAGTATTTGTACGTATTCATACTGATGAAGGCATTAGTGGTGTGGGTGAAGCGGGCCTTGCATATGATTTAGGCCATAGCGCTGCTGCCGCGATGATCAAAGAAATGGCCGATGCATTTTTAATTGGCCACGACCCGTTTCAAACCGAAAAGCTGTGGTCACGTATGTTACGTGAAAGCTTTTGGGGTTTAGGTGGCGGGCCTGTTGTATATGCTGCAATGAGTGCGATTGATACTGCCCTGTGGGATATTAAAGGTAAAGCACTGGGTGTACCTGTGTATCAACTACTTGGTGGTAAGGTTAACGACAAATTACGCACTTATGCATCGCAACTACAGTTTGATTGGGATAGCGAGTTTAAAGCATTAGTGCAGCCGCAAGAATACGCCGAAGCGGCTTTAAAAGCGGTTGCCGAAGGTTACGATGCAGTAAAAGTAGACCCAATTCAGTACGATAAAGACGGTAATACTTACTACGACCGCACTAATATTATTTCCCGGGCTGAAATGAAGTTGTATCGTGCGCGTATGCAAGCTATACGTGAAGCGGTAGGCGATGAAGTTGATATTATTTTTGAATGCCATAGCTTACCAGGGGTGACTTCGGCTATTCAATTGGGTGAAATAGCGAAAGAATTCGATTGCATGTTTTTTGAAGAACCCGTTAACTATTTAAACCATTCATTGCATGCCAAAGTGGCTGATAAAGTGGCCGTGCCAATTGCTGGTGGTGAGCGCTTGTATAACCGCTGGGGTGTACGCCCATACTTAGAAGATCAAAGTATTAATGTATTACAACCCGATATTGGCTTATGTGGTGGTTTTACCGAAACGAAAAAAGTGTGTGACTACGCCGATATTTTTGATGTGCGCATTCAAGCACATGTATGTGGCGGGCCTGTAGCGACTGCAGCTTCACTGCATTTAGAAACAGCCATTCCTAACTTTTTAATTCATGAGCATCATACTTATGCGATTAAAAAATGGAACCGTGAGTTGTGTCTGCAAGATCCTCAACCTAAAAATGGCTTTTTTCAAGTGTCGGAAGAGCCAGGTATTGGTATTGAATTAAATGATGAGATTGTAATGCGCTCGCAGCGTGTAGAAATTAAATAGTTTTAGCATACAGATTAAAAAGCCGCGTAGTGATAGCTCACTACGCGGCTTTTGCTATTTGGGGCTATTGTTATAGCTGATTAATTTTACACTGCACGCCTTTTAACTGCTGCGTTGCTTTGCTATCAAGATGGCGAACAAAGCATTGCTTGCCTTTAATCATTAACTCAAACTGGTCGGGCATATTAAGCTGCTTACCCATAATAGGATTACCCATAGAGTCTTTATGGTTGAGTTTATCGAGCGTCACAGTACTGTTAGTAGTAAATACATCATCGGCTAATTGCACTTGTGAGCTATGCAGCAAGCTGGCAATAGCATTAGCTACTGCTACGCTATTAGGTGTTACTAATAGCGCATGCTGCAGCTTAGGCGTTGGCTCAGCGCTTTGTGCTAAGCAGCCGCTGAGTGCGGTTGTTATAAATGCGATTACTGTAAGTCGGCGTACTTTCATGGTTTACCTCATGTTATCGCGAAGAATAGTATTTTGCTCAAGCAAGGTTTGAATTCGCGTATCTTTTACTTCAGGTGAATCAGTTGTAATAGCTGGCGCAAAACCTTGTTTACTATTTGTGGAGCTTGGCGCAGGGCAACTACCGGTATTACGATAGTTAAGCGCTGTTTTAAGCAGTGCTTCATTGGCATTACCTAATGGCTGAGTAAAGTCATCGGCAAGCGCACAACCATTTAATAATACGGGTTGAAAAGCGTTATCGATAGTGTTTTTTGGCGCAAATCCATCAGCATACTCGCCAAAACCTTTATTATTTATACCGCTAAACTGAATGGTAAAATAGGTGGTTGCGCAGTTATCGGTAGGATAAAAGCCATAAGGCTTGCCACAGGTGCCAGAGCCTATCTGGATTACTTCAATGTCGGCGCCGCGCAAACCATTAATAATGGCTTCGCTTGCTGAACATGTGCTGCTAGTCGTGAGAACAAATACGCGGTTTAGGTTTAATGTTGGCAGTGCGCTGCCGGGCACTGTTGCAGAGTTATCGGCAAACCCCACAAACTGATTAGTAAAAGGCATTGGGCTAAGTGTTTGCCCAGTTACCGGGTTGGTACTTGGGTTTTTATCATTAAAAACAGTACGCTCGAACACTTTTCCTTGAGTGTTCGCGCGACCCGCCACCATATAAGCTACTTGGCTGGCCATTTGTAAAAAGCCGCCGCCGTTATAGCGTACGTCAATCACTAAGTCTTTAATGTTACTCGCCGCAAATTGGTTAAATGCAGTGTAGAGCTGATCTTCGGCAATCGCATTATGGCTATTAAACTGAAAATAACCCACATCGCCACCGGCTAAGTCGGTACGCACATTGACTACCGGTTGCGAAGTAATATTTTGTGAGGTGAGTGTTACGGTACGGTTTTGGTTAGTATTTATATCTTTAAATACAAACTCGGTCGTTTTACCTGTTTGCTCAGGAAATAAACTTGCATTAATAAGAGCAACTTCACTGCTAGAAGTCGTATTTACAAAATCAATGCCATCTACTGCAACAAGTTCAAAGCCACGAGCAAGGTTTTGATTGCTCGCTGGAGTATTTGGCTCGGTATAGCTGATAACGGCTTGGCGTGGCGCGCTGCTAGCAAGTATTTTTATATTAAAGCCATAGCCATAGGTTACCCCCGATTGACTTTGGCGCTGCCACTCATCGGTAGGTAAGTTAAAGTGGAAGTTATCTTTTTAGCGCCCGAATCGGTCAGTTCATTGGTTTTTAAGGTGTTAAAATAAGTGACTACACCGCTTGTAAGCGCTGGATCGGTATCTATTATCTCATCGTACCAAAGGTAGGTTTCGTTACTCCACGAACGCAGCCAGTTTTTTTCATTACTCGCTTGGCATTGTCCTTTAAATTGGCTGGCACTGGCAAATACCCCTGCGCTCCAGCTATTGGCATTGCCATTAGGAGTAAGACCCTCGCTATCGCTGCCGCCGCCACATCCAGATAAAATGCTAAGCAGTGCTAAGGAGGCGAGTGTTGTTGTTTTTTTGTCACGAATTTTAGAGTGCATATAAGAAGCTCTATTTTTAAACGATTAATTTAAATATAGCGGCTTTTATTTAGAGTTGATAGAAGTGTTTAGCGTTTTTGTAGCTTAATTGCTGCCAAAGCGCTTGGTTACTACATAAGTTAAAGTGTGCTTGCCATAAGTCGTTATATTGGGTATTAATTTGGCAAACGGGGAAGTTACTCGCAAACATTATTCTTTGCTCGCCAAAGTGTTGCAAAATAATGTTAAAGCACTGTGCTTGCTGTTCGCTATTGAGCTTAAGTAACTCAAATCCCGAAAACTTAATTACAATGTTATGGTACTTGGCGAGTAATTTAATGCCTTGCTGCCACGCTGGCAAATTGTAGGGTAAACCTGCGTGATTAAGTACAATTAGTAACTGTGGAAACTGTTTAGCGTATTGAGCAATTTGTTTAACTATAATATGGTTTTCAAGCTTAAATTGGGCTTCAAAATGTAATTTTAACTGCTGTAACGTTTCAAAGTTATTGTAGCAATTACTGCTGAGCAAACGTTTGGCGTCATCACCTTGGGTAATGTCTCTAATACCCGCTAAGCTTGGGTGAGTAAGGTTGCTGAGCGCATGGCTAAATAGCTGATTGCTTTGATCAATCTGGGCAAAACTAACGGCTTTGTAAGTAATGCCAGCCAAGTGCTTGGTGAGCCAGTTAAGCTCGTTTATAGGTGCGCTGTTATCAAATCCCGCTTCAATATGCACTAAGCCTGCAAGTTTAAAGTCGCAATCTTGCATTAATTGCGCAGCACTGATCGGCTGCTTTATTTTGTCTAAGTTAGGCCATGGCGGCGGGTTAGCGCCTTGTAACCAAGTATATTGCCCCTCAAGTAGATTAAAAAAATGCACATGGGGGTCAATAATTGCATTACTCATTGCGCTGTATAACCACCGTCAATACTTTGTAAACTACCGGTGATAAAGCTTGCATCATCGCTGACTAAAAAATTCACTAAAGCGGCTACTTCATCAGCTTGGCCTAAACGATTAAGTGGCTGCAATGCCGCCTCTTCGGCTACTGTTTGTGCTTTGTTGGCACCACTGTTTTTACAGTAAGCGTCTATGGCGTTATGAAATAGCGGTGTTTCTATAGTGCCAGGGCACACGGCATTAGCTCTAATGTTAAAGCTCGCGTAATCAAGCGCGGTGGTTTTTGCCATAGAAGCAAGGGCGTGTTTAGTCAGGTTATAAGCAAATGAATTTTGTTTACCTATAATTGCCTGATCTGAGGCTATAAGCACAATAGCGCCGTTGTTTTGGGTTTTCATTATTGGTAATACACTTTGCACTGCCGCATACGCGCCTTTTACATTAAGCGCAAATAGTGCATCGAGAGTTTGCTCGTCGGTACTTTCTATGTTGGCACTTAAATGTTTTCCTGCATTAGAAACAAGTACATCAATGCGCTGCGTTTGCTCAACTATGGCATTAATACAACGACGTACAACAGTGACATCACTTACATCACAATGATGAAACTCACCAAAGTTACTTGGCGTTATATCAAGGTTATGTACTTCATAGCCGCTTGCTAGTAAGCGCTGTACTACCGCTAAACCAATACCTTTGGTGCCGCCGGTAACAATAGCCACTTTTGACATACTTGCTCCTTTATTTGCTATTACTTTTTAATAAAAATAATTAGTGAGAGTGACCACATCCGCCTGCTGCATGCACATGGCCGTGCGATACTTCTTCGCTGGTGGCTTCACGTAACGACACTACTTCAACATCAAACGTTAGCGTTTTACCTGCAAAAGGGTGATTTAAATCACAATCGGCATTAAAACGGCCTACTTTAATAATAGTTACCTGATGGCGACCTTGATCCGAGCTTACCATTGCGGTCATGCCTGGTTTCCATACTTTAACTTTGCTTTGTGTTTGTAAATGCTTTAACGGAATGCGTTGTACTAAGTTATCAACACGTTCGCCGTATGATTCGCTAGGCGCTAATGTAACGCTAAACTTTTCGCCAGCGGCTTTGCCTTCCAACGCATTCTCTAAACCAGGAAGCATGCCTTCGCTGCCATGAATATAAGTAAGAGGCGCTTCGTTAGTGCTGGTTTCTATTTGCTCACCGGCTTCGCTAAGGGTGTAATGAAATTCAACGGCTGAATTTTTACTAATTTGCATGCTTATCTCTTTAAATTTTGACTGTATTAGTTAGAGCGTAATTTTACGCGAAATATGTTTTTTTAGAAACTTAACGTGGCTGATTTAATGTTTTTTGTAGATCTAACAATAAATCTTTTTTAATTGTTGTTACTTGAGGCTTTTCGGCCTGAGGAATAAATAACACTAATTGAATGCCAGGTTTGAGCATGCTCGACGCCGACAGTTTATTCCATTTAGCTAGGTCACTATGCGGCACATTGTAAAGCTGGCTAATGCTCCACAAGGTATCGCCTGGTTGCACTTCATAGTCTATTTCGAGTGTTGCAATTACCACTTCTTGATGCTCAAGGTAGGGGCTAATTTTATAATCAATAGTCAATGATTCCGGAAGTGTTTTGGGCTGGCCAACAAGTAGTTTTTCACCAATGCCAATTAAGTTGTTTTGTTTATTATTAAGTTGTTTTAAGGCACTTAAAGGCATGCTAAAGCGCCTGGCAATACTATAAAGAGTGTCGTTTTGTTTGACTATGTACTCTCCAGCAAAGTTAGTTTTAAAAAACGAGCTATTTAATAGTGCCTGCTGCTCAATTGGCAGTAATAACGTATGCGGACCATTGGGTGAACTTTGGTTTTTTAAATACCCTTGATTAAGTGCATGTAGCTGCTTAGAGCCGACTCCAGAGAGTTTAGCAATGATTGAAAAATCAAATTGTTGGCCTACATTCATATGGGTGGTCAATGCTTTGTAAGCAAGCTTTGGGCGTTTAAAACCTTGTTGCGGATGTTTAACTAAGTAGCTTAGTGCCAGTAATTTAGGTACATAATCGGCGGTTTCTTGAGGTAATTTTAGCGACCAGTAATCAGTGCTTTTACCGTGCTTTTTATTTTGTTTAATCGCGCGTTTAACTCGCCCTTCACCGCTATTATAAGCGGCGAGAGCGTGCAGCCAGTTGCCATCAAAGCGTTTATATAAGTAACTTAAATACGCCAGTGCTGCGTCGGTGGCGGCAAGTACATCTTGGCGGCCGTCATACCATTGATCCGACTTAACCCCAAAATGATGTGCAGTTGCTCCTACCAGTTGCCACACGCCAACGGCTTGCTGCGATGAGTGTGCAGTGGGTCTAAATCCGCTCTCTACAAAAGGCAGCAGTGCTAACTCTATTGGTAGTTGCTGTTGTTCTACCTTTTTTACAATATGGTATAAATACGGAGCAGCTCGTTTGCTCATAACTTGCAGGTAATCGGGTTGCTGCAAATACCAGTTAATACGCTTTTTTAGCGCTTTATGTTGCTCAATAGGAAAATGCAGATTATTAGCGATATGCTGCCATAAGTCAGTTGTTTTGGCTGGTGGCTTTATTATTTTATTTTTTGTGTTTTTAGGCGGCGTTATGTGTAAGTTAGTTTTTGTGCTTTGCGGTGTTTTTAATTCACTAGGGGCGCTGTAACTTGGCTTAAAGTGAGTAAATATTTGCGGTGCTTCTATAGGCTCTGGCTTGGTGGTTTCACAGCCAAATAAAAAAATACCTAAACAAGCTAAAACCAAACTGCGCATAACATTCACTTTTATTAAAATCCTTTTACTATTTTAACACAGTCCGTTGTGTTGAGTTATTTTGCGTTTATCGCGCGTATTAATCCTGCTTGTAAAAATAAATTACTCGACTTGGCATTAAGCGACTCTTGCATGTAGGGTTTAATCGTGGCATCAGGAAATGACAGCATTAACTGCTCTATTGTTTGCCCACTATTATTAGCTACGTGCTCTGTAATGGCGGTTAAAAATTCGTGCGACTGCTGCAGTTGCGACTTATTAGTTAGTTCACCATGACCAGGAATTATAGTTTTTAGCACAGAGTCATTAATATATTGTTGTAGCAGTGCGCGCCAGCTGCTTAGCTCGCCGTGGCCAGGGTACGGAAGCCAGTCAACAATATCTCCACCAATCAAAGTGCTGCCACTGTTAGCCGTAATGGTTAAATCGCCATTGGTATGCGCTTGGTAGGCATTTAAAGTAATCTCAAAATTGCCTAAGTCTAGTGTTTTATTGGTGCTTATGCTTATTTCAGGTGCATTGAGTTGATATTTTTGCCAGCGGAATAGGCGCTGTTTTGCGCGTTCTAACTTTGTACGCCACTGCGCTTGCTCATTTTCGGGGAGTGTTGCTAAGCGTTGATAGCTAAGCTCAATGCTTTTTTCGAATCCCTCTAGCTTATCGCTAAATGCTTGCTGATAAAGGGCAAAGTCAGTTTTTACTTGCTGATGGGTAATTAATTGCGCATCGGGATAAAAATGCTGCATTACAGCCATCCCCAGTAAATGGTCGTCATGAAAATGAGTGGCAACTAAGTAACACAAAGGTGTTGTTAAGTGCTTTTTTAAATCGCTAGCAAGCTGTTCTACCGCAGCAAAGTTGCCGCTGGTATCGACTAACAGTGCGCATTTACTACCTTCAATTAATACTTGGTTTGAGTCGTAAAAACGTAGCTTATGCTGTTGTTTTAAAAATTGAATATTGGGGCTTATTTTCTCCCACGTAACATCGGCGTTAGCATTGGCTGTGAAATAAAAAGAGTTAAGCAGTAGTAGGTACTTACTTAATTTAAATAAACGCAGGGCTGACTTCATATAGCGCTCTCTATTATGGTTTAAAAACTGCGTAATAAATAAAAGCGCTCTAGGCGCTTTTATTTATTATGTTTAGAGTCATTTGATAAGTGCTGACTCAACTTATCAATGAGTTGATCTTGGTGTTGCAGATCAACGGCTTTTATAGTCTTTGCTTCTAGCAATTCGTGGCTTAAATTTAAGGCTGCCATAAGTAGGGCATTTTGCTCATTTTTAACAGTAGAGCGTTGTTTCATTTGCTCAACCAAATCATTGAGATTTTTAGCTGCCGCTTTAAGTGCCTCTTCTTGCCCAGGTGGGCAAGCAAATTGCTGCTCTTTACCAAGCAATTCAACAGTGACTCGCTGGTTTTGCAGCTCAGACATTAGCTAGCCTGTTGTGCGCTTTGTAACTTATCAAGCAGGCCAGATAAAGTAGTGCTGGCATCTTTTTGCTTTTCTTCGTTTTCAAGGGCTTCTAATTGTAAAAGCTCGTTGTCGTCAGCGAGTTTACTATTTTGTTCTTTTAAATTAGAAACATCAGCTTGTAATTGATTATTACGCTGAATTAATTGGTCGATCAGTTGTTCGAGTTGTTGAAGAGTGTTGTTATTCATAAAGGCGCTCATATAACTGTAATTAAGGTAATGCAAATGTAAAGCAAAGTTTGTTTATTTACCAGCATTTACGCTGGTTTTAGCTGATTTTTATTCTCTGTTAAGGGATAATTCAGTGTATTGGCTTTTTCATTCAGAAATGGTTCATTTTAATGGCCGCTTATCAGGGGATAGGTTGTCAAAGTACAGTGCTTATGGTTCACTGTTTTTATTAAATAGCGTATGGCGAAAATAAATAATGCTTAGTTACAGACACTCATTTCATGCCGGAAACCCTGCCGATGTACTTAAACATTTAGTGTTAGCACAAGTGTTAGGTTACCAAACTTTAAAAGATAAGCCACTGGATTATATAGACACTCATTCGGGTGCGGGCTTTTTTGAATTAGCAGCGGCCGATGCTCAAAAAACACAAGAGTATCAAGACGGCATTGAAAAACTGTGGCAACACACTAGTAAACACTCAGTTTTAAATGACTACATTGCACTGATCAAATCGTTTAACCAAACAGCCGATTTAGAGTTTTATCCGGGTTCGCCAAAAATTGCGGAACACTTTTTACGCCGCCAAGATAAAGGCTGGTTTTTTGAGCTGCACCCACGTGATTTGTTATTACTAGAGGAGAACATGCAAGGGAAGCGTTCGATTCGAGTACGTGGCGAAAATGGTTTTGCTGGTTTGGTTGGTTTATTGCCCCCAGCATCGCGTAGAGCTTGCGTGTTAATAGACCCACCTTATGAAGTCAAAGACGATTACGACACCGTTATTACTACGTTGATGCAAGCGTATCAGCGCTTTGCTACAGGCACATACATGATTTGGTATCCTGTTGTTGACCGCAGCCGCATTGACAACATGGAGCAAGACCTAATTGACTCTGGCATGCGTAATATTCAATTATTTGAGCTAGCTACTAAAGCTGATACCGACGTGCATGGCATGACTGCTTCGGGGATGATAGTAATTAATCCACCGTGGAAATTAAAACAGGTTATGGATGAGGTGTTGCCAGAGCTGGTGAGTTTATTGAGTGAATCAAGTGGTTTTTATCGCAGCGAGCAGTTAGTCGCAGAGTAACCCACATAGCAAAATGCCCAGTTAAACTGGGCATTTTAATTATTACTGCAGTTATTTTAGTTAAAGTAAACGGCTTTAAAGGTAGCTAGTTGCTCACCTTTTTCATCTTTTAAGCTCAACGATTCGCCATTAACTTGCCACTGCGCAGCTTTACTTAGCATGCTAGACATTGCAGCCTCTTGATCCATGTTTTCATGACACATTTTTTGCGTTGCCGCTATGTGATCAAAAGTCACCGTTTGCTCATTAACTTCATAACCACCGTTAAAGTTATTGCAGCCTAAAAACCCATGCACTTTGCCATCATTACTAAATTGAATGAAAGGTTCTTTTGTTGTAACCGTAACATTATCGCCAGCTAAAGTGATTGCTTTCCAATATGTATTTGCTAAATCAACATCTGGTTTTTGATCTACTTTTGTAACCACAATTTTGTACGGGCTGGTTTGTGCATCTGCTGCGAATGGGTTGTTATTGCTTGTGCTGGTGTAGAGTAGCTCACCATTATTTTCAATACGTGCACTAACGCTGTAGCTAAGTGCTTTATTAATTTTGTTAGTGTCGTAGGCAAGCTCTACTGTATAAGGAGGACCACCATTTAAATCAATAACCTGCTGGCTAATAACGGTTGCTTTAATATCCATTTTAGATACATCGGCAAGTGTTACTGTTAGCTGTGAATTAGGCGCCAACATGCTGCGATCAAGGTAACTAACTTCAGTTGTTAGCGTTGCTGTTGACTCTGCCTGTGTTGCCTGTGCAGTGTTCTTAGCATCATCACATCCAGATAATACCAATGCGCCACTGGCTAAGAAGCTGATCCCTGCTACCGATTTTAAAATTGAACTTGGCTTACGTTTAAACATCGTTGTTCCTTTAATACTAAATTAGATGATTTTAAATGATGATAGTGCTTAGTTACTTAATCAAGGCTTAATTGAGGAGTAAAAGTTTGGCTTAGTGATTGTTACAACGCGTAAAAAAGGGCGCTTATGCGCCCTAAATAAATATTTTTACTTTTTAACAAACTTGGTCAGAATTACAATACGTTGACCATCAACACGCCCTTCTATATGTTCAGGATTGCTGGTTAAGCCAATATTACGTACCGCAGTACCGCGCTTAGCGGTTAGGCTGCTGCCTTTTACATCTAAATCTTTAATTAGCGTTACGGTATCACCGGCTTTAAGTACTACGCCATTGCTATCAAGATGTTTTAAGTCGTCATCTTCAGCAAGTACTTGTTGAGCCCATGTTAGGGCATCTTCTTCTAGATAAATCATGTCTAGGGCGTCTTGTGCCCAGCCATTGTCGGCAGCTAAGCGGCTCAACATACGATAAGCCACTACCTGAACTGCAGGAGTTTGGCTCCACATGCTGTCGTTTAAACAATGCCAATGGGTAGGGGTTAGCTCAGCGGTGTCTTCAATTTGATCTTTACATACTTGGCAAGTGTAAATGCATTTATCTGAGTGGGCTTCTTTAACTGGCGGAACTTCGTACACAGATAAAGTATCTGTTGCTGCACATAATTCACATTGGTTATTACTACGTTCTACTAAGGCTTGTTCAATGCTCATATAGGAGGCTCTTATGCTGTTTTTACAAAAATATTATGTGGTTATTATACCTCCATCTGGGCTCTTTGTGTACATTTGCACTAAGGATTAGCGCATATCCATATAAAAAGTATGGTTATATCTTGTTTGTAACTGCAAATTACAATAATTAAATACAGCAAACTCGGTTTAGCATTGAGCAAGACGCAGCGTTTAAGTTTGCGTATGATAAGCGCATGATGGTTTATTTTTTTGATATGTTATGCGCTTACTTCTCCCTATAGTTAGTATTTTAATTGCTTTAGCTTTATTGGTTCCCGGTGTTACCCAGCCTGTATTATCCCTAGAGGGGAAAATAGATAAGTCTAAATTAGCGCAAACAGGTATTGAGATGATTGCCGATGAAGGCGACCGCAACACTCGAAACATGCTGATGATGGCATCAAGCATGTTTGGGTTAGATAAGCTTGAAGGTGAGATAAGTGCTTATCAAAAAACACGCAGCATTTGGGGAACGGTTAACGAACTGGCTCATAATAAAAATTATTTAGTAGCGGTGTTGGTGGCTTTTTTCTCAATTGTAATACCGACTATTAAGTTACTAATGCAATTAGTCTTTTGCTTATTGCCAGCGAGTAAGTTTAAGCAAAATCTGGGAGTAACTATTTGCGCTTTGAGTAAGTGGAGTATGGTAGATGTGTTTGTTATTGCACTTATTGTTACTTACCTTGCAGGCAATGCCGAGGGTGAAACCGGTGGGCTAATTAAAATGCACGCCGAACTGGGGAATGGCTTTTGGTATTTTACCGGTTATTGCTTATTTGCCATTGCCGCGAGTAGTTTTATTAAAACCGATGCAAAAAATATATAAAGATTTGTATTAACTATTCAGTTATCATAAACTTCGCTAGAACCTAGAACCTAGAACCTAGAACCTAGAACCTAGAACCTAGAACCTAGAACCTAGAACCTAGAACCTAGAACCTCAATAAGGCAACTTTTTGCAACGCATTTACTCTAGTTTACTGATCATCGCTATGTTACTCACGCTTGTGGGTCAGGCTGTTGCGTCTGTTGCTATGCTATGTGAAATGCCGCACATGAGCCAAACACAGCATGCTGCAACTAATGTTGCAACTGAAAAAGTACATCAGCAAATGTCAGTCAGTATGATGAATATGGACTGTTGCGATGATGCAGCAACCGAACAAGAATGTAATTGCCCAATTAATGCTTGTTCAGCGTATTCAATGTTGAGTGTTGATGGTTTATTTAGCACCCCACTGATTATTTCTGAAAAAATACAGCTCTATCCCTCACAAAACCAACACCATTTAGTCAGCTCGCTATACCGCCCCCCTATGTCTGCTTAATTGCAGGATAGGTGTACCTAAAATTAGGTCAAGTCGTTTAATTCACCTTTTCTGCCTCTAAATTAATCTTTTAATTTTAGTGGAGTAAGTGATGAATCACTTTGCAGTATTTAAAGTCAGTTTTTTAGCGCTAATGCTAGGAACTGCAATCTCAGCACACAGCAATGAACTTAGCCTAGATGAGGCGCTTTCGTATGCGCTAAACCATGAGCCTTGGCTAAAGGCAAGCCAGTACCAACAAGCCTCAGAGCAAGCACAAAGTATAGCCGCAGGTAGTTTGCCTGATCCGGTATTAACTTTGGGTTTAATGGGCGTGCCAACCGATGGTTTTGCTTTAGATCAAGAAGGTATGACGCAGCTAAGTATTGGTGTAAGCCAAATGTTTAGTCGTGGCGACAGCCTAGCATTAAAACAGCAAGCCTTAGCACAATCTGCGCAGCAACATCCTTGGTTGCGAGCCGATCGCCTTGCACAAGTAAAAACAATTGTTATTGAATCATGGCTTAATGCGTACAGAGCTCAGCGCAGCATTGCGCTTATCGAACAAGATAAAGCCTTATTTTCGCAACTGATTGATATAACCGAATCAAGTTATGCCAGCTCGCTAGGCAAAACTCGTCAGCAAGATATTATTCGCGCTCAGTTAGAGCTCACTCGCCTAGAAGATAAATTAGTAATGCTAGCGCAGCAACTTGAAAGTGCTAAAAAACGGCTGTCGCAATGGTTGCCAATGAGCATGCTAACTCAACCAGTAAGTACTAAAAACACAGCTATTGAGCCGTTAATTAGTTTTACCACGCTGGAATTTGAGGCGCTAATGTCGTTACTTATGGCGCATCCCGCGATTGTTGCTATTGATCAAACAGTAACAGCTAAGCAAACAGAAATAGCGCTCGCAAAGCAAAGTTATAAGCCGCAGTTTGGAGTAAATATGGGCTATAGCCATCGAGGTGATACGCCTATGGGAGACTCACGAGCCGATTTACTCTCTGTTGGGGTAAGTATTGATTTGCCGTTATTTACTAGTAACCGCCAAGATCAGCAAGTTAACGCTGCAATAGCGACAGCTGAAGCAGTTAAAACTCAAAAGTTAATAGCGCTACAAAAGTTAAAAGGGATGTATTTCAAAGAGTTTAGCCAATTAATGCAGCTACAAAAACGCGATACGCTTTATCAAACTAAGTTATTACCGCAAATGGCAGAGCAAGCCCAAGCCACACTCAATGCATACACGCGGGACGACGGTGATTTTTCAGAAGTTATGCGTGCTCGTATTAGTGAGCTTAATGCCAAAATTGACGGCTTAAATATTCAAATAGACCAACAAATTATTATTGCTCGTCTAAATTATTATGCCAGTAGCCAAGACGCTGCTGTGATGCTTGAGCAATTAGGAGAGCAAAATCGTGAATACTAATTTAAAACTATTAATAGCTGCTGTAGTGGGTGGTGGAGTAACGGCATTAGTGTTATCGCTTATGCCCGCGAGCAATACTGATATTAAAGCAAGCACAGAAAAACAACCACTGTACTGGGTAGCACCCATGGATAGTAATTATCGACGTGATGAACCCGGGCTTTCGCCAATGGGCATGGATTTAGTGCCTGTTTACGATGAAGCACCAGGCAGTAGTAGCAATTTAGATGGCCCAGGTGCTGTGACTATTTCGCCAGCGGTGGTTAATAATCTCGGGGTAAGAATCGCCAAAGTACAG
The DNA here is from genome assembly GCF_040308885.1 of Pseudoalteromonas sp. 120-MNA-CIBAN-0494. NCBI lineage: Bacteria > Pseudomonadati > Pseudomonadota > Gammaproteobacteria > Alteromonadales > Pseudoalteromonadaceae > Pseudoalteromonas > Pseudoalteromonas sp. 120-MNA-CIBAN-0494. The sequence goes on from NZ_JBEOOE010000011.1 coordinate 60,109, forward strand.
TACAAAGCGTTACAAAATGAAGTTAAAACGGTTGGCTATGTGCAATATAATCAAGATCAACTTATTCATATTCACCCTCGTGTAGAGGGTTGGTTAGAAACGCTTTATATCAAAGCAGCCGGTGACAGTGTTGAGCAAGGTGAGCCACTTTATACCTTGTACTCACCGCAATTAGTGAATGCCCAAGAAGAGTTTCTATTAGCGCTCAATCGTAACAACCAGGTGCTTATTCGCGCAGCTAAAGCACGCTTAAAGTCACTTAATATATCGGATGATTTTGTAGAGCGGCTGCAAAAAAGTAAACAAGTAATGCAAAACATTACCTTTTATGCCATTCAAAGTGGCGTAGTTGAAGAGCTAAATGTGCGCGAAGGTTTTTATGTTAACCCCGGCACCACTATGATGAGTATTGGTAAGCTTGATGAGGTATGGGTTGAAGCGCAAGTGTTTGAGCGCCAAGCTGAGCTAATTAAGATTGGCCAGCCAGTAAGCATGACGCTTGATTATTTAAGTGGTCAAAGCTGGCAGGGTAAAGTGGATTATATTTACCCAACACTCGATGCTAAAAACCGGACCTTACGAGTGCGCCTGCGCTTTAATAACGAAGGCCATAAACTTAAGCCTAATATGTTTGCCCAAGTAAATATTCATACTCAAGCCAATAAAGCGCAATTAGTAGTCCCTAAAGAAGCGGTGATCCGCACCGGTAACCAAAACCGTGTAGTGGTTGCCTTGGGCGAGGGGCGCTTTAAATCTGTGGCTGTAGAAATGGGCAGAAGTGACAGTAAAAACACCGCAATATTATCAGGAATAATGGCAGATGATGACGTGGTGGTTTCGGCGCAATTTTTATTAGATTCAGAATCAAGTAAAAGCTCAGACTTTAAACGCATGCAAGCCCCTCAAGCTGTTAGCTCTGTATGGAGCGAGGGCATTGTTAATAGCATTATGGCGGAACATCGTATGGTTAATATTAGCCATGAGCCGATAGCTGAACTTGATTGGCCTAGTATGACAATGGACTTTACGGTTGCTGATGATGTTGACTTTACTGCTTTTGAAAATGGCCAAACATTACATTTTGAGCTGACTAAGCAAGCTGATGGCAGTTATGTATTAACGGCTATTCATATAATGAAAAGCACAGTAACAAATAGCGAAAAAAATACAGCAACTGTTTTGGGCACAATTAACAGTATTGATAAAGCACAGCGCATAGCAAATATTAGCCGTGGTGCAATAGAAAAATGGGGACGCGAACCTGCAAGGCTCGATTTTACCTTTGCAGATGATATAGATTTAACCGCACTTGCAGCGCAGCAACAAATAAACTTTACCTTTAGTTTGCAGCAAGGGGAGTTTGTGATTAGCCACATAAATGGTGAGCACTCTACAAGCGCATCAGGTAATCACACTATGCAATTGCATAACGCGCATTAGGAGGCAATATGATAGCTGCAATTATACGTTGGTCCGTTCTTAATCGCTTTTTTGTGTTGTTACTGACCGTTATTTTAATTGGCGGGGGCTTATTTGCTGTTAAAAATACCCCAGTTGATGCCTTGCCCGACTTATCAGATGTGCAAGTAATTATTAAAACCTCGTATCCGGGGCAAGCGCCGCAAGTAGTGCAAGATCAGGTTACTTTTCCACTTACCACTGCAATGTTATCGGTGCCAGGAGCGCAAACAGTAAGGGGCTTTTCATTTTTTGGAGACTCTTACGTATATGTAATATTTGATGAAAAAACCGATTTGTACTGGGCACGTAGCCGAGTACAAGAATATTTAAGCCAAGTAGCCAGCCGCTTGCCAGCTACAGCCAGTGCAGAGCTTGGCCCCGATGCCACCGGTGTTGGTTGGGTATACTTATATGCATTAGTAGATAAAACTAATCAGCACGATATTAGCCAATTACGCAGCTTACAAGATTGGTTTTTAAAATTTGAATTGCAAACCGTACCTGGCGTATCTGAGGTTGCCTCAGTAGGGGGCATGGTTAAACAGTACCAAGTGACGGTTGACCCCGATAAGTTACGAGCTTATGGCATTCCACTGAGCTTAATTCAAACTGCCATTGCCCAAGGTAATCAAGAAATGGGCGCATCGGTAGTCGAAATGGCCGAGGCTGAATACATGGTTACTAGCACCGGCTATATTAAAAGTGTCGCCGATTTAGAAGCCATTCCTTTAGGTGTTAATACTAATGCCACACCACTGCAATTGCGTGATGTGGCCGATATTCGTTTAGGGCCGCAAATGCGCCGTGGTATTGTAGAGCTTAATGGTGAAGGCGAAGTGGCTGGTGGCGTAGTGGTAATGCGCTACGGTGAAAACGCGCAAAAAACCATTGAGCTGGTAAAAGCAAAGCTCGAATCATTAAAAAATGGCCTGCCCGAAGGGGTTGAAATTGTACCGGTTTATGACAGGTCAAATTTGATTAATAATGCGGTTGATAACTTAACCAATAAACTACTCGAAGAGCTGGTTGTGGTTGCTTTGGTTTGCATTGTATTTTTGTTTCATGTGCGCTCATCTTTAGTAGCGATTATTACTCTACCACTGGGTATTTTAACAGCATTTTTAATTATGTACTGGCAAGGTATTAATGCCAATATTATGTCGCTTGGCGGTATTGCCATTGCAATTGGCGCCATGACCGATGGCGCCATAGTGATGATTGAAAATATGCACAAACATATGGAAAAAACCCCACTAACCGATGAAAACCGCTGGCAAGTGGTGATCGATTCGGCCAGTGAAGTCGGCCCCGCATTATTTTTTAGCTTAATGATAATTACGGTAAGTTTTATGCCGGTATTTATTTTAGAGGCGCAAGAAGGGCGCATGTTTGCCCCGCTGGCGTACACTAAAACTTATGCTATGGCCGCCTCTGCTGGGCTTGCAATTACTTTAGTACCGGTGCTTATGGGTTACTTTATTCGCGGCAAAGTAATTTCAGAGCAAAAAAATCCGGTTAACCGTATGCTGGTAAATGCTTATAAACCATTACTAAATGCAGTACTTAAGTTTCCTAAAGCAACCTTGGTATTAGCTATGCTGGTTGCAGTGATTGGCTTTTATCCTGTAAATAAAATAGGGAGCGAATTTATTCCACCCCTTGATGAGGGCGATTTAATGTATATGCCAACTACTTATCCAGGCATTTCGATTGGTAAAGCGCGGGAGCTGTTACAGCAAACCGATAAATTAATTGCCACTGTGCCAGAGGTACAAACTGTATTTGGTAAAGTAGGGCGAGCAGAAACCGCCACAGATCCAGCGCCGCTTACCATGATAGAAACCTTTATTCAGCTCAAGCCTAAAGATCAATGGCGCGAAGGTATGACCCTAGATAAACTCAAAAAAGAGCTAGATAGTTTAGTGAAGTTTCCTGGGGTAACTAACGCATGGGTTATGCCAATAAAAACCCGTATTGATATGTTAGCAACCGGCATTAAAACCCCGGTGGGGATTAAAGTTGCTGGCCCTAAATTGAGTGAAATTCAAAAAATAGGTCAACAAATTGAAAGCATTTTAAAAGATGTACCGGGTACGGCATCCGTTTATTCTGAGCGAGTTGCTGGTGGGCGTTATATTAAGGTAGATATAAACCGTGAAAAAGCGGCGCGCTATAGTTTAAATATTGCCGATATACAGCAAGTTGTAGCTACTGCTATTGGCGGCACAAATGTCACCCAAACCGTAGAAGGGCAAGAGCGCTATCCGGTAAATTTACGATACCCGCAAGGTTACCGCGATTCACCTGAGGAGCTAATGTTACTTCCTATTGTAACTCCAGCCGGGCAGCGTATAGCTTTAGCCGATGTTGCTAAGGTATTTATTGAAGATGGCCCAGCCGGAATAAAAAGTGAAAATGCCCGCTTAAATGGTTGGAGCTTTATTGATATAGAAAATATTGATATTGGTACATATGTAGAAAACGCCCAGCAAATTTTGCATGAGCAATTGATACTACCAGCAGGATATTCAATTACCTGGGCTGGGCAATATGAATATATGCAGCGTGCTAAAGATAAGCTTGCTTACGTATTACCACTAACGTTAGCCATTATTGTAGTGCTGCTGTATCTGAACTTTAGAAGCTTTGCGGAGGTATTGATTATTATCGTTACTTTACCGTTGGCGATGATTGGCGGAATATGGCTAATGTACCTAGAAGGCTTTAACTTTTCGGTGGCTGTTGGGGTGGGCTTTATTGCACTTGCAGGGGTGGCCGTAGAAATTGGGGTGATCATGCTGGTGTATTTAAATCAGGCCTACCAAGAAAAAATTACCCAAGCACAACAAACTGGTGTGCCGCTTAATTATGAGCAGCTTAAGCAAGCAATAACAGAGGGCGCAGGGCTAAGAGTACGCCCCGTAATGATGACAGTAGCTACTATAGTGATAGGTTTATTACCGGTACTTTATGGCACTGGCACGGGCAGTGAAATAATGAGCCGCATAGCAGCGCCTATGGTAGGGGGTATGTTTAGTGCGGTTGTTTTAACCTTATTAGTAATACCGGCAACGTATTTATTGTGGCGCAAACGCGACCTATAATATTTACATTGGTTATGTAACTTATACTGAAAAACAGTATTAAGTTACATAGCCTGCAACTTTGCTATTGATATTGCTCACTTTTTTATATGGCACGATTTACGCATTACTATGTTTACTCAGCTTAAGTAAGGAATGCAGATGCAAGTTAAAACAATTCAACAAATGTATGACTGGACTATTTTGTTTCATACACAAATGGCGGCCAACTTTTTTAGTGTGCGGGAACTATTAGGTGAGCATAATACTCAATTAGTTGATTACTGTACTAAATACGAAAAAAAACTCGCTGAAGATTTAATTGGCTTTAAAGCAATCACCACCATAAATACGTTAGATACCTACTGCTATGAGTATTTTGCAGAAAATCCAGAGCTACTGAATTTTACTGATTTAGATCGAAGTACCCAATTAGATGAGCAAGCTATTCAGGGCTATTTGTCTGATCAGCATCAAAAAGTAATAAATGCTTATGAGTACTTAGAGGGAAAAACACAAACTGCAGACGGCAAAGAAAAACTCGGACAAATACTGCAGCTTGAGTACCAAGGATTAAAACAAATGGTACAAAGCATAAACCGACATATAGATATGTAACCTGATCTCCGGATAATAAACTTATCTTAAGCAGCTATTTTCAGCGCTAACTGCGTTGAATTTTCTTGCAATAGGCCAGCTATTGACGCGTAAACTCGCCTTATTTTCACTGAAAATCTCTAGCTAGAGAAAATACAGTTAAATATAACTATGATTCAATACGTTAGTAAATCTCTTAACCAGAGTTCAGGTTATGTAAATTTATATACAGTTAAAACTAATAAAAATAACGGCGCTACACTATGGTGTGTAGCGCCGTTATTTTGTTAAACCTTTTCTACATCAACAATTAAGTCGCTTGTTATCGACTCTAATGCATTAATTACTTCTTCTTTATTCAACCCATTAGGTAGTGTTACTGTAGCAACAGCACTAAAAATAGGCACGCCCCAATTAGGTGCGCTTTGTTGCCTTGAGTTTAAGTGAGTAATATTGGCTCCTTTATGACGAATTACACTTGCAAGCTCTTGCACAATACCCGGGCGATCGTTACCGGTAATAACAAAGTTAAGTTGCTCACGTGTGGCGGGTTCTATTTCTGTATTGCCTGTTTCAATACGTACATCAAGTTTAGGCAGAGCATTGAGCGCATTTTGCAGTGCCTGAAAATGCTCTTCGCTAACTTCAATCTGAATAATTCCTGCAAAGTGACCGAGCAAATGGCTCAAGTTGCTGCTTAGCCAGTTGCCATGATTTTCTAAAATAACGGATGAAATGCTCTCTACTAAACCAGGACGATCTTGTCCTAAAATGGTTATAACCAACTGCTTCATAAATAGTTCTCTTCTTTAAAGCCCAAATAAGGTAATGCATAGGCATTAAGTGTTGTTTAACTCTATTCAGAGTTCAGGTTAAATATTATGATTTAGCTGCTAAAGTTAGACCTTTAATCCTACAGTGCAGCCCTTGCAACAAACCATAATTATTAACTAAATGCTTCCTGAGTATTGACCTCGATAAATACTTTGTCCAATAAATATAATATTTAGTTCATCAATACTGCATAAACACGGCTGCTATTTGATCTTAAAGATATTTAAATTACACGGTAAATAATTATTACCGCTGTAACATTACTGTCACTTTGATGAAATATAATCACTGCAACGTTAAGATTAAAGGATGTTTTGATGACTTCCAATCCGAATAAGCCGACTTTTAATACGGATCGAAGCCGTCTATTTAAAGACCGACTTGCCCAGTTTGGCATAACCGTAGGTGGAGTAATGGTATTAATAGCGCTGCTATTAATTTTTTTCTACCTTCTTTATATAGTACAGCCAATTTTTGAATCAGCTAAAGTTGAAAAGCGCGACAGTTTTAATCTTACAAACGCAGAGCAAATAGTGGGAGTAGGCGTTGAGGAACAAACTGAAGTTGCTTATTTATTAAGCCAGCAAGGGAGTGTTGACTTTTATAGTGTTGAAAAAGCTAACTTTGGTAAAAAGCTAAAAACGCTAGAGGTAACCCTGCCTAGCGATGTGAGTAGCTTTGCTACCAGTGCACCGTTTCAGGGGCAATATGCTTATGGTTTAGAAAATGGCAGTGTAAAAATTGTTATTCCTAAATTTATGGTGACGTTTCCAAATAACGAACGTAAATTAACTCCGCGTTTAGATTATCCGCTAGGCGAACTTGCTTTAGAGGTAGACGAGCAAGGTGCTGCTATAAAGCGTTTTGCATTTAGCCACTTTGAAGACAAAACAGCCGTTGTTGCGCTAACAGCCGACAAGCGCGTTTTATTTAGTAGCTTTGTTGCTGAAGAAAACATGTTTAGCGGTGAAGTTGAATGGCTTGTGGAACGCACCGAGCTAGATGTTGCTGGGCGAGTAGATGAGTTACTTATGTCGCCAGATACTACCCGAGTATTTGTGCGCTCAGCTAATCAAATTTATGTTTACGATACGCGTGACCCAAGCGAAGTAGAGCAAATTCAATTACTGTCTGCCAATGAAGAAAACGCTAATATTGTTGCGGCGCAATTACTTGCGGGCGCTAACTCTCTTATGTTGGCAAACGATAATGGAAAGGTATCGCAGTGGTTTGAAATAAATACCGACAGTGGCCGTGAATATCAAAAAATCCGCTCATTTGAAACAACAAAGCAAAGTAAGTTAAACGTATTTACTGAGTTTTACCGCCGTACCTTTTTTACTACCAGTAGTAATGGTGAGTTAGGTGTTTATTACACCACAAGCCAAGCAAAATTGTGGCAAGGCAAAGTAAGCGAAGGAGCAATTAAAAACTTTGCTATAGCACCGCGTGCAAATGCAGCGCTAATTGTTGCTGACAACAAACTAACCGTATTAGAAATTCATAACGAACACCCAGAAGTTACTTGGTCTGCACTTTGGCAAGAAGTGTGGTACGAAGGTTACCCAGAGCCAGGTTATATTTGGCAATCAACCTCAGCCAGTGACGACTTTGAGTCTAAGTTTTCGTTAGTGCCTATTTCGTTTGGTACTTTAAAGGCTGCATTTTACGCCATGCTATTTGCCGTACCTATCGCGATTTCTGCTGCTATTTATACCGCTTACTTTATGTCGAGTGAACTGCGTAAAGTGGTTAAGCCAACGGTAGAAATAATGGAAGCACTTCCTACCGTTATTTTGGGGTTTTTAGCGGGCCTATGGTTAGCGCCTTTAATAGAGCAGCACTTACCAGCCATAGTTGGCTTACTGGTGTTATTACCTTTAGGTATTTTGGCCACTGCGCTTGGTTGGACTAAATTACCAGCCAGTATTCGCCATAAAATTCCTGAAGGATCGCATGCCATTATACTTATACCGGTAGTGTTATTTATTGGTTGGTTTTCGTTTGCGATGAGCGAAACTGTTGAGCTGTGGATGTTTGATGGTAACGTGCGCCAATATTTAACTAACGAGCTTGGCATGACCTTCGATCAGCGTAATGCCTTGGTAGTGGGTATTGCGATGGGCTTTGCTGTAATTCCTACTATATTTTCGATTGCGGAAGACGCGGTATTTAGCGTGCCTAAGCATTTGTCTAATGGCTCACTGGCACTGGGTGCAACACAGTGGCAAACACTGATACGCGTGGTATTACTTACCGCCAGCCCTGGAATATTTTCTGCGGTAATGATGGGCCTTGGCCGCGCAGTAGGCGAAACCATGATAGTGCTTATGGCAACCGGTAATACCCCGATTATGGATTGGAGTGTGTTTCAGGGAATGCGTACGCTTGCGGCAAATATTGCGGTTGAAATGCCAGAGTCGGAAGTGGGTAGTTCGCATTACAGAATATTGTTTTTAGCAGCATTTGTATTATTTATATTTACCTTTGTTTTTAACACCATTGCTGAGTTTGTTCGTCAGCAACTGCGTGAAAAATACAGCTCAATGTAAGTGGAGAACACGACATGGTAAAGCAGTGGTTTAGGTCTGGTTCTCCTTGGATTTGGATGACCGGTGGTGCGGTGAGCATCAGCTTAATTTCAGTAATTGGTTTATTAGCTATGATAGCGTGGAAAGGGTTAAGCTTTTTCTGGCCTTCTGAAGTAGTGCAATTTGAGCTGGAAGGCTCAATTGCAAAACAAACTATTATTGGTGAAATTTACGATCGAGAATTAGTACCCAAAGCGCGTTTAGCGGCAACCGGTGTTGATGTTTCGGCATATGATAGGGAAGAATTTGAGCGGTTATTAATTAAAACCGGTAACCGTGAATATGTAGATTTAGATTTTCGTTGGATATTAAACACCGACATAAAAAACCAATCAACGCCTACCACCCTTGCCGTGTTTGAGCGTAGCAAAAATGGTAATTTTTATGGCTACGTAGAAGGCGTAATTGAAGACGGACAACCTGTTACCGGCGATAAGGTAGCCTATTTACATAAGCTGGTTGAACGGGCAGTTGATTTAAACGACGAAGCACTTGATTTACAAAACGGTGATATTGGTCATATTAACTATGAACTGGAACGTCTAAGGCTAAAAGAAAAATCCTACTTACTTGATAATGAACTTACAGACGAACGTGTTGCTGAGCTTGCAGAGGCGCGTGCAGAACTACGTGCCGAGTATGCGGTGCTCGAAAAGCAACTGTTTGCACTGCGTAAACAAGCACAGCGCGACCAAGTTATGGTTAAAGATATGCGCGGCGAAATAGTCACCATTCCATTGTATCAAGTATTAGATGTGTGGTTTCCAAACGACATGAGCTTTTTAACCAAACTGGGCCATTACTTTATCCAATTAGGTAAGTTTGTATCAGATGACCCTCGCGAAGCAAATACCGAAGGTGGCGTATTTCCGGCCATATTTGGTACCGTGTTTATGGTTATGCTAATGGCTGTTATTGTGACGCCATTTGGGGTGGTTGCTGCAATTTACTTGCATGAATACGCGGCTAAAAATGCGGTAACTAAGATGATCCGTATTGCGGTAATTAACCTAGCCGGTGTACCTTCTATTGTATATGGTGTATTTGGCTTAGGCTTTTTTGTTTATATGCTAGGTGGCAGCCTTGACCAATTATTTTATCCTGAGTCATCACCTACTCCGGTATTTGGTACACCAGGTGTTATGTGGTCGGCTTTAACACTGGCAATACTTACCTTGCCTGTGGTTATTGTTTCCACTGAAGAGGGACTATCGCGTATTCCAAGTACGGTACGCCACGGATCATTAGCGCTTGGTGCCACACAAGCAGAAACCTTATGGCGTATTGTTATACCTATGGCAAGCCCAGCAATTATGACAGGTTTAATACTGGCTGTTGCGCGTGCAGCAGGTGAAGTAGCGCCATTAATGCTGGTGGGTGTAGTAAAAATGGCACCTACGTTACCGCTTGATGGTAACTTTCCATACTTTCACTTAGACAGAAAGTTTATGCACTTAGGTTTTCATATTTACGATGTTGGCTTTCAAAGCCCGAATGTTGAAGCGGCGCGACCGCTGGTATATGCAACGGCATTTTTATTAGTGTCGGTAATTATTACCCTCAACATAACCGCTATTGGTATACGTAATCATTTACGTGAAAAATTCAGATCGCTTGAGCTTTAATAAGATTTAATAGGTAACAAACATGATTTCAGTCGCTCCAAAAGTAAATCAAGCCAATACCAGCTTGAAGTTAGACTTAGATAATTTAACCACAGAGCAAACAGCGTTAGAGATTAAAGATCTCGATCTTTACTACGGCGATAAACAAGCGCTGAGTAAAGTAAATATGAATATTCCAAAGGGCCAGGTAACAGCCTTTATTGGCCCGTCGGGGTGTGGTAAATCAACCTTATTACGGTGTATTAACCGCATGAACGACTTAGTTGATATTTGCCGCATAGAAGGTGAAATACTGCTACATGGACAAAACATTTACGATAAAAACGTTGATGTAGCGGCGCTGCGTCGTAACGTAGGCATGGTATTTCAGCGACCTAACCCTTTTCCTAAATCAATTTATGAAAATGTGGTTTATGGTTTGCGCTTACAAGGCATTAAAGACAAACGTAAATTAGATGAAGTAGTTGAGCAATCATTGCGTGGTGCAGCGCTGTGGGATGAAGTAAAAGACAGGCTACACGACAGCGCTTTTGGGTTGTCGGGTGGACAGCAGCAACGTTTAGTTATTGCGCGCTCAATTGCTATTTCGCCAGAAGTATTATTGCTTGATGAACCTACCTCGGCACTAGACCCTATTTCTACTTTAGTAATAGAGGAGCTAATTAACGATTTAAAGAGCAAGTTTACAGTGGTAATTGTTACCCATAATATGCAACAGGCCGCCAGGGTTTCTGACCAAACGGCGTTTATGTATATGGGGGAGCTAATTGAATACTCAGACACCAATACCTTATTTACAACGCCTAATAAGAAAAAAACAGAAGACTATATAACCGGTCGTTACGGCTAATTCAGCCGATATTATGTGTACAATATTGATAGGATAATAACGATGGAACATAACATTAATAAGCATATTTCTGGCCGTTTTAATCAAGAATTAGAAAACGTACGCAACCTTGTGCTTAGTATGGGCGGGCTGGTTGAGCAACAGCTTAACAGTGCATTAGATGCAGTGAGCCAAAATGATGCTATGCTTGCGCAAAAAGTGCGAGAGAATGATTATAAAGTTAATGCAATGGAAGTAAGCATTGACGAAGAATGTACGCGAATTATTGCCAGGCGTCAGCCTGCTGCAAGCGATTTGCGTTTAGTAGTGGCTATTGCAAAAACTATTGCAGATTTAGAGCGTATAGGCGATGAAGCTAAGCGAATTGCTAAAGTTGCACTAGACTCATTTACTAAAGACCAACAGGCTTTGTTAGTAAATATTGAAAATATGGGGCGCCAAGTATCAAAAATGTTGCACGATGTACTCGATGCATTTGCGCGTATGGACGTACAACGTGCATTTGAAGTACACAAAGAGGATGCTAAAGTTGATAGAGAGTACGAAGCCATTATTCGTCAAATTATGACCTATATGATGGAAGACCCGCGCTCAATCCCGAAAATTATGGATTTAGTGTGGTCAGTTCGTTCATTAGAACGCATTGGTGATCGGTGTCAAAATATTGCTGAATATATTATTTATTTTGTTAATGGAAAAGATATTCGCCATACATCTCAAGAAGATATAGAAAAGTCTTTATAATTTTTTTAATTAGTTTTTTTTATTACAACGACGAATTATAATTTTTTTTTAGTTTGCTGGCGGTTGAGCAATAAAAAGCGTTCACAATCGAGCTTAATACTGTAAAATTCATGCCGCACAGCATACTAAATTGATTTAAGGGTCAGTTATGCAAACTAACGCGTTTCTAGGAGTATTTGCAAAATCTCCTATCAAACCAATGGAAGAACATATTCGAAAGGTTCATCAAGCTAGTAAAGCTTTGATTCCTTTTTTTAATCACGTATTTAAAGAAGAATGGCAACAAGCTGAAGAGCTACGTTTAACCATTCGTAATTTAGAACGTGAAGCCGATGAAATGAAAAGAAATATACGTTTACAACTACCGCGTGGATTATTTATGCCGGTAGAGCGTACAGATCTGCTCGAATTAGTAACCCAGCAAGATAAAATTGCCAATAAAGCAAAAGACATTGCAGGGCGTGTAATTGGTCGTGAGATGATCATACCAAAAGTAATTCAAATCGACTTTTTAGCTTATTTAACACGTTGTGTTGATGCTACTAAACAAGCATCTAATGCGATAAATGAGTTAGAAGAGTTATTAGAAACAGGTTTTAAAGGTCGCGAAGTGGCCTTGGTTGAAAAAATGCTCGTTGAATTGGATGCCATAGAACAAGACACGGATGAAATGCAAATTAAAATACGCCGCCAACTACGCGCAGTAGAAGGTGAGTTAAACCCGGTTGATGTGATGTTTTTATATAAGATCATTGAATGGGTTGGCGAGCTTGCAGATATTGCAGAGCGCGTAGGATCACGTCTTGAGCTGATGTTAGCTCGTTAATTTAAAATCAGTTCAAAAACGATAGATTAAGGTTACACAATGGATATCATTGCATCTTACGGCACGGTATTAATTTTAATTGCCGCAGCAGTTGGCTTTTTTATGGCTTATGGTATTGGCGCAAATGATGTTGCCAATGCAATGGGCACATCAGTAGGCTCTAAAGCGCTAACGATTAAACAAGCGATTTTTATCGCGATGATCTTTGAGTTTGCAGGTGCTTACTTGGCCGGCGGCGAAGTTACATCGACAATTCGTAATGGCATTATTGATTCAACGCCATTTATGGATATTCCTGAATTAATGATATTAGGTATGATTTCTGCGCTTTTTGCAGCAGGCGCCTGGCTATTAATGGCATCATTCTTAGGATGGCCAGTATCAACTACTCACTCTATTATTGGCGCTATTATAGGTTTTGCTTTAGTTGCAGTAGGCAGTGAAGCGATTCATTGGAACAAGGTTGCAGGAATTGTTGGTAGTTGGATAGTAACGCCTGCTATATCGGGTTTTATTGCCTACTTAATATTTATGAGCGCACAAAAGCTTATTTTTGATACGGCTACTCCGCTTAAAAATGCTAAACGTTTCGTGCCTATTTATATGGGCTTAGCTGGCTTTATTATGTCACTTGTGACAATTAAAAAAGGCTTAAAACATATTGGTATTAACTTAGGCACCATAGAAGGTTTTGGGCTATCTATTGCGATTGCAGTAGTAGTAGGCTTTATTGGTAAAATTGCAATTTCACGTTTAAAAATCGACCCTCAGGCCGATAAAAAAATGCAATTTAATAACGTTGAAAAAGTCTTTGCTGTGCTTATGGTCTTAACGGCTTGTAGTATGGCATTTGCTCATGGTTCTAACGACGTTGCTAATGCTATTGGTCCTCTTGCGGCTGTGGTAAGTATTGTTGAAAACAACGGTGAAATTGCAAAACAAGCGGCTATTGCTTGGTGGATATTACCACTAGGTGGTTTTGGTATTGTGGCCGGTTTAGCTATTTTAGGTAAAAAAGTAATTAAAACGATTGGCGAAGGGATCACACATTTAACCCCTAGCCGTGGTTTTGCTGCTGAATTAGCTGCTGCTTCAACAGTTGTAATTGCATCTGGCACAGGCTTACCAATTTCAACTACGCAAACCTTAGTGGGTGCGGTGTTGGGTGTAGGTATGGCACGCGGTATTGCCGCACTGAACATGGGTGTTATTAGAAACATTGTAGTTTCTTGGGTAATTACATTGCCAGTGGGCGCAGGCCTTGCTATTGTTATTTTCTACGTACTAAGAACCGCATTTGGGGTTTAATAAAAAAGTACTTAAAGACTTTTAGCTTGAAAAGATCTCAATGCCCTAGGTGTTGGGGTCTTTTTATCGATTACTTAGCGAGAAAACCCTGTGATCTTTAGTCGCTGGGATGAATCGCTAGCCTTGCTCTCGAATATATTTTCTGATTTTGTTGATAATTCGACAATAGAATTTTTAACGAATTTCCCTAGGTGTCCTACCAATAACTGTTTTCTGTATTTCACAACCAATATTAAATGTAATTCTATTAAATATTGACAATACGATTTATTGTCATATTGCATCTTGACAACCTGAGCTTACACAGTAGTCTATACAGTGTATGAAAAAGACGCTTAGATACAACTACAGGCTAAATCCAACGCCAGAGCAAGAAGTTAAACTCTTTGAGTTTGGCGCGACTTCGCGAGGCATTTGGAATATGTTGTTATCTGAAAACATGCGGCGATATGAGTATGATAAAACGTTTTTGTTTTACAAAGACATGGCCTCGGTTCTTAAAGAGCTAAAGCCTTTTGAAGAGTTTAATTGGATAAAAGCGTTTGATTCTGCTGCGGCTCAGCAAGTTGCTCGCGACTTGGAAACCGCGTTGAAAAATGCATTCTCTAAAGGTCGTTTGCAACGCTTTCCAAAACATAAAATCACTTACAAAAAGAAAAAACTTCACAATGACTCGTTTCGGGCGGTTAACAACTCCAACTGTATTCGCATTGAAAATGGTGCTATTAGTGTCCCTAAAATCGGCAGAGTTCCGATTATTTTACATCGCAAATTAGCAAGTAAAATCAAGACCGTGACTGTTCAGTATCGTCACGGAAAATGGGAATGTAGTATAACTCAAGAAGTGGAATGTAAGGCCGCGCTTCGCGTGTTAAAAACAATTACAGGCTTTGATATTAACTCAAAGCAGACGGTTGTTGGCTCAAACGGTTATGTTGCCGATAATCCAAAGTTTTTAAAGCAATCAAAAGAGAAGCTGAATCAATTGCAACGCCAGCTTGCACGCCGTAAAAAAGGTTCTAATCGCTGGCACAAAACAAAACAACGCATCAATAAATTACATGGTAAAATCTCAAGGCAAAGGCTCGACTTTGCGCATAAAATTTCACGACAGATAACCAATGAAAATGATATTTTAATTTTTGAAAATTTAAATGTAAAAGCAATGCAGAAATTTAATGGCAGTATGGTGGCCGACAACGTAATGGGGCTCATCACTCAGCTTTCAAAGTATAAAACTGAGCTTGAAGGTAAGATCTATCATGAAATTGGCAGATTTGAAAAATCCACAGGGATTTGCAGTGAATGCGGCCAGCATCATGTTTTGACACTGAAAGATAGAAATTTCACTTGTTTGGCTTGCAGGACATATCAAGGTCGCGACTTATCTGCGGCAAAAAGTATAGCTAAAACAGGTGAATTAGATTTAATTGCGGCTGGAATTGTCGCAAGGGTTAACCCCATATCTCAGCAGAAATCAGCTATTAAAACGAAAGTCTTCGAGCTATCGAAGTTTGCTGTTGGATCTGAGAAAAAAGTAGCAGCCTAGCCCAAAAGCTAGATTGTAGAAGCCCAGTGATCTTTAGTCGCTGAGTAGTTCACTTGTGGAAAGAAAAAATGACTAATCTTCCGAGTATAAAACAGCTGCAGTATTTACTTGCAGTACATCAATATCAACATTTTGGCCGCGCTGCTAGTGCGTGCTTTATTGGCCAATCAACATTAAGTACAGCCATTCAAAACTTAGAAGAAACACTAGGCTGCCAACTTATTGAACGTGAAAACCGCAGTTTAATGTTTACCACCATTGGTGAGGAAGTAGTTGAACGTTCGCGCAAAATTATTCACGACACAATCAGTTTAAAAGAGCTCACTAAAAGCTTTTTAACGCCGCTGAGTGGTAAGTTAACCGTAGGGGTTATTCCTACTATTGCGAGCTTTATTGCCGCGCCTTTGTATCATTTTTGTAAGCAAGAATTTTGCGATTTAGAACTGGTATTAGTAGAAGATACTAGCGATAAGTTACTCGATAAATTAGAGCATGGTCAGATAGATTTAGCCTTATTAGCACTGCCGTATCAAACCGATAAGTTTCATACTCAGGTGTTAGCTAGAGATCATTTTAGTTTGGTACATCACAAAGATTACAAGCCAGCAAAGAACGTGCAAGACTTTAACTTATTACCCGACGCCAGCGTGTTCTTACTAGAACGTGAGCACTGTATGACCGGGCACGCGCTTAGTGCATGTCATTTAAACCGTGTCAGCTGTATAAACCCGTTTGAAGCAGCCAGCTTGCATACTTTATTGAGCATGGTGGAGTATCAGTTGGGGGTGACCTTTTTACCGCAAATGGCGATTAATGCCGGCATTTTAGATAATAAAAATATGCTAGCAACCCCATCGGCGAATGAGGCATACCGTGAAATTGGTATTTTGTGGCGTAAAACAACCGGACGAATTCGCGACTTTAAATTGTTCTGCCAGCAATTAGAGGTGTTTTTAAAACACCAGTGTAGTTTAGACTTTGCTAAAGAGGCAGCAACAAGCAGCTAAGATAGCTGCTTGTTTTCATGGTTATGGCTTTCATATGGTTCTAGTTTAGGTAAAAAAAGCAAATAAACCCAAACAACCAGATTAAAGTAAGGCACTAGCCCTAATACAGTAAATACCCGAACCGGATAACCTTTAATGTGTGCATATCGGTAACACTGAAACGCAATTGCAAAATGCATAAGTAGTAATAAAACAACTAGCTGTGTCATATTTACCTCCTTAAACTCTAATAACATCCAACATCCAACATCCAACATCCAACATCCAACATCCAAAAAATTGTCGTCTTATTTAGGCTGATTTATAATGTCATGTTTTTTTGCGCTTATCGTATAAATTGCGCGACATTTGCTGATTTGTAAGTAAAGTATAGCCGAGAAAGATAATTATGATAGTAGTAAAGAGCTTAATTTTGTTTACAGCTGTTTATTTTTTGCTAGGTAGTTGTTGGTAAAACGTTTTATTTTTTAAAATCTTTTCAAGTTCACTTTTAACACCTTTAATAGGCATAGGGCGAGCTATAAAATAGCCTTGGCCGTAGTCAACGCCAATTTCTTTTAATGCAAAAAATACTTCTTCGGTTTCTACATACTCAGCCACAGAGCGCTTATCGAGTGAATGACTAATGTCGTTAATGGCCTTTACTAGTGCTAAATCAATAGGGTCGTTGAGCATATCGCAAACAAACGAGCCATCAATTTTTACATGCTGTGCTGGCAGTTGTTTCAAGTAGTTAAAAGTACTGAAGCCGGTGCCAAAATCGTCAATCGAAAAGTGGCAGCCTAAAATATTGAGTTTTTCAATCATTTTACGCGTAGCTGCTAAGTTGTTAATGCTGGCAGATTCGGTAATTTCAAAAATTATTTGTGTTGGTAAAACCTGATACTTTGCTAAATTTGACTCTATTAATGGCACTAAACGCTCATCTAAAAATGACTGCGCAGATAGATTTATAGCTACTTGGTTAAGTTCTGGGTAGAGGGCAACATTAGCAATGGTGTTACGAATAACGCATTGATCCATTAAAAAAGTATCGTTTAGCATTTCTAATGAAGGAATAAATTGATTAGGAAAAACTAGTTCATCATTTATTTTTAAGCGCAGCAGCACCTCAAAGTAAGCAACTTCATTGCGCCTAAAATCCCAAATTGGTTGGTAATGCAGTTCAATGCTGTCTTGTTGTAGCGCTTGGCGAATACCATGACCCCACTCTAAACCCGTTTGTAGCGTATTGTTATGGGCATCTTGTTTTGCATAGCAATGTACTAAATTACGACCTAAATTTTTAGCGATATACAGGGCAATATCAGCTTGTTTTAAACATTCGCTTGGGTCGCAATTCTTTTCGGTAATTTGAGTTAAACCAATTGAGCAACTGATTGAGTATATTTGCTCCTCAGATTTAAATTGATTTTGTTCAATCGCGTTACATATACCTTCGGCAATTAAATGCGCGTCAAGCAAGTTAGTATGTTTGAGGATCACTGCAAATTCGTCGCCGCCAACTCTACACACTAAATGCTCGGTACTTATGTTTGTTATAAATAATTGCGCTACTTCTTTTAAAACAATATCGCCTTGTTGATGGCCTTTACTGTCGTTAATTATTTTAAAGTGATCTAAATCGATATAAATAAGCGCGTGTTCAATATCAGAATGCGTGTGCTGAGGTTGGCAAATACGATTCAGCTGTTGGTCAAAGTAATAGCGATTATGCAGGCCAGTAAGCGTATCGTGAAGTGCTAAATGGCGCAGCTGCAGTTCCGCTTGTTTTCGTTCATGAATATTGTCGATTGTGGCGGTAATAGTGGCGTTATTATGGCTGTTTTGTATGAGCTGCAGCCGACATTCAACCCAAATTTGGCTGCCATTTTTATGTTGTAGCCTTATTTCAACTTGTTGTTTGTACTCACCACCACAAAGAATGTCGTCTATTGTTGCTTGTAGTTTTACTTGGCATTCAGCAATACAAAAATTAGTTAATTGCTGTTGTAGTGTCGATTTAACACCAAAGCCACTTAATGCTTCCCACGCTGGGTTGATAAAGCGAATAAGCCCTTGCTGATCAAGTTCTAGAACGACAGTATTTAAATGCAATAAAATACGTTGATGCGCAGAAAATAAATCTCGGTATCGCACTTCGCTTATGCTCAGTTGCTCTACTTTGTTAGCAAATTCAGCGTAGCTCACCATAAAGTCTTCGCGACGCGCTGCATGGTCGCATACTTTATTTAAAAATGGCGGATCGTATGGGGCACGTATAAAGTCGGTGACACCCGAAAGTAAAAGCTGCTCCGCATAATCTGCATCATCACTATCTATAATAGTTACAATTGCTTGCATAGGATTATGTTGTAAAATTTCAGATACTAGCACGCTCGACTCTTCTGCTCTTGCAGCGGTTGCATCAAGTAAAACAATTGCAAATTGTTGCTGGTTATAAGCATTAAGCGCGGCTTGGCTCGAGGTAACATGGGTAATCGAAAAGTTTAGCAGTAACGGCTTGCTGATTTCATTGGCTTTAGTGTTAGTCGGCTCTAACAGTAAGAGGTTTAAACGACTGCTTTTTTCTAAATGGTTAGCGAGCACACTTGCCAGCACTTGCGGCAGCATGTCTTGGCGCTCAAAAGGTAATACTGCATCAATACCGTAGCTGCGGGCAGTAGTTTCAGCTATTCGTTCACAATAAATAGGGGGAATAAGTAAGATTGGGGTATTTTTAGGGGTGTTTAATAAGCCCGAGCGGATCATTCTTGAGAAGCGCCAGCCATCAATTTTACCTACATCAAGGCCAGTAATAATTATATTAACGGCTTGTTTTTTTAATATTTTTAAAGCTTGTTGGCTATCAGATACTTCTATAAATTCAAAAACATTTAATTTCTCTAAAGTGGCTCGAATAGTGCCACGCTCAGCACTGCTGGCGTTTAATATTAGCAATTTAAGCTGATTTACCACGTTTAGAGTACCCCTAAAAAATCACGATTATTCAAAAGAGTAAGAGTAATGATATTTACCGCTTAGGACAAGCGTATTTACGGCATGATAATAAATGCAGTAAAACAAGTGTAATTTAATGAGAATTTACCTGATTTCTTGAGCTTCATAAGCGATAGATATACACTTGGCGCGACTTTAAATGATGTGGATTACCAACTATGCGCGTGGCTGATTTTAGCTTTGACCTTCCCGACGAATTAATTGCTCGTTTTCCTAAGCAAGACAGAACAAGTAGCCGCTTATTGAGCCTAGATGGCCCAAGTGGTGTAGTTGAGCACAAAGTATTTAGTGATTTGCTTGAATTAGTTAACGAAAATGACTTGTTGGTGTTTAATAACACGCGAGTAATACCTGCCCGTATGTTTGGTCAAAAAGCGTCAGGCGGAAAAGTTGAAGTATTAGTAGAGCGTGTGCTTGATGAGCATAGAGTGCTGGCACATGTACGTGCGAGTAAATCGCTAAAGCCTGGCAACGAAGTAATTCTTGAAGGCAAGGCAAAAGCAACCATGGTTGCGCGTCACGATACCTTATTTGAGCTGGAGTTTGAGCATAGCCAAAACGTACTCGATATATTAAATGATATTGGCCATATGCCATTACCGCCGTATATAGATCGCCCTGATAACGAAGCCGATCGTGAGCGTTATCAAACCGTGTACGGCGAAAAGCCTGGAGCGGTTGCGGCTCCTACCGCCGGTTTGCATTTTGACGATAAGTTAATGACCGCGCTAAAAAATAAAGGCGTACAAATGGCTTTTGTTACACTGCATGTGGGAGCGGGGACGTTTCAACCGGTGCGTGTTGCCACGGTAGATGAGCACATTATGCACTCAGAATACATAGAAGTGCCAGATGATGTGGTTGCTGCTGTAGCAAACACTAAAGCCAATGGTGGGCGTGTTATTGCCATAGGTACAACGTCTGTACGCTCTCTAGAATCGGCAGCAAAAGTACACGGTGGTAAGTTAGATACTTACTTTGGTGATACCGATATATTTATTTATCCGGGTTATCAATTTAATGTGGTTGATGCCATGATCACGAACTTTCACTTACCAGAGTCAACGCTTATCATGCTGGTAAGTGCCTTTGCCGGACAAAACAATATTATGGGCGCATATAACACCGCCATAGAGCAGCAGTATCGTTTTTTTAGTTATGGCGATGCGATGTTTTTAACCCGTAAATAAACACCACAAAATTTACTTGTTTAAGCTGGCTATTTGCTTTTAAATCAGCATTGAATTTACCGCAGTTAATAGTATTAACGCAGTAAAAAGGGTAGAATCGAGCGGTTAAATTATAGCTTGTTGGACTGTTTTTCCGACATTGAGGACAATATGAAATTTGAATTAGACACTACAAACGGTAAAGCGCGCCGCGGCCGCTTGATTTTTGACCGTGGTGTAATAGAAACTCCAGCATTTATGCCTGTAGGTACTTACGGTACTGTTAAAGGCATGACACCGGATGAAGTAAAAGCAACAGGCGCGCAAGTTTGTTTAGGTAATACGTTTCACCTAATGCTGCGCCCAGGTACTGAAATCATTAAGCAACACGGTGGTTTACATAAGTTTATGAATTGGGATTTCCCGATTCTAACTGACTCAGGTGGCTTCCAGGTGTTCAGCCTAGGTGCTATGCGTAAAATTACCGAAGAAGGCGTATTATTTAGCTCCCCAGTAAATGGCGAGAAAATTATGATGACGCCAGAATCATCAATGCAAGTACAGCGCGACTTGGGTTCAGATATCGTGATGATTTTTGACGAATGTACACCATACCCTGCTACCGAAAAAGAAGCTAAAGATTCAATGGAATTGTCACTTCGCTGGGCTAAACGCTCAAAAGAAGGCCATGGCGACAACCCATCCGCACTGTTTGGTATTATTCAAGGTGGTATGTACCCAGAGTTACGTGCACAATCGCAAGCCGGACTTGAAGAAATAGGCTTTGATGGCTATGCATTAGGTGGTTTATCGGTAGGTGAGCCGAAAAACGAAATGATCAATATTCTTGATCATTGCGCGTACAAAATGCCAGCAGACAAACCACGTTATTTAATGGGTGTAGGTAAGCCAGAAGACTTAGTTGAGTCGGTACGCCGTGGTATTGATATGTTTGACTGTGTTATGCCAACCCGTAACGCTCGTAATGGTCATTTATTTATAACCACAGGTGTGGTTAAAATACGTAACGCAGTACATAAAACAGATACTGGCCCGCTTGACCCTGAGTGTGATTGCCATACCTGTGGAAACTACTCACGTGCCTATTTACATCACCTTGATAAATGTAACGAAATTTTAGGCGCACGATTAAACACTATTCATAACTTACGTTATTATCAACGTGTTATGGAAGGCTTACGTAACGCAATTAGCGCAGGTAAGTTAGATGAGTTCGTTCAGGATTTTTATGCTCGCCGTGGCCAAGACGTGCCAGAGCTTGCAGATATAACAAATTAAATTTTAAAAATTAAAGAGGAAGTATCATGAGTTTATTTATTTCGAATGCCCACGCAAGTACTGGTTCTGCAGCTGCCGGTGGCGGAATGGAAATGCTAATAATGTTAGCTATTTTCGGTTTGGTTTTTTACTTTTTGATTTATCGCCCGCAAGCTAAGCGTGTTAAAGAGCATAAAAGCTTAATGAGCGCGATGGCTAAAGGTGATGAAGTACTTACCCAAGGCGGTTTAGTGGGTAAAATAGTAAAAATTGCAGATGATAAAGATTTTGTTGTTATCTCATTAAACGAGCAAGCAGAAGTAACAGTACAAAAATCAGCCGTAACTGCGGTATTGCCAAAAGGCACAATGAAGTCGCTATAAAAATAATAAGGACGACCCCGTGTTAAACAAGTTTCCACTTTGGAAGTATTTACTTGTTTTAGCTGTGGTAGCCGTTGGCCTTTTATACGCCTCTCCAAACTTGTATGGTCGCGATCCGGCTATACAAGTTTCTGGCGCTAAAGGTGCTGATGTTGATCTCAGTGTAATAGACAAAGTAAACGCAACCCTCAAAAAACATAACGTTAGTGTTAAATCAACGAAACTCGAAGATGGGCAAATACTCGTTCGCTTTAGAAACGTTGAAGAGCAGCTAAAAGCGCAAGATTTATTGCGTAACTCTCTTAGCGATGATTACATTTCTGCTATAAACATGGCTCCAGCGCAACCAACTTGGTTAAAAGCGGTTGGCGGCAACCCAATGAAGCTAGGCCTAGACTTAAGTGGTGGTGTGCATTTCACCATGGAAATTGACATGGCGACAGCCGTTGATAACCAGCTTGAGCAAATGGAAGAAGACTTTCGTAGCGACCTACGTGAAGAAAAACTTCGTTATCGCAGTGTTCGCCGTGTAGCGGGCTCTGATCGTATGCGTGTAGAAATGCGCAGCGAAGAAGATAAAGACGCTGCAGAGCGCTTCTTAAAAACGCAGTATCCATTAAATGTATACATAGATGATAGCAGTAACGATAACGCATTTTATGCGACTATGAGTGAGCAAAAACTCAAAGAAATTCGTGATTACGCTATCAAGCAAAACGAAACGATTATTCGTAACCGTATTAACCAAATTGGTGTTGCTGAGCCAAACGTACAGCGCCAAGGTGCTGAGCGAATTATTGTGCAACTACCCGGCATTCAAGATACTGCTCGTGCTAAAGAGATTTTAGGCGCAACGGCCACACTTGAGTTTCGCGAAGTAGAAGAAAACGCCGATATTAGCGCTGCTGCTCAAGGTCGTATCCCACCGGGTACTGAAATGATCATGAGCCGTGACGGTTACCCTGTGGTACTTAAAAAACGTATTATTCTTGAAGGTAGCCATATTACTGGCGCGCAATCAGGTAGCGATGAATACCAACGCCCGCAAGTAAGTATTACGCTAGATAGCAAAGGTGGGGCAAAAATGAATGCCTTTACCAAGCGAGCTATTGGTAAGCGCATGGCCACGGTATTTATTGAATACAAACCATCAGGTAAAAAAGATGCCGACGGTAAAGCGCTTCCGCCTATTAAGGTTGAAGAAGTTATTAACGTAGCAACTATTCAAGCACGCCTTGATCGCTCGTTCCGTATTACCGGTATTGATAACCCAGCAGAAGCACATAACTTAAGCTTATTACTACGTGCTGGTGCACTTGTAGCGCCAATTCAAATAGTTGAAGAGCGCACCGTAGGGCCAAGCTTAGGGCAAGAAAACATTGAAGCAGGTATGACCGCGGTAGCACTTGGTTTTGCATTCGTACTTGCATTTATGCTTATTTACTACAAAGGCTTTGGCATGGTTGCTAACCTTGCGCTTGCTGCTAACTTAGTACTTATTATTGGTGTTATGTCGTTAATTCCAGGCGCAACGCTTACTTTGCCTGGTATTGCCGGTATTGTACTAACTGTAGGTATGGCGGTTGATGCCAACGTACTTATTTTTGAACGTATTCGTGAAGAGCTGGCCGATGGCCGTAGCCCTCAACAAGCCGTTCATTTTGGTTATGACAGTGCATTTAGCACTATTTTCGATGCCAATATTACCACCTTAATTGCTGCCGTTATTTTGTTTGCTGTGGGCACTGGCCCAATTGCAGGCTTTGCGGTTACGTTAGCAATTGGTATTTTAACGTCAATGTTTACAGCTATTGTTGGTACACGTGCGATTATCAACTTATTTATCGGCGGTAAACGTGTTGATAAACTTTCAATTTAAGGAGTAGCCATGCAAATTTTAAAATTGGGTAGCAAAACCCTACGTTTCATGTCTCTTCGTAAAGTGGCAATGGGTTTTTCAACGTTATTAATTTTAGCGGCATTTATATCGGTTTTCACTAAAGGCTTAAACTTTGGTTTAGACTTTACCGGTGGTACTGCCGTAGAAGTTGGCTTTTCGCAACCTGCAGATCTTAAAAAGGTGCGTAATGTACTTGCCGAAAATGGCTTTGCAGATGCATCGGTACAATTGTTTGGTTCAAGCCAAGAAATTTTAGTTCGTTTAGCGCCGCGCGGCGATGACGTAAAAGCTGAAGTTATTGGTAACCAAGTTATTGCTGCATTAAAGCTAGCAGACGAAAGCGTAGTAATGCGCCGTATTGAGTTTGTTGGCCCAAGCGTAGGTGAAGACCTAAAAGAGCAGGGTGGCCTGGCCATGTTAACTGCGCTTATTTGTATCTTGATTTATGTAGCGTTTCGCTTTGAATGGCGTTTTGCAGTAGGCGCAGTAAGCGGCTTAATTCACGATGTTATTATTACCGTTGGCTTATTTTCGGTATTAGGTTTAGAGTTCGATTTAACCATATTAGCGGCTATATTAGCGGTAATAGGTTACTCGCTAAACGATACCATTGTAGTATCTGACCGTATTCGTGAAAACTTCCGCAAAGTACGTATTGATGACACGATAGAAATTATCGATATTTCTTTAACACAAACGCTTAATCGTACCTTAGTAACGTCAATTACCACTATTTTAGTATTAATTGCCTTGTTTATTTGGGGCGGTCAAACCATTCATGGCTTTGCTACAGCATTGTTATTTGGTGTGTTTATTGGTACTTATTCATCTATTTACGTTGCCAGCTCAGTTGCTATTGCGCTTGGCGTAAGTAAAGAAGATTTAATACCAGAAGTGATTGAAAAAGAAGGTGCTGATCTAGACGCTATGCCGTAATAGATTTGTAAGCCGATATTAACCGCCCATCTGGGCGGTTTTTTATTGCCTGCAGATTGCCATAAAAATGTCATATTCGCTTGCTACTTTACCTTGAGTAAATCGTAATAGAGCTTAGCAATAATGAAGCAGCGTAAATTATTAAATGAAATTTTAGAAAATGGCACAATTACCACCTTGTTTCAGCCGCTTTTTGATATTAGCAGGCAGACCATTCTCGGTTATGAAGCACTCAGCAGAGGGCCTAAAAATAGCTGTTTAGAAATGCCTAATACACTGTTTCAGGTGGCTCATCAATATGGTCTGATTTCAGAGCTTGAGCTACTGTGTCGCTCTAAAGCTATTGAGAACTTTGTGCATTTGAAGCTGCAGGGCAAACTATTTTTAAATGTTAGTCCTAAAACGTTACTCGACCCAAGTCATCCTAAAGGCGAAACACTGCATCTCATTAAGCAGTTTGGTTTAGCAGCTCATCGGGTGGTGATAGAGGTAACAGAGCAAGAAAGGGTCGAGGATGAGTTTTTACTACAAAAAACCATGGCACATTACCGCTCTTTAGGCTTCACTATTGCAATTGATGACTTAGGTACGGGGTATTCTGGGTTAAAGCAATGGTCGGAGTTATGCCCAGACTTTGTCAAAATCGATCGTTATTTTATCGATCATTGCGATAAAAGTGTGGTTAAAAAAGAGTTTTTAAAGTTAATAACAGCTCTGGCAAAAGTAACCAATACGACAGTGATTGCAGAGGGAATTGAGCGAGCAGAAGAGCTAACTGTGTTAGAAGGAATGGGTATCAACTATGTGCAAGGGTTTTTACTTGAACGACCAAGTAATAAACCAAGTTATGTGCTTTCAGCAAGGCAAATTCAAGCACTGAGCTTTGCCGCAAATACAAACCAGTTAAATAACTCTATGGCTATTGGTTGGCTTGCATTAGCGCAGCAAACTATTGATAGCGAAACCAGTTGTAAAGACGCCCATGCGCTATTTGAACGAGATAAATCGATTGCCAGCCTAGTGGTAATTAATTCGCAGTGTCAGCCAATTGGTTTGCTCCACAAAGAGCAACTTAGTGAAGTGTTTGCAGCGGCCTATGGCCATGCTTTGTATGACAAGCGTGCGGCCACTGTAGTAATGGACAGGCAACCGCTAGTGGTAGATGAAAACCAGCTGCTAGATAACGTTAGTCAGCAAATTACCGAATGCGACTTTGATATTCGCCGCCATATAGTGATCACCCGAGGGCAGCAGTATTTAGGCATTGTGCCAGTACGCGACATATTAAAACATATAACAGATGAAAAAATTCGTCATGCGCAGCACGCTAACCCATTAACTATGTTACCCGGTAATCTAGCTCTTAACGATGCCATAGAGCGGCGTTTAGCTACACAAAAGGCGTTTTCATTGGCGTATTTAGATTTGAACCATTTTAAACAGTTTAATGATTTGTTTGGTTATGCTAGCGGCGATAGTGTAATTAAACTATTAGCAAATATTACGATGCAGGCGTGTAGTAATACAAACAGTTTTTTTGGCCATATTGGCGGCGATGACTTTATGGTGCTATTTGATGATAATAATGCTGCCGCAGTGTGCGAGCATATTATTCGCCAATTTGAAATAGAATCACAGGTGTTTTTTAGTTCCGAACATATTAAAAATAAGGGATATTGGAGTGCAAATAGAGAAGGGAAGCCACAATTTGTGCCATTAGTAACACTGGCAATAGGCTTAGTTACTCCCGATTTACACCATTATAAGAATAGCCATCAGGTTGCAGCATTGGCAAGTAATGCTAAAAAATCAGCAAAGCGCTTTGCTCATAGCCATTTGTTTTTATGTCAGCGTAGTAAGCCAAGTAGTGTGGTTGCTAGGTTAGAAAAACAAGCAGTTTAATCGTCATAAATAATTTTTTGCAGACAACAAAAAAGGAGCCTAAGCTCCTTTTTTAAACCATGCAGTTTTTATTAACGAAGTAATGACTCAGTTAATACAGGGCGAATTTCGCGAATTATTGCTTGAGTTAGCTTAGGTGCGCCACAGATAATGTTACCACTATTGTTATAGTTTACGCCGCCAGCAAAATCTACAACCATGCCGCCTGCTTCTTTTACTAATAGCTCGCCTGCAGCAGTATCCCAAGGTTTTAAACCAATTTCGAAAAAGCCATCAACGCGTCCAGCAGCAACATAAGCCATGTCTAGCGCAGCAGAGCCCGCACGACGGATATCAGCTGTATGTATGAATAAAGCTTTAAACGCTTCTGTGTATGCATCTAGGTGTTGTTTTTGCTTGAAAGGGAAGCCAGTAGCTAAGATTGAACCGCCTAAATCAACTGTTTTAGAAACGCGTAAACGTTTGCTATTAAGTTGTGCGCCTTGACCACGAGAGGCAGTGAAAAGCTCACCACGAATTGGATCATAAATAACGGCTTGGTCTAAACGACCTTTTACTTTAAGTGCGATAGAAACCGCAAAATGAGGAATACCCTTGATGAAGTTAGTTGTGCCATCAAGCGGGTCAACAATCCATTGGTAATCTGCATCTTTACCTTTATGCTCGCCTAATTCTTCACCAACAATGCAGTGATCAGGGTAAGAGCGTAAAATGGTGTCGCGAATTATAGCTTCAGCTTCTTTATCAATGTTAGTCACTAAATCGTTAGTGCCTTTTTGTTGAACTTCAACTTTTGATAAATCTTCACTTGCACGAAGTATAATTTTGCCTGCGTTACGCGCAGCGCGAACCGCAATGTTTAACATTGGATGCATGGTATTACCTTTGGGTTGTAAAAGAACGTTTATATATTTTAGCTGGCGTATTTTAGCGACTTTTGCCATAAAGTAAACAACAAAGCCTAAATACTTTTGTTTGTTTTTTATACTTGCTTGATGTGCAGAGCATTTTATAGAAATTCAGCATTGATGAATCTGCAAAGCACTTTTTAAATGTGTTCTAGTGCTTTAAAAATTTAGCATGTTTTTTACTCTTTAACCTGGGCCCAAGTTAAAAGCTATGAACATGCTTTTATTTTCACTACTGAGAACTTTTTACCGATAAGTCGGTAAAAAAGTGATGTATACAAAGTGAAGTTATTTTACACATCGCCTTAAGTTAATGATTTTACTTGTTTATTAAAGTTGGCTTAAAGCTGGCATTAGTTAAAGTGTCTTTAATCAAAAGGAGAAAGATTATGAAAACATTTAACAAATCTATCATTGCGGCGTTAGTTTTAGGTACTACGGCTATGGGTGCTCAAGCGAGCAGCTGGGAAAATGAAAGTAAAGATGCTTGGATTGATGGTAAGGCTGAAACAGTGCTTCTTATGAACACTAACCTCAATAACTTTGACATCAACACTGATGTAAAAAATGGCAAAGTTATACTAACAGGTAAAGTTAATAGCGAACTCGACAAAGAGTTAGCAGAAGAACTTGTACTGAGTTTAGATGGTGTAACCGATGTTGATAACCAGCTTACTGTTGTGAAAAACATGAACAGTAAAAGCCATGACAACATGAAAGATGATGATGGTAGCGGCTTAACCGACGCTAAAATTACCACAGTCATCACAACGCGTTATTTATTTAACTCAGAAGTTGGTGGTACAAACATTGATGTAGATACTGACAACGGTGTAGTTACTCTTACCGGTACAGTGAACTCAGATGCTGAAAAACAGCTTGCAGTAAAAATTGCTAAAAATGCAGAAGATGTTCGCGATGTAGTAGATAAACTAACGATAGTTGCAAAGTAACATAGTATTTATAAAACCCAGCTCTGCTGGGTTTTTGCTTATAAGTTTTTTAGTTTATAAATAAGGAGAATATTTATGGATATTATACGTATTATTTTTTCAATCTTACTGCCACCACTGGGAGTATTTTTACAGGTGGGTTTAGGCTTACATTTTTGGATAAATATTTTACTTACGTTGTTTGGTTACTTCCCTGGAGTAATACATGCAATATACATTATCGCAAAAAAATAATTCATTTCTGTTTGTCGCGTAATATAAGCTGTAAGTTGCTTATTTAAAGCCCAATTTTTAAATTACGCGATATACAGCCTTCCATTTCACTTTTACTTAGCTGCCAGTATTAACCCTAAATTCTGCAAATTTTAATATTATACCCATAAAAAGATTACTATTTAAGCAGTTAGACCATTGATTGTTAAAATAAAGACTTTTGCTAGTGACAAGCCTCTAAAAACTTTTTATACTGCACCCCGCTTTAGTCGCTATGTGACTAAACGCTTCTTAAAAAATTAACTGTTTACAGTTATACAAAAAGTTGGCCCCTTAGCTCAGTTGGTTAGAGCACACGACTCATAATCGTTAGGTCCCCAGTTCGAGTCTGGGAGGGGCCACCATTTTTAAATATACCTACTAAAAATCATTCCAATCATTAACTAATGAATAGCTCTATGTTGTGTTAATTACACTTTAAGTATATTTTTGCCTGTTTCATTATAAAATAATAAATAGAATTGTTTTACGGCAATAAAAAATCCCTAGTTAGGGATTTTTTACAGAGTACTTATTAACGCTTTTAAGTTAATACCTATATTATTAATAACATGATCATTCTGACTTATTAAGTAGCTAATTAACCGCGTTAGAAATAGCCTATAGGTCACTATACATTATGACTTTGATTAGTGATTAAGCTGTTTTTTTGGTACTAGAATTGTTCACTAATTTAATGTGACGGGTAAAATAAATTAATTTTTACGGTAGATCTCATGTTCAATATCGTAAATATTAACGCTTAAACTGTCTGATGCTCTGCAATAGGTTTTTAAACACTCAAGTAGTTGCTCACTTAACATTTGTTTTTGCTCAATAGAACGTCCCGCCAAAATGTGTACCGCAATATGTATAAACCCCGACCCGCCAGCGCCAAGTAGATATTGCTGATAGGAAATAGCGCGTGTTTTTATGGTTTCTAAATCAAATAAATTACTTTGGAAAGCGGCGTTGTGAATTTTTTCTACAAGTACTTGTGGTAATACAGGGAGGTCTTCTGAGTGTTCAATAATAATGTGCGGCATTTAGGCGTTCCTATTATGAGTTACTACATGTGTGAACCTTATTATACCAAATACCAGGTTACCCGCTAACCCCTACAATGCTGAATTAGCATCTTTTTGTTTTGCACAATTAGCCATTAAGAAGTGTTATGGTGCGGCAAAGGTGAATGTATATAGCGCAATGTTTATTTTTTACAACATGTGTTTTGTAGCTGTAAATACGTTTAGTATAGAAGAATAAACCGTATCCCTCTTTAAGTATGTTGGAGAACACGATGAAGTATTTAAAAGTCAGCTTTTTACTCGCAGGTATGCTTACCTTAACAGCGTGCTCAGATGATGTTGCCTCTGTAAGCCTTGGGTTATTTACCACCAAGGATGTAATTGTAAATTCGCAACAAGACCCTTTAGTCACTGGGGTAACGTGCCATATTAGCCATATAGAAGCTAATTTAGATTTTTCAGATCCTTCTGATATGTCAATTTCGTGTCGGCAAACCGGGGTTATTACCGCAGAGCAATTGCAGCAGATTGATCGGAGTAAATCTGGGGAAGTGGTATTTAAATCATCTAAAAGTATTTTGTTTAAATCATTAAAAGTGCGTCGTATTTACGATGCTAAAGCACATACCTTATTGTATTTGTCGTACTCGACTAAAGAGTCTACGGGGAGTCATCATCATGCGTTATCTACTGTGCCATTATACAATACACAAGCATGGCAATGGGCGCTTGGGCAAGAGCGAGAGTAAGCTATGTTAGCGTTATTTAAGCCCAAACCATTACTGGCTGAGCAAGAGCAGCAATGGTTAATTGATACCTTTATATGGGCAGTTGAAAACTTTGATGTTGAGTTTTTTACCCAGCATACGCAAATCACTTTGCCCACGGTTGAGTTCTTTCCCGACTCGGTATCGAGTATTGAAGAAATGGCCACTAAGGTATTTAACCGCGTAAGTAGTTATGCGGGTATGACAGCGTGGCCTATTCAACTAGTTGCACCGCAGCAGCTCACTCCACAGGTTTTTCCACAGTTTAAATTTAGCCAACAACTACGTGGCGAAGGCGCTAAATTAATTGTACCGCCTAGCCAGGCTATTAATATTTCGTTTAATCCAAATCAAGTAAACCAGCCACAAGACTTAGTTGCCAGTTTTGCTGGAACGTTAGCGACTATTTTAATTCATCATGTAGGCGTATTACCACCGGGCGGAAAAGACTACTTAGCGCAAGCTGCTGATGCACTGGCTTGCTTTTTAGGCTTTGGGGTAATGATGAGCAATACGGTATATCAGTTTAAGGGCGGCTGTGGCTCGTGTTATAACCCTTATGCAAATCGCGAAGCGTCGTTGAACGAAACCCATACGGTATTTATGCATGCGTTAGTGAGTTACTTTAAAAATGATAAACGCTCTAAGCAGCATTTAAAACCGCATTTGCGCGGCCAATTTAAAAAAGCGCAAAAAGAAATTAAAGCATTAGTCAATAACTCAGCTAACCCGCTGTTATTAGCGTATATGCCAAACTAAGCAGAGATATTGTGTGAATTACTTAGACGAATTTTTACTGATTGCCGTAGCGCACTTTTTTGCAGTAGCAAGCCCAGGGCCCGATTTTGCTGTGGTATTAAAGCAAAGTGTGCAGCAAGGTAGGCGCAATGCTCTTTGGACTAGTGCAGGTGTTGGTGCGGCTATTTTATCATTTGAGCCGAAAAACTCCGTCCTTTAGGTCGGGGATGTAAGGTTTTAGCGCAACGCGCTAACAATAGAGCTTGAATCTTACAAAAACACTGTGTATCTTGTAAGGCATGAAAGAGATAGCGGTTAAACAACGGTTCTACCCAACACCTGAGCAAGTAACCTTACTTGAACAGACGTTTGGCTGTACGCGTTTTGTTTACAACTCTATTCTTCGTTGGCGTACTGATGCTTACTACAATGAGCAAATCAAGATTAACTACAGCAAAGCATCAAGCTATCTAACTGAACTCAAGAAAAACCCTGAGTTCCCTTGGCTTAATGATGTTTCTAGCGTTCCTTTGCAGCAAGCAATCAGAAACCAACAAACTGCTTTTAAGAACTTCTTTGAGGGTCGAGCTAAATACCCAACTTTCAAAAAGAAGCGCTCGAAACAAAGCGCACAACTAACCAAAGCAGCATTCAGATATACTGATGGTCAGTTGTTCATGGCTAAATCTAAGCAACCTATAAATGTTCGTTGGTCGCGAGAGCTGCCTAGCGAACCAACCACCATTACAATTAGCAAAGACAGTGCGGGTCGCTACTTTGTATCTTGTCTGTGTCGCTTCGAGCCAAAACCACTATCGATTAGTAAAAATACAGTCGGTATTGATTTAGGTTTGACTGACCTTGTTATTGCCTCCAACGGTTTCAAGTCTGGAAATCCCCGTCACACCAAGCGTTACGCTAGTAAACTAGCTAAGACTCAACGTGTGCTATCGAAGAAGAAGAAAGGTTCTTCTAACTTCCACAAAGCCAGAAAGAAAGTCGCTCGCGTTCAAGCAAAGATTGCTGATTGTCGTCACGACTTCACCCACAAACTGACTTCCCAATTGATAAACGATAATCAAGTGATTAGCTGTGAAAGTCTGAGCGTAAAAAACATGGTCAAGAATCGAAAACTTGCTAAAGCAATTAGCGATGCCAACTGGGGCGAGTTCGTGCGCCAACTTACCTACAAAGCTGAGTGGTACGGTCGAACTGTAGTTAAGATTGATAAGTGGTATCCAAGCTCTAAACGCTGTAATTGCTGCGGTCACGTTGTCGATTCCTTGCCGTTACATATCCGTAAATGGTCGTGTCCTCAATGCTCTAGCGAGCTAGACCGCGACATAAATGCGGCACTGAATATTAAAGCTGTCGGGCAGACAGTGTTAGCCTGTGGAGCGTAAGTAAGACTTTAGATTCTTTTGAATTTAAAGCGATACGCTATGAAACAGGAATCCCCCTCCTTTCCCGACTTGTCGGGCGCGAAGCGAGGTGGGGGAGGATGTCAAGGGGCTTAAATACTTGGCCGGTGCCTATTTAGCTTATTTGGGAGTGCAAGCACTGCGAGCAGCCAAACCGGGGGCAAATCTAAATGATAATATTGCCAACAAAACGGTGCCAGCAGAGCCCGTTTGGTTTGCCTTTCGGCGCGGCTTTTTAACCAATGCATTAAACCCTAAAGCCACCTTGTTTTTTATTTTAATAGCTTTGGCTATTCGTGTTGTAATTTAAAACCAAGTTACATTATTTAATTTTAGGAGTAGGTATGTCGCTTTATAATTTTTCGTTTGGCTCTAACATGTCGTCTCACCGTTTACTGGCGCGCTTGCCTAATGCTAAGCGCATTGGTACAGCCGTATTACAAGGTTATGAGCTAACCTTTGATATGTATTTTAAAGATGGCTCAGGTAAGTGCAGTATTAGCCCAAGTGATGCAGAGGATGCGTTAGTTTATGGGGTTGTTTATCAAATAAGTGATGCCGAAAAAGTCATTTTAGATGGTATAGAAGGTGCAGGTTACGACTGCGTAAATATAACCGTAAAGCTTTTAAGCGGCGAAGACGTTAACGCTCATTGCTATATTGCCAATACCCATGACAGTGAAGCGCTACCCTACGACTGGTATATTAAACACGTTCATCGCGGCGCGCTTGAAGCTGGCGTTCCAAAAGCATACAGTGATGCAATATTAAACCGCGCGCAAAAAAGCGACAGTAACCTAGAGCGTGCTGAAATTGAATTTGCAGTACATCAAAAATAATCATAATAAAAAAGGATAACAATGAAGTTAATTAAGTTTGCCACAATTGCTTTATTAGCAGGGGCTACGTTTAGTACCTGGGCACAGGTAGATACCAATAAAATAGAGCAGGTAATTAAAACCTCCATGGCACGTTTTGATGTGCCAGGAATGGCAGTTGCTATTGTTGAAAACGACAAAGTGATATTTGCTAAAGGTTTTGGTGTAACCCATATAAACACCGGTAATAAGGTTAATAAAGACACCTTGTTTGGCATTGCATCTAACACCAAAGCATTTACCAGTGCGGCGCTGGCTAAGTTGGTTGATGAAGGCAAGTTGAGCTGGGACGATAAAGTGATTGATCACCTGCCAGAATTTCAACTATATGACGCATACGTAACCCGCGAAATGCGTATTCGCGATCTGCTGAGTCATCGCAGTGGGTTGGGGCTTGGGCAAGGCGACTTAATGATTTGGCCAAGTACCGACAAGTCGGTTGATGATATTTTAGCAGGCTTAAAATACTTAAAACCGGCCAGCAGCTTTCGCAGCCAATATGCGTATAACAACTTAATGTTTGTTACCGCAGGGGAAGTGGTAGCACGCGTATCTGGGATGAGTTGGAACGATTACATCGAAAAAAACATGTTACAGCCGCTAAATATGACTCACTCGCGAGCGGGGTTTTCGCGCATTCCAAGTAGCAATAAAAACTGGGCAACGGGGCATATTCCGATGGATAACCAACTCCATCCATTTTTTGTTAACTACCTAGAAGATTTTAGAGGCGCTGGGGCAATAGCCTCAAGTGCCAGCGATATGAGCCAATGGCTACGTACGCAACTTGCTGGTGGCACAATGCCAAATGGCGAGCAGTTATTTAGCGAAAAACAACAAGCGCAAATGTGGCATCCACATATAACGGCTATGGCGTCTAAAAGCGCGTTTGAGGCGTATCATCAGCAGTTTAGAGGTTACGGGCTAGGCTGGAGTATTGAGGACTACCACGGCTTTAAAAAGCTTGGTCACGGTGGCGGTATTTTAGGCATGGTGTCGCAGGTTACATTACTGCCTGAGAAAAAACTCGGTATTGTTATTTTAAGTAATCAGCAAGCATTTGGTGCGCTAGCGGCAGTAACTCACGAAGTGCTTGAAGATGCGCTTGAGCTTGAAGATAAAGATTGGGTTGAAGACTTAGCTAAAAAGCATTTTGAAAGCAAAGAGAAAGCATACGCTAACGCAAAGCCTGCAGCGCCAGCTGATTATCAACCGCAACTACCTAATATTAATTACACTGGTACATTGCACGATAATTGGTACGGCGATGTAATTATTGAGCAGCTTGATGGCAAATTACATATTGATTTTACGCATACCAAGGGCTTAAAAGGCTCACTTGAGCATTACACTGGCAATACTTTTATTGTTAAGTGGGATGAAAAGCTACTTGAGGCTGATGCGTTTATTAATTTTAATATGAATACAGAAAATAGAGTGAGTAACGCTAAAATGCGTGCAGTTTCAACGCAAGTAACCGACTTTAGTTTTGACTTTAGAAATTTAAAATTAACAGCAAAATAACTGTTTTTGCTATCCCTAATTTGCTATATCTAGCGTAAAGGGTATACACCAAAGTCGCAAAGCCACCCACGGGTGGCTTTGTTATATTATGTTTAATGATACAGTTAGGAGCATTTATGCGTACCGCAATTATTTCTCACCCTCATTGTCGTAAACATAAAATGATTGATGATCACCCAGAGTGCCCAGAGCGGTTAGATGCCATTAACGATCGCTTACTAGCAAGCGGGTTAGATATTGCTATTGAGCAAAAGCAAGCGCCTAAAGCGCAACGAGAGCATTACTTACTTGCGCATGACGAATCATTAGTTAGCTCTGTTGAAAGTAAAATACCTACCCAAGGGCTTGTCGATTTAGACGGTGATACTTGGTTATGTCCCGATTCATTAAAAGCAATTGAGCGTGCAGTAGGAGCCGGTATTTTAGCGGTAGATGAAATACTAGAGGGCAACCTTGATGCTGCATTTTGCTCGGTGCGCCCGCCGGGGCATCATGCAAATCGCACTACCTCATCCGGTTTTTGTGTATTTAACAACCTTGCTATTGCGGTTAAATATGCACAAAGCAAAGGGGTTAAGCGCATTGCTATTGTTGATTTTGATGTACATCATGGTAATGGCACTCAAGATATATTTATAGATGATAAAAACGTCTTGTTTTGCTCTTTATTTCAGCATCCATTTTATCCCAATACAGTGGTTGAAAATAACACCACGTTAGTTAATTCACCTTTGCCAACTGCCAGCGACGGTAACGATTTAAAAGCGGTATTTGAGCAGCAATGGCTGCCTAAACTAAATGCTTTTAAGCCTGACATGTTATTTATTAGCGCAGGATTTGATGCTCACCTTGAAGATGATATGGCCAGTTTAAAGTTTGTAGAGGAAGATTACCGCTGGCTAACCGAGCAATTAGCCCGCTTTAGCG
Organism: Pseudoalteromonas sp. 120-MNA-CIBAN-0494; assembly: GCF_040308885.1. Taxonomy (NCBI): domain Bacteria; kingdom Pseudomonadati; phylum Pseudomonadota; class Gammaproteobacteria; order Alteromonadales; family Pseudoalteromonadaceae; genus Pseudoalteromonas; species Pseudoalteromonas sp. 120-MNA-CIBAN-0494. The sequence continues at coordinate 96,548 of NZ_JBEOOE010000011.1, forward strand.
AGCAGCATAATTGCCGCGGTATAGTGTCGTATTTAGAAGGGGGGTATGCGCTTTCTGCATTGGGTCGCAGTGCAATTGCACATGTTAAAGCGTTAGTCGATTATGAGTAACGCAAATGCTTGCTCAGGTGTTAGCTGCTTAATTTTACTTAGGCAACACTGACCTTCTTTTAGCAAATAATCTTTCACTAAATCTGCTAATTCAATGGCACTAATGGCTGTTTTTGGCTCGCCACTTAATGTTGTATAACTATACTTACTATCTAAAATAATAATTCTGCTTTTTTGCAGCTCATCCATCGCATATACAAAATCATCTACTTCATCAGGCTGCTCAGCTAACTCAATTTCATTGTTATAAATAATAATTTTTGGATACGACATGCTTATTTATTGTCCTACATCAAAGGGGGAATATTTGCTCGATTTATACTCGCTTATTAGTGCAAATTTAGGGAGTAGAATAATGCCACACAGTAGCCGTTTTCAAAAAGTAGGTGATATTTTTACTAATAAGGTAATAACCTGTAGCAAGCATACGCCATTAATTGATGCGGTTAAACTAATGCGGGCACATAATATCAGTGCAATATTTATTGCGCAGCAACAACGCATATTAGGTGTTTGGACAGAAACTGACTGTTTAAAACTCGACTTTACCAATCCTGCAGTTACAAGCACTAGCATTAAAGATGTGATGACGAGCCCGGTTTTAAGTGTCCCTAGCCAGCAGTTATTAAGTGATACCGCACTAACTTTTCATCAGCATGGTGTAAGGCATTTACTTGTTACCGATAACAATAACGTACCGTGTGGGGTAATTAGCATTACAGATATTGTGCGCAATCAAGGGCTTGATCATTACTTACAGTTTCGCACTATTAACGACCAGTACACTAAAAACATAACAATTGTACCTAGCTCATTAGCGCTAAATGAAGCGGTGAAATTAATGCGCGAACGCAGCGAAAAAGTTATTTTAGTTTTTAATCAACAGCAAAAAGAACATGGCATTATTACGCAGCGCGATTTATTACACCTGATCACACGCCAGAGCGAGCAGAGTGTGTGCTGGGATTTAGCAAGTCGACCGCTTTATAAAATAGCCCCACAAGATAGCCTCTTTGATGCTTACAAATTAATGTTAGATAGCCAAGTACGGCATTTAGTAGTGAGCGACAATGATGAAATTAAAGGCGTGTTGTCACTCGAACATTTAATACATGAAATTGAAAGTGCGTATTGTTCTGAGCTAGAAAAAGTATTAGTGCAACGAGATTTAGCCCTACAGCACTCGCAGCGAAATCTATATTTAGCCAATAAAATAATAGATTCATCACTCGACGGCGTAATGATTGCCCATAGCAATTGCACTATTATGCAAGTAAACCCAGCGTTTACCCAATTGACTGGCTATAAAGAGCATGAAGTTATAGGTAAGTGCCCAAGTATATTGAGCTCGGGGCGGCATGATAAAAGCTTTTATATAAAAATGTGGGATGCAATTAACAAAACGGGTGTATGGCAGGGTGAAATTTGTAATCGTAAAAAAAATGGCGATATTTATATAGAGTGGTTAACTATAATTGAAATTAAAGAGCCTAATAATTCAGATGCTATTTATGCGGCAATTTTTAGTGATATTACCGAGCGAAAAAATGCTGAAGATAAAATTGTGCAGTTGGCTTATTTTGATGAATTAACGGGCCTACCAAATAGACGTTTGTTTAACGACAGGCTCAAAATGGCTTTGGCTGCAGCTCACCGCGACCAGCATTTATTGGCGGTGATGTTTATTGACCTCGATCGCTTTAAAGAAGTAAACGATAGTTTAGGCCATAGCGCTGGGGATTGTTTATTAACTCTGGTTGCTGCGCGTATCGAGGCTACTTTAAACGAAGGCGATACCTTAGCGCGTTTAGGAGGAGATGAATTTGTAGTGCTGTGCGAAATAAATAAGATTGATGCAGTAGCTAGTTTAGCTGACAAAATACTAAATAACTTAAACACCCCATTTCAATTAGAAAGTGCTGAAGTAGGTGTAACAGCTTCGATTGGCGCGGCTGTTTACCCTGATGATGGCCTAGACAGCGAAACACTGCTAAAGCATGCCGATATTGCTATGTATCGCTCAAAAGATGTGGGGCGTAATTCGTTTCAATTATTTAAACCTTCTATGAATGCTCGCTCGCTAGAGCGCCTAGCCATGATGAGTCGTTTTCAGCATGCGTTAGATAATAACGAATTTGAATTGTATTTTCAGCCAAAACAATGCCTTAAAAGTGAACAGATTATGGGCGTTGAGGCATTATTGCGTTGGCACGACCCCGATTTGGGAATGATATCGCCCGCGCAATTTATTCCGCTTGCTGAAGAGCTAGGGTTGATAGTGCGGTTAGATTTATGGGTTATTAATCAGGCGGGTAAAGTACTAACGCTATGGCAAAAAGAAGGACTGGTGGCTGGGCGCTTAGCAATTAATATATCGGCATGTCATTTAAGCCAAGGCAAGCTGGCAAACAATATTAGCACTATGCTTAAACATTATAATTTACCCGGTAGTTTACTTGAAATAGAACTGACAGAAAGCAGCTTTATTGGCTCATTTACACAGGCTAAAACGCAGTTGCAGCAACTAAAAAAGCTGGGCGTGCATATAGCATTAGACGACTTTGGTACCGGGTACTCGGCATTGAGTTATTTAACGAAACTGCCTTTTGATACATTAAAAATAGACGCGAGCTTTATTGCTAAAGTCCCTGATGAATACGGCAATAGCCAAATAGTTGCAGCGCTTATTGCACTGGCAAGCAATTTAAACTTAATGGTAGTGGCAGAGGGAGTTGAGCAGCTAGCTCAAAAAAACTACCTTATTAGCTTAGGGTGTAATGTTATACAGGGGTATTACTATTGCCACCCGTTAACGCAGCGGCAATGGTTTGATTTTTATCGGTTGAACTGCTTATCTGCGAGCACTCAACCAACCGGCACTTAGCCTACGGTTACTTCGTAAGAGGTGAATTTTCGAATGTTAATAACGCCTTTTTCAAAAATTAAATACTGACCTTTAATGCCTTGTAAAATACCGCTTACTACCGGGTCTTTATCAAAGTTAAACGAGCTGATTTTGGTTGGGTATTCGCTTACCGGAAAGTTTAAATCAACTACGTCTTCATCTAGCTGTTCAATAGCTGTTGCGCCAAATAGCTCGCTTAGCTCATTTAGCTTTGCACTAATTTGTGGAATAAGCTCAGCGGCTGCAGCTTTTAAATCTAGCGCTTCGTTTTGGCCTTTTAGCATATTGCGCCAATTAGTTTTATCAGCAATAAATTCAGCCAATGCCACTTCTACTAAGCCTGATTGCAACCGTGTTTGCACTTTAAAAATAGGCAATGCTTGGGTAGCGCCTTGATCAACCCAGCGAGTTGGTATTTGCGTGTGGCGAGTAATACCCACTTTTAGTCCTGAGGTATTAGCGAGGTAGACGTAATGCGGGATCATGCAATTTTCTTCTCCCCACTCTGGCTCGCGGCAAGTACCTTGATCGTAATGGCAGGTTTCTGGCTTCATAATACACATATCGCAACTAGCAAGTTTGCGCATGCATACAAAGCAATGGCCTTGAGAATAGCTTTTTTTGGTTTTTTTACCGCAGCTAGAGCATAAAATTGTGCCGCTAAAAGTAAGCGTTAGCTCTTTGCCTATAAATGCATTTAAGTCGACTAAGTGCTCACCCACAGGTAAGTGATATTGTACCGGCTCGGTTAAGCTCGATTTTAATTTACGCAATGTGCCTTGCATCTTTACTTGGCCCCTAAAGATGTTAAAAAGGGGAGTCTAACATTTTTAAATTATATTGGCTGTTTAAGTACTGTAAATAATCGTCATACGCGAGTGGTTTGGCGTAAAGGTATCCTTGTGCGTGATCGGCGTTCATACCTTTAAGTAAGTCGTGAACCTCTTGCGTTTCTACCCCTTCAATAGTAATTGTTGACATCCTCCACCACCTCGCCAAGCGCCTGAACAAGTTCAGGAAAGGAGGGGGATTCCGATTAGTTTAAAACCAT
>NZ_JBEOOE010000012.1:0-99679 GCF_040308885.1 Pseudoalteromonas sp. 120-MNA-CIBAN-0494
CAGCCTGAGCCCGATATCGACAGCTTGTTACCCTGGAATTTTAAAACATAGGTGTAGTTCGCTAGACGCTCACGAATTTTAAAACATAGGTGTAGTTCGCTAGACGCTCACGTTTATAAAACGTCGTGCTGAATTTTAGGCACAAAAAAAGGAGCTAAAAAGCTCCTTTTTTGATAATCAAGTGCTTAGCGACGTAGGCCAAGTTCTTTGATTAACGCAGTATAACGCGTGATGTCTTTACCTTTAAGGTAATCAAGCAATTTACGACGTTGGCTAACTTTGCGAAGCAGACCACGACGTGAATGGAAGTCATGCTTGTGATCAGCAAAGTGACCTTGAAGCTTGTTGATATCAAAAGTAAGTAATGCTACTTGTACTTCAGGTGAACCAGTGTCGCCTTCAGCACGTGCGAATTTAGCAATGATATCGATTTTTTCTTGATTGCTTAGTGACATAATAACTCCAAAAATTAAATTTAAAAGGTGCTTTAGCCGATCACTAATTCAGCCAAAACGATTAAGCGGGCGTATTCTACCAATTGTACAAATAACTACAAGTTAATTATCCCATCAATATAAATAAGCTGCTGAAAATATTTAAAGCAACTATTTATTCGGGTTTTACATAATCATCTTGTTGGCTGGCCAAGCCACGTTTAACTTTTAAATGGCCGCTGGCATTACGCTCGCCTGTACCAATAAAAATACCGTCAGCTACAACCTTAATTACGCCTTCAGGCAAATCTATATCAAGGTCTATTGCTTGGCCGTGACTAAAAATACTGCCCTGCTCTTTACTTATCTCAACAACCGGTAAATCAACTAAAGCTGTATCGAGTGGCAATAACAACGCGTCTAAATAAGTAGAAGGTGCAACTTCTTCGTCTTTAGCTTTTGCTAATAACGCTTCAATTTCATCTAGCGACACCATTTTTTCTGCAGGATATTGACCAACCGCAGTGCGGTGCAGCATAACAACGTGTGCGCCACAACCTAGCTTTTCACCTAAGTCGTCAACAATAGTACGAATGTAGGTGCCTTTAGATACATGCGCCGTCATTTGTATTACGTTATTCACTTCATCAAATTCGTCAAACGTTAAGCTAAACACGTTTATTTTTCTGCATTTACGTGGTACTTCAATACCCTCGCGTGCATACTTATATAAAGGCCTACCTTGATACTTAAGCGCCGAGTACATTGACGGGTACTGATCTGACTCACCAACAAAAGCGGCAATTTCTTTAATCAGTTGTTCACGCGTTACATTTACATCTTTAGTGCTAACAATTTCACCATCAGAATCTGATGTCGTTGTTCTCTCGCCTAATTTAGCGCGTACCACATAGGTTTTGTCTGTATCGAGTAAAAACTGTGTAAACTTGGTTGCCTCACCAAAGCAAATAGGCAGCATACCGGTTGCCAATGGATCTAGCGCACCTGTGTGCCCCGCCTTTTGTGCAAAGTACACACCTTTTGTTTGCTGTAGTGCTTTATTTGATGAAATGCCAATTGGTTTGTTTAACAACAAAATACCGTCAACTGGACGGCCTTTACTGCGCTTTGCCATCTGTATTAGTGCCTTCTTCGCTATCTGTATCAATATCTACGTGCTTAGTCTCATCTTCGCTGTTAGTTACGTCATCTTCATGATCAGTGCTGTCTTCAACATCTGTTTCATCTGCAACATGTTTAGCGTTGTCTTCGCGAATAATGGAATCAACTAAGTTAGATATACGCATACCTTCCATTAGTGAGTTATCAACTAAAAACTTTAACTCAGGCATAATACGTGCACGAATACGCTTACCTAGTAACGAGCGGATATAACCGGTCGCTTCGTTAAGTACGTTTGCACTTTGCTTCGCTGCATTATCATCTTGCGTATTAAATACCGTAATGAATATTTTCGCATAAGATAAATCGCGCGATACTTCTACCGCTGACACTGTCACCATACCTAAGCGTGGATCTTTTATTTCGCGTTGTAAAATTACCGCAATTTCTTTTTGAATTTGCTGAGCAACACGATCTGTACGAGAAAATTCTCTCATTGCATTTGTCCTAAAATCATAACCTATTGGAATATAATAATAAGTTAATTAAATAATGGATACACAAATGGGGGCTAAGCCCCCATTTATTAGTCTAGCTAGCTAACAATTAAAGAGTACGTTGTATTTCAACTGTTTCAAATACTTCAATTTGGTCGCCAACACGAACGTCATTGTAGTTCTTAACGCCGATACCACATTCCATGCCGTTACGAACATCAGCAACATCGTCTTTAAAGCGACGAAGTGACTCAAGTTCACCTTCGTAGATAACCACGTTATCACGAAGTACACGAATTGGAGCGCTACGTTTAATAACACCTTCAGTAACCATACAACCAGCAATTGCGCCAATTTTTGGAGACTTAAACACGTCACGAACCTGAGCAAGACCAATAATCTCTTGCTTAAATTCTGGTGCCAACATACCCGACATTGCTTGTTTAACTTCGTCAATCAAGCTGTAGATTACGCTGTAGTAACGCAAGTCTAAGTTTTCAGACTCAATTACTTTACGAGCAGAAGCATCAGCACGAACGTTAAAGCCAACCACAATAGCGTTAGACGCTGCTGCAAGTGTTGCATCAGTTTCGGTAATACCACCAACACCTGAACCTACTATCTTCACTTTCACTTCATCAGTAGAGAGTTTAGTTAGTGAATCAGAAATTGCTTCGATTGAACCTTGAACGTCAGCTTTAAGTACCACGTTAACTTCAGACACATCGCCTTCAGTCATATGACTAAACATGTTTTCAAGCTTAGCTTTTTGTTGACGCGCTAGTTTAACATCACGGAATTTACCTTGACGATATAAAGCAACTTCACGCGCTTTACGCTCATCTTTAACTACAGTTGCTTCGTCGCCTGCAGCCGGAATACCAGAAAGACCTAAAATTTCTACAGGAATAGAAGGACCCGCAGACTTAATGTCTTTTCCGTTTTCATCGCGCATTGCACGAATACGACCATACTCAAGACCACATAATACAATGTCACCTTGGTTAAGCGTACCCGATTGAACAAGTATCGATGCAACTGGACCACGGCCTTTATCTAAGCGTGATTCAATAACAACACCTGCAGCCATACCAACAGTTGGAGCCGTAAGTTCTAGTAGTTCAGATTGGTTTAATACCGCTTCTAAAAGCTCATCAATACCTAAACCTGTTTTTGCAGAGATATGAACGTACTGCGTATCGCCGCCCCATTCTTCAGGAATAACGTCAAGCTGAGCTAGCTCGTTCTTAACGCGATCTGGGTCTACGCCTTCTTTATCCATTTTGTTTACAGCAATGATTAAAGGAACGCCAGCAGCACGTGCATGCTGTACCGCTTCTTTAGTTTGTGGCATAACACCATCATCAGCTGCAACCACTAAGATTACGATATCAGTCGCTTGAGCACCGCGAGCACGCATTGAAGTAAATGCGGCGTGACCCGGAGTATCTAAGAAAGTGATCATATTGCCATTAACATCAACATGGTATGCACCAATGTGCTGTGTAATACCACCGGCTTCGCCTGAGGCTACTTTAGCTGAACGAATGTAATCAAGTGTAGATGTTTTACCATGGTCAACGTGACCCATAACAGTTACAACTGGTGCACGTGGCTCAGACTTACCATCTTCATGACGATCGTTTAGTACTTTTTGCTCTAATTCGTTTTCTTTAACAATGATAACTTTGTGGCCCATTTCTTCTGCAACAAGTTGTGCAGCTTCTTGGTCAATCACTTGGTTAATAGTAACCATGTCGCCCATTTTCATCATTGTTTTTACAACTTCAGCGCCTTTAACAGCCATGCGTGACGCAAGCTCTGCAACTGTAATTGTTTCGCTAATACGCACTTCATTTTTAACATCAGCAGTTGGTTTTGTAAAACCATGCTGTAGCGATGTAGGTGCTTTTAACTTGCCTTTATTACGGCCTTTAGACGCTGCAAATTTATCTTTTGCTGGCGCTTTTTTCTTTTTCTTCGCACGGCGTGTGCCTTGCTCATCACGAGCATCAGCAACATCTTCTGCTTCACGTGCGTAAGTAGAAGTTGTAAGGTGGTGATCAGATGTTTCTTCACGCTTTTTACGCTCTTCTTCCTCTTTCTTCCAGCGTGCTGAGTTCTCTTCAGCTAGCTTTCTTGCTTCTTCTGCTTGACGTTTCGCTTCTTCTTCAGCTTTCTTCAATGCGGCCTCTTCTGCTTCTTTTTGCAGACGCTCAGCTTCGATGCGATCTTTCTCAGACTTAGCACTTTGCTCTGGGGTCATCTGCTTTTGTTTCGCTTTACGCTCTGCATCAGCTTTGCGTTTAGCTTCTTCTTTAGCTTTACGATCAGCGTCTTCTTTCGCTTTACGTTCTGCCTCTTGTTTCGCTTTCAATTCTGCGGCTTCTTGTGCAGCTTTTTGCTGCTCTTCAAGGCGCAGTTTTTCTTCAGCGGCTAGGCGTAGCTCTTCTTGCTCTTGCTCCATTGCGCTTTTCTTCACGTAGGTACGTGTTTTGCGAACTTCAACTTGAACAGACTTTGCTTTGCCCGTTGAGCCAGTCACACTTAATGTGCTTTTGCTCTTACGTTGCAATGTCATACGCGCTGGGCCATCTGAACCTGTGCCGCCATGCTGCTTGCTTAAGTGATCAAGTAACGTCGCTTTTTCAGCTTCGGTTACGCTTTCGCCTGCTTGCTTGGTAATACCGGCTTGTGAAAACTGCTGTAGCAATTTATCAACAGTTGTACCTATATCACCGGCTAGTTTTTCAACATTTACTTCTGCCATAGTCTCTAATACCTCCGTTAATAAATTACTCGTCTGCAAACCAACAAATGTTACGTGCAGCCATAATCAGCTCACCTGCTTTTTCAGGTGATAGTTCTGTAATATCCACTAATTCATCAATACCTTGCTCAGCTAAGTCTTCAAGTGTAATTACACCTTTGCTTGCCATAACAAATGCTAAATGACGTTCTAAGCCTTCAAGCGCAAGTAAGTCTTCAGCTGGCTCTGCGCCATCTAAGCTTTCTTCCGTTTTAAGTGCTTTAGTGGTTAATGCGTCTTTTGCACGTGAGCGCAATAGATCAACCGTTTCTTCATCTAAGCCATCAATTTCTAAAAATTCAGATGCCGGTACATACGCAACTTCTTCAAGTGATGAGAAACCTTCGTTAATTAATAATGAAGCAAATTCATCATCAATTTCTAAATTTTCAGTAAATAAGTTAAGTAACTTATCTGACTCAGCTTCGTTTTTGCTACGCATGTCTTCAACAGTCATTACGTTTAGTTCCCAGCCAGTTAATTGGCTAGCTAAACGAACGTTTTGACCATTACGACCAATTGCTTGTGCTAGGTTATCAGCTTCTACAGCGATATCCATTGAGTGTGTATCTTCATCCATTACGATTGAAGCTACTTCTGCAGGTGCCATTGCGTTAATAACAAATTGTGCTGGGTTGTCATCGTAAAGTACGATATCAACACGCTCACCGCCAAGTTCTGACGATACAGCTTGAACACGTGCGCCACGCATACCTACACAAGCACCAATTGGGTCAATACGTTTGTCGTTAGACTTAACCGCAATTTTAGCACGCGAACCTGGATCACGTGCAGCGGCACGTAATTCAATCATTTCTTCGCCGATTTCTGGCACTTCAATGCGGAACAATTCCATTAGCATTTCTGGTTTAGAACGCGTTACAAATAATTGTGCGCCACGTGCTTCTGGCTTAACTTCGTATAGAAGACCACGAATACGATCGCCTGGGCGGAAGTTTTCACGCGGTAGCATGTCGTCACGGTAAATTACCGCTTCAGCATTATTACCTAAATCAAGAACGATCGCGTCACGAGTGGCTTTTTTAACTACACCCGTTACTAACTCACCTTCTTTACTTTTGTATTCTTCTACAACTAAAGCACGCTCAGCTTCACGTACTTTTTGTACGATAACTTGCTTAGCCATTTGGGTTGTAATACGGTCAAATTTAATTGAGTCAATTTGCTCTTCAACGAAGTCACCCATTTGCAAGTCAGGTTCTTCAACTTGCGCTGCTTCTAGGGTAATTTCGCTGTATGGGTTCTCTAAAGACCCATCTTCTAATACTGCAGCAATCTGCCAGCGACGGTAAGTATCGTAGTCACCTGTTTTACGGTCAATTGCTACACGTACGTCGATGTCACCACCGTGCTTTTTCTTTGTTGCTGTTGCTAGAGCGAACTCTAAAGCTTCAAAAATCTTTTCTTTTGGAACCGCTTTCTCATTGGAGACGGCTTCAGCAACCAATAATATCTCTTTTGCCATGGGTTATGCCTCGCTTGCCCTATTCCTTTGCGCTCGAATTAAAACTTTGCAATTATGTTCGCACGCTCAATGTTGCTAAGCATAATTAAATGCTCTGTACCATCACTAGATAGTGTAATCATATCGCTAGTAACTGCTATTAAATCGCCTTTAAAATTACGACGACCGTCTTGTGGAAGTTTAGTACGTAATTGTACTTCCTCTCCTTGCGCCTGCTCGTAGTGATCTTGTTTGAATAATAGACGATCAACACCAGGAGACGATACTTCCAAATCATATTCATTTGTAATTGGGTCTTCGACGTCTAAAATCGCACTTATTTGGCGACTCGCATCAGCACAATTATCAACTGAGATCCCAGCCTCATGAGTAATATAAACTCTTAAGGTAGAATGGCGACCCGCTTGTACAAACTCAAGACCATGTAATTCAAAACCTAACATTTCTACCGCTGGCGTTAACATAGCTACTAAATCTTGTTCAAGTTTTGTCACGAAAATCCTCCATACAAACAAAAAAAGGGCTTATAGCCCTAAAATATTGAGTTTAAATTTTGATTTGATCACCATGTCACAAATCAAACAGTGCAGATACAACAACGCCCCGAACCAAGCGGGGCGTCACACCAAAAAGCACAAAACTGTGTGGCCTAGGGCCAAGCTTGGTTGCGAGTCAAAAATCTGACTAAATTAAACTACAGTAGCTTAAACGCAAAACGCGCATTACTTAGAATGCGCGATATAAATTAGTAAGATTAAACCCACTATTATGATTGGTTGCGGGAGCCGGATTTGAACCGACGACCTTCGGGTTATGAGCCCGACGAGCTACCAGACTGCTCCATCCCGCGCCAATAGATACTAAACTTAATAATTTAATATCGCTGTTAGTAATATCTTTCAACATACTAAACAATGGCGGGTATTATAAGTATGTACGCCATAATTAGCAACCATAATAAGCAATAAGTTTATAAAAAAGTGACGCCAAATAGCATGTTTATAATTTAACGCGCAATTATTTAATTTTGTTAATTTTTGCACTTATTATCTTAATTTAGGAATTTTTAAATCTATATTTTTATAAAGTAAGCGATCTTGATGTAATAATTTTGCGTATTAAATTTATTTGGCTTAGGCATGACACACTTTAATACTCTTAGACTCATTTTGGGCGATCAGCTCAACCCTGCTCACTCATGGTATAAAGATAAAAAAACCAATACCTTGTATGTTATTGCAGAGCTAAAACAAGAAACCAGCTATGTTAAGCACCATATTCAAAAAATCTGTGCATTTTTTTGCGCTATGGAAAACTTTGCAACAGCATTAAACCAAGCCGGATTTAATGTACTGCATTTAACATTAAACGAAACCTGTAATGATGAAGATTTACCCGCATTGCTTACCCGTATAGCAGCGCAACATCAATGCAATACTATTGAGTACCAATACCCAGACGAATATAGATTAAAAACCCAGTTAGCCCACTTTGCAAACACCAGCCCATTAACGGTTTGCGGTGTTGACAGCGAGCATTTTTTACTGCCCTTTGAGGAAATAAAACACCGCTTTATAAAAGATAAACACATAACAATGGAGCATTTTTATCGCGCAATGCGCAAACAATTTAATATATTAATGGATAGCAACAAACCACACGGTGGAAAGTGGAACTTTGATAGTAATAACAGAAATAAATTTTCAACCGCCGACTTAGCACAAATCCCGCCACCTAAATTATTTAATAACGATGTAAGCGCTATAATTGCGCGTTTAAATAAACATAATGTTAGCTACTTTGGTAAAGCCGCAGAACAACTCCCCTGGCCCACAACCCGAAAACAAGCCATTAGCTGCTTAGATTATTTTTGTTGGTATTTACTGCCTCACTTTGGCCAGTTTCAAGATGCAATGACAGAGCAAAGTAAACATAACAATAGCCTGTACCATAGCCGCTTATCGTTTGCTTTAAATGCAAAGTTAATACACCCACTGTATGTGATAAAGCGTGTAATAGCCCAGTACGAACAACGCCCTAATGATATTTCTATTGCACAAGTAGAGGGGTTTGTTAGGCAAATACTGGGCTGGAGAGAGTACGTACGCGCAATTTACTGGATTAACATGCCAGATTACGCAACTAAAAATCAGCTTAAAGCCAAAAATAAGTTACCGCCGTATTTTTGGCATGCTAAAACTAAAATGAACTGCATGCACCATGCGCTCTGTGAAAGCTTAACTACTGCATACGCCCATCATATTCAGCGTCTTATGGTTATTGGTAATTTTTGTTTATTAACAGCTATAAACCCAGATGAGGTTGATGCTTGGTATTTGGGCGTTTATATAGATGCTATTGAATGGGTAGAAATGCCCAATACTCGGGGTATGAGCCAATTTGCCGATGACGGAATTATTGCAACCAAACCTTATGCGGCAAGCGGTAACTATATTAATAAAATGAGCGACTACTGCAAAAACTGCCACTATAAAGTAAAACAAAAAGTGGGTGATGACGCCTGCCCGTTTAATAGCCTTTACTGGCATTTTATGCACACGCACAGAGCAAAATTAGAAAAAAAACCACGCATTGGCATGGTGTATAAAAACTGGGATAAACAAGAGAATACGTTACAGCAAAGTACATTACAGCAAGCAACTTACTATTTGAACAATCTGGAAAGCCTGTAACTTTTAACTTTTTATCAGAACAGCAAAAAGCCGCTAAAAAGCGGCTTTACGGGGATAATCAAAAACTAAGCTTATTTAAATTACTTGCCTTCTATAAGGCTACCACTGCCTATTTCAATTTTGCGTGGTTTAAGTGCTTCTGGTATTTCGCGTTCAAGGTTAATGCTCAATAAGCCATTTGCTAAATCGGCACCAAGTACTTTTACGTGATCCCCTAGCTGAAATTTACGCTCAAAGTTGCGCTCTGCAATACCTTGATGAATAAATTTACGCTCACTCGCTTGCTCTTTACCCGTTTTAATACCTGCAACAACTAGTGTGTTGTTTTCTGATTCTATGCTCAGCTCGCTTTCGCTAAAACCAGCAACTGCCATAGTAATTCGGTATTTGTCTTTATCGAGCGCTTCGATATTGTAAGGAGGAAAGCTTGGCTGCTTATCTGAACTTGCTGCCGCATCCATTAAAGACGCTAAATGATCGAAACCGATGAATGAACGATAAAGGGGTGATAAATCTACTGTACGCATAATAATATCCTCATATTTAAGCGATATTTCAGTTGTGCTTTTCTAATGAACAAACACAAATGAAGTTTAATTAATAATATAAATTTCAATTACTTCTGTTTAACAAGGACCCATCAGGCGTCCTCTACTTATCTATATATGGACGTTAAAATTGTTTTCAAGCAAATAACAAATAATTTTTCAAATTTACTCTTTTAAAATACACAACAAGGTCGTTAAACATAAATTACAATGGTAAAAATACCGCCTCAAGCGAGGCGGCTAAAACAGTGGAAAATATTTAAAGTGAATTACTTATCTTCGAGCAAATCATTGCCACCTATTGCTATTTTGCGCGGTTTTAACGCTTCAGGTATTTCACGTTGTAAATCTATGCTGAGTAAACCATGGGCTAAATCAGCAGCGATAACTCTTACATGATCTCCTAACTGAAACTTACGCTCAAAGTTGCGATCTGCAATGCCTTGGTGAATAAATTTACGCTCTTTACTATCGTCTTTACTTTGTTTAACCCCGCTAACTTTTAGGGTGTTATTTTCTGACTCGATTGTCAGTTCGCTATTGCTAAAACCAGCAACTGCCATAGTAATTCGGTATTTGTCTTTATCGAGCGCTTCGATATTGTAAGGAGGAAAGCTTGGCTGCTTATCTGAACTTGCTGCCGCATCCATTAAAGACGCTAAATGATCGAAACCGATGAATGAACGATAAAGGGGTGATAAATCTACTGTACGCATAATAATATCCTCATATTTAAGCGATATTTCAGTTGTGCTTTTCTAATGAACAAACACAAATGAAGTTTAATTAATAATATAAATTTCAATTACTTCTGTTTAACAAGGACCCATCAGGCGTCCTCTACTTATCTATATATGGACTGCAAAAGTGTTTTCAAGATGATTTTTCAAAAAATTATTTATTTTACTTTTAACACCACATTAAGCGCCCAATAACAGTAGCGATTATTTAAAAACGCTGATCCCTAAGGCATATCAATAAAAGCGAACAGCTTAATCGCTTGTTTGCTCTTTAATATTTAACTCAATTGGTTACACTAGTAGCAATTTAATTGAGGAGTTCACTATGTTAACTGTAATTTTTGGTCGTGAAGGCTGCCCATTTTGTGTTCGTGCTAAAGACGTAGCAGAACAACTATCAAATGAACGTGATGATTTTAAATTTCGCTATATCGACATTATTAAAGAAGGCATAAGTAAAGAAGATCTTGAAAAGTCTGCCGGCAAACCTTGCCCAACAGTGCCGCAAATCTTTGTAGACCAAAAACACATTGGTGGTTTTACAGAGTTTGAGGCCTACGCCAAAGAGAATCTTGGACTTTATCAATAAGTTCTGTATCAAATATGTTAACCAGTTAAGTAATCTAGTTACTTAACTGGTTAAATTTCGACCAACATCAATCACCTATAAATTAGTTGTAATTTCTACAAGCATTTACCGCATTTATCCTTTATAATGCGCGCCTCTTTAAATTCGTTGAGGCGTATTAATGTCAGAACCAGTCACGTTTGAATCTCTAAATCTTTCTCCTGCAATTTTGAAGGCAGTTGAAGAGTTGGGTTACAAGACACCATCTGAAATCCAAGCTCAATGTATACCGTTATTGCTAGAAAGAAAGGACGTACTGGGACTAGCTCAAACGGGTACAGGTAAAACCGCAGCATTTGCACTACCACTATTAAATAATATTGACCCGTCTGTGAAACAGCCACAGATCCTTGTACTCACACCAACCCGTGAGCTTGCGATCCAAGTTGCTGAGGCATTTGAACAATATGCTAAACATGTTCGTGGTATTGAAGTATTGGCACTTTATGGTGGCCAAAGCTACAGTATCCAACTAAGTGCACTTCGTCGTGGCGCGCAAGTTATCGTAGCTACTCCAGGTCGCTTAATCGATCATATTAACCGTGGCACTATCAAGTTTGATGCTTTACAAGCACTTGTACTTGATGAAGCCGATGAAATGTTACGTATGGGCTTTATCGATGATGTAGAAAGCATCATGGAAAAAACACCGCGCGAAAAGCAAACATGTCTTTTCTCTGCGACCATGCCTAAGCAAATTCAAAACATCAGCAGCAAGTATATGAACAATCCTGAACAAGTTCATATCTCTGCGCGTAACTCAACTGTATCATCAGTAGAGCAAGTGTTTTGGAATGCAAGCATTCATAAGAATAAAGCCATTGTTCGCTTTTTAGAAGCTGAGCAATATGAAGGTGCTATTGTTTTCGTACGTACGCGTAACGATACAGTACAACTTGCTGAATTATTAGAGCGCGAAGGTTTCTCTGCCGCTCCACTTAACGGTGACATGAACCAGCAAGCACGTGAACGCACAGTAGAGCGCTTAAAAAGCGGCATGCTAAATGTTGTTATTGCAACAGACGTAGCGGCACGTGGTCTAGATGTTGACCGTTTAAGTTTAGTTATCAACTACGATATTCCACAAGATTCTGAAGCCTACGTTCACCGTATCGGCCGTACAGGTCGTGCTGGTCGTACTGGTAAAGCAATTTTATTCGTAAAACATAACGAACGTTATTTACTTAAAAATATCATTCGTCATACGAATTCAGATATTGCACAAGTTGAATTACCAACAGCTAAAATTGTTGAAGAAAAACGTATCGAAGCGTTACAAGCCAAGTTAACACTTGCTCTTGAAAACAAAGATATTACTTTCTTTAATGAAGTAGCAGCAAACATGGCTCAAAAGCTTGAACTTTCTGCTGAAGACCTTGCTGGTGCGTTACTGTGTTTAGCACAGCAACAATCACCAATTAAGGTTGAAGAAGTAAAGATTCAACCTCGCGAACGTAACGAGCGCAATGATCGTAACCCACGTAGCAATGACCGTGGTGATCGTGGTCGTCGTAACGAACGTGGCGGTGAACGTGGTGGCGAGCGCGCTGAACGTAAACCTCGTGAGCGTAACAGCCGTGATGCAGGTCCTATGGATACATACCGTATCGAAGTAGGTCGTGAACATGGTGTTCAGGTTAAGAACATTGTTGGCGCTATTGCTAACGAAGCTGACATTTCAAGCAAGTTTATTGGTGATATTCGTCTACACGATAATCACAGCACGGTTCAATTACCGAAAAACATGCCTAAAGATGTACTTGATCATTTCCAAAAAGTGTTTATTTGTAAACGTCCTATGGGCTTAACAATCACTGCTGATCAAGGTCCTGCTGAGCCACGTGGCGAACGCTCTGAGCGTCCAGCTGGCGGCGAAAAACGCAGCTTTAATAAAGATGACAGCGCACGCGGTGATAAGCGCAGCGGTCCTCGTAAAGAACGTCGCCCAGTAAGCTTTACAACGCCGAAATAAGCAACGACTCTTTAATAAAAACCTTGCCACGTAAGTGAGCAAGGTTTTTTATTTTTAGCGCAGCGTTACAGCAGTAAATCTCAACCATAGGCAAAACTCACTTTATTACTTGTAATAGTATGTAATGTTTAATGATGATTTTCTCAGCTATAAAGTTTGTGGAATAAGGAATACATCTTTATTCAAGTTAATACTCAGCAAACTTAAAATGGAGATTTATCATGTCAAATACACTTACTATACTTCCGAATCCAAAAACAATCTTAGTCGCGAATACGACTCCTGCGAATACAACCGCGCTTGCATCAACTGAAGCGGAAACTTGGCAGATCTCGGAAAAGAAAGGGACTATTTCAGGTGTCGGGGTAACGGTATCCGGTGCAGGTGCTTGGGCAAAAATGTCTGGCTCGTTTGATTTTTCGATTGTAAATCTAGAAAGCTCTCGCACCTATCAAAAAATGGTGTCTGAATACAGTATCTCCGGGGTGTTAGTGGCTTTTGGGGCTAGCTTGGTCTCGGTGCCAATGCCGAAACGCACAAACAAGAAATCAAAGAAGCAATGCAAGAACTTAGTCAACAGCAAAAAGTTAACGGCTCTGTAGATGTTGATCTTATGGTCACTGGTTTGATCCCAGGCTTTGAAGTAAGTGCTACAGCGTATATTCTGGTACTACAGATCCAAAGCTCTTCTGGTGCTACATATAATATTGCTTCATCAACAAGCCCATCGACAGATGTTGGCGCACAAGATCAAAACCAGCAGAACCTGCCTACTTCAAATAATAATTCAACTATCAGCCTATAAATATAAAATCTAAGATCATCAAAGTAACTTTGGTGATCTTTTACTGTTCAGTACACGCACAACGGTCTGTTAAGGAACAACCATGAGACTCTTTACAGCACTACTACTTATTATATTTACTTTAGCTGTTAAGGCTAATCCTCCGGTAATATTAGCCATAAATGATAACTTAAGTTCTACAGTCTGGACGGATAACTTTAAAATCAGTTTAGCTTTTACTGATACCAGCTATGAAATACAAGAGACAAGCGTTACCCCCTCTCCTTATGTGATCAATAGGAAAGATAATCTTATTTCCTCTACTTTTACCAGTTTCAGTGATCAAAAAGAAATAATCATTAAAGATATTACCGGGGACGGTCTGCCAGACATACGTATAACAAATATGCTCGATAAAAATGGTGGCGTAATATCCACAACTACAGAAAAAATTATAATTAGCTATGAGAAATGAAGCTGATTTAAAAATTAAAAGCTTCTGTATTTTTATACAGAAGCAAATATTACTAATACTTTCTGCAAGTCATATTGATTGTGCAGTTTTTACCATCTGAGCTACATGACGTTGATTGGCTGCAAGTCATTTCATTACCAACTCGATACACACCATCTAAAAATCGCCTTAAATTCTCATTAAAGGCACCACCTTTATCGTGAGATAAGTTAAAATTTGCCATGTTATTACTTGCGGTTGCTGAACCTGCAATTTCGTTACAATATGCACCGCTCACTGCACAGACTTTGGTTGCGCCACTGACTGTATTGATAATTTGAAACTGCAATGGCTGTGCAGTTGCTGCTTCCATATCTTGCTTAACTTGTTGCCCATTAGAACTGTTGCGCATTACTTTGTCGATTATATTGGTAACGCCATCAGCTCGGCCAATATACTTATCAATCAAATCTCCATCTTTATTTTTACTATCTCTTTTCTGAATAAATTGATGATCATTATAAATTTCTTCGAGTGAAGAGCGACTCTCATCCAATGGCTTATCTACATCGTATATTTCAGTACAGCCAGTCTCATCACAACAAACTTCGACTGTTGGATCGCATTTATAAATCACTTTTTGATAGAGTTTGTTTTCCATGTAAGCATTACGGAATGCCCAAAGAATATCATTTGTTTTTGCATCTAATGAGCTGCAATCATTCGTGCAACTTGACACAAAATCATAGTCAACATGCATTAAAGCCCCTGTTGATTTTTGACGCACCCGCTTCGCATGTACTTTATGTTCTTTGTTATCTGCACCTTTAAAATACATAACTAATACATCATAAGAGTTATTCTGTTGGCAAGTCCGATTTGAACTTTGCAAGCTATCTAGACAAGAGTTTGCTAATGTTGAGGTAGATGTAAATAAAAAATAAACACCAATAAGTAAAAGTAGTTTTTTAATCATAATCCTTAATCCTTAATCCTTAATCCTTAATCCTTAATCCTTAATTGTTAATTGTTAATTGTTGTAACCAATGTCAATGATAGTTCAAAAAAACATCGAAGGATACAAAGGAATGAACACAGGATGTAAGCAAAAGTAAAAAAAATGAGTTTATTTAGTTTCTCATAAAATTTAAAACTAAAATAAAAGCCCCACCAATTTCATGATGAGGCTTTTACTATATTACCTATTTTTTTTACGTTAAGGCGCTAGCGCTGGGTAAACGTAGCTGGCATCAAGCCCGAGTGGGATACCAAGTGCCCAGTAACCTAATAAAAAGATACTCCAGCCAATCATAAAGGCGATTGAGTACGGTAGCATAATAGCAATTAAGGTACCTATACCTGTGCCTTTCACATACTTTTGACAGTACACCACCACTAATGGGAAATAGGGCATTAACGGTGTAATAATATTGGAACTTGAGTCACCAACACGATAAGCCGCTTGAGTTAAGTCTGGCGAAATACCAAGTTGCATTAACATAGGTACAAATATGGGGCCAAGTAATGCCCACTTTGCTGAACTTGAACCTACAAATAAGTTAACAAAGCCGGTTAAAAAGATAATTCCCACAACCGTTACTGCACTTGGCAGCTGCATTGCTTTTAATAACTGCGCGCCTTCGATTGCTAGTAATGCACCTAAGTTTGATTTACTAAATGCGGCAATAAATAACGAACAGAAAAATGCCATTACAATATAATATGCCATCCGCTCATCGCTTTACTCATGGCATCTATCATGTCTTTAGAGGTTTTGAAGGTGCCTACGGTAAAGCCGTATACAGCGCCGGGTATCCAAAACAATAAAAAGATTAACGGTACGATAGATTGCATTAATGGCGAGCTAAAATTAGTTAACGAGCCATCGCTGCTGCGCATTGCCGAGTTACTATCTGCCGATACATAAGCAAGTAACGCAAGGCCTGCAACCATAACTGAACTGGCAATTATAAAGGCACGTTTTTCATCACTGCGGGCATCTTCAAATACGGGTAAATCTTCTTTAGTGCCATCTACCGCGGTTTTTTGTAAACGTGGTTCTATAATTTTATCGGTAATATACCAGCCTAGTGCCACTATAAATAAGCTAGATGCTGAAGCAAATGCCCAGTTATTTAACGGGTTAATTGTCATTGCAGGATTAATTATTTGCGCCGCACTTTGGGTAAAACTTTGTAGTAATGGGTCGATACCCGATGGAATAAAGTTAGCCCCAAAACCACCACTCACACCCGCAAATGCAGCAGCTATACCCGCAAGCGGATGGCGTCCTGCAGCATAAAATATAACCCCAGCTAGTGGAATAACTAATACATAACCTGCATCAGTTGCGGTATGGCTTACAATGGCCACTAAAATAATTGAAGGTGTTAATAACTTTTTAGGCGTCACTTTAAGCATTAGCTTAAGGCCGGTATTAATAAAGCCCGAATGCTCTGCAACACCCACACCTAACATAGCCACTAACACTACGCCTAAGGGTGCAAAGCCGGTAAAGGTTTTTACCATAGAGGATAAAAAGGTGGCGAGCGAATCACTTGCTAGCATATTATTGATAATAATGGCTTCGCCGGTACGTGGATCTATTGCATCAAAGCTTACGCCTGAAAACCACCACGACAAAAACCAAATTAGTAACATGGCAAACAAAAATATAATGGCCGGATCAGGAAGCTTATTACCTACCCGTTCAACAAAATTTAAAAATCGTGCAATTAAACCAGTTGGCACTGCACTTTGGTTATTATTCATTCTTTAAAGCTCTCTAAATCATATTTTCAATAACCATATCCTATCTTTACACAACAGTAAATTAACCTGAGGCTAACTCCCTCATATCAATACTTTTAAACAAGAAAAACGCGATAAGCCAGTAGCGTATCGCGTTTAAATTAGTTTTAGCCTAGGTTTACTCAGGCCAATGCTTTTACTTCTTCCCACAAACGAGCAACAAGGGTTTTGTCATCTTCATTAAGTTCACCATTATGATAAGCCTTCACTAAGCTTTGCTCTACGGTTTCGTTAAGTTCATCTGTGCTAATAGTTAGCTTTTCTACTTGCGCATACCCTACTGCTAAGTCAAAGTGACCTCGCAAATAGCCTCCTGCAAATAATTCATCATCGGTGGCTTTAATCACTAAATCATCAAAATAGTGTTGGGCTGCATCAATATAGTTTACTAAACTCATTTATTCTGTCTCCTGGTTTTGCAATGGGTATTAATACCCTACTGCATACATAATGTGGTCGTTAAATCCGCATGTAACTTTAATATAACCGGTTAGTTCATAATCTAAACTGCTATCGCCGGTGTCACAAATAAGTGGGCGGCCATTTAAAGCCTGCAATTTTGTTTTTGTAGCTATTACTATAATGTTATTAGTGCCAATAGCGCGAATAAGCGCGGGGCTAAGCTGTTGATTACCACGACCAAAAATATGTCCTTGGCCGCCAATTAAGGTGATCACTAATTTAGTTTTTTGACCTTGCGTATGCTCAAGTAATTGCGCTGCGGTTAGGTCTTGCGCTATGAGTGTTTGATCTTTAACTAAATCGACACCTAACAGTGTATTTTCTAGCCCCATTTCTTCCATCACTGCAGCAACGGTTGAGCCACTGCCCATAATGTAAAAAGTGTCTTCATCCATTTCACTCACCACATAGGCGGCAATATCTACAAGCACTAACTCATCAGTTTCTTTACCACCATTTTTAACCGCTTGCATGTAACGCACTTCACTTGGTACTTGCATTTCGCCATAACGTTTTGCTTTAACAGTGCCTTGTCTAAATGCCTCTTCGTCAATGTCCATTACATCGGCGTCACCTAAGGTAACTAAATCGCCTTTTACCAGCATTTCGACTACACGCCCTGCTGCTTTTGGCGTGATTGCATATACCCCTGAATGTATTTTACAGCCAGCAGGAATACCCAGTACGGGTATTGTGTCCTCAACAGCATGACAAATATTACGCGCTGTGCCGTCGCCTCCAGCAAATAAAACTAAATCTACACCTAGCTCTTTAAGTGCTTTTACAGCCTGCTCTGTGTCGGTGGCTGTGGTTATAGCATCGCTGTTATATATTACTTGTACCTTAAAGCCGAGTGCTTTAGCGCAGTGCTCGCCCATATCGCCATTTACAGTGTAAATAGTTAATTGGTTTTTATAAGGCAGTAATACTTCAAGTGCGGCTTTTGTACGACTATTAGCTTTAGGCTGAGCGCCAAGTGCTAGCGCTTTGGCTGCAGTTGCTGCGCCATCGCTACCTTTTAACGCTACAGCGCCACCTAAACCCGCTAGCGGGTTTATAATTAAACCTAACTTAAACTGCATCCGTGAGCTCCTTAGGATGTTGCCAATTAAATTGCTGTGCACTCATTGGCCATGGCGTATTATAAAAATGGCTGAGTGCTTTTAGCAATGCCACGGTACGGGAGTTAAAACCGTTATTAATAAGTGTTAAAACTCGCTGGTGTACTCGCTGCTGAAAATCAACACGACACGTTTGCTCGCCATTTAAATTATCTACCGACACATTAAATTCAAAACCTGCGGCGGTACTCAATAGCCACTCAATGGCTTGCGGTTTTACTTCTACATTTTCAAATTCAGCTTGTTTTTGCTTATCGCGGCCATCGGGGCAATACCAATAGCCGTAATCTTCAAGTAAACGGCGCTTATCGCCCGCCACCAGCCAATGTGCTATTTCGTGTAAGGCACTGGCGTAAAAACCATGAGCAAACACAATTTGGTGATACGGCGTTTTATCACAGCTAGGAATATAAATAGGTTCATGCTCGCCTTTAACCAGCCGCGTATTATAGCTTTGGTAAAAAGTGGCTGCAAAAATAGAAATTAAATCAGCAATTTTATGCATAAAAGTTTAATTACTTACTCTGAATATAGGGCTTACTGCCCATTATATTAAAAATGTGCACGCTAAAAACGAGGTGAATTGTACGGGCTTTCGCTGCGAATGTAAAAAATTGGATAGCGAGTTAACACTTAGGTGTAGCGGCGTTTTATAAAGCCCGTGGGGTTAGCTAATAATAGCTATACAAGGTGCTGCCAAATAGCTGGTATTTATACTGTTTGGCGTATTTACTGCTTGAGCAATAACCCTTACCATCACTATAACGACAGAGCTGCTTACTGAAATACTAAAATTATGTTTAAACTAATGAGTATAAAAAAGGTTGAATTTTTATTTATTGCCCTGCTTGGGCTTATGGGTGTATCACTGCCTGCTGTTGCAAAAAACATCAGTATTAATGTGTTTGCTATTCCTTCGCAACCAATCATAACTTTAATGGCGCAAACCAGTGATGTATTAAAACAAGCGGGTATGGTTAGCTTTTACGATAAAGGCATGCCGGTACACGCTACTTTATATTTAACTGACTTTGCGCCCGGTACAGAGGAGGCAATTAAACTTGCGGTAAAAAGCATCGTAGCGCAACAGCAACCATTTCCCATAACCGCTGAAGGCTTTAGCGTAACTAAAAGTAATTGGGCTTTTATTAATTTACAGCCGTCGCGCCAATTACAAAGACTATCTGACGAGATAACACTTGCCATTGAACCGCTGCGCGAGCGAAATGTTACTGTGCCTACTTGGGTTAAAAACTACCCCAACAAGTTAACTGCATTTAAGCGCTACGGCAGCCCTAATGTTTTTCAAAACTTTCAGCCACATTTAACATTATTAGCTAACGAGAAAAGCCCTCAACTGGCTGTTATAAATAAACAAATACAGGCTAACCCACCTAAAGCGCAGGGGCAAATAATAGGTGTAGGTATAGGAATTTCAGATCAGTTTGGTCAACAAAAGCAGGTTATTGCAGAGTACTTTTTTAACAAGGGTAAAAGCTAAATTGCTTTATTACTTTTGCTGCGCTAAGTATTTTTTTAGTAGCTGGGTATTTCGGGTGTTTGCTTTAAAGTAAGCATCAAAAATATCGCCTACTATGGGTAGTAAACCGCCCACAAAGTCGATAAGCATATTAGCTAATATACGTAGTTTTATAGTCCAGCTAACACCTAAGCGCTGCGCTTCAATTAATACATAAGCAGATAAAATAAAACCGGCCATATCACCGGCAACGGGCAATAAACCAATAATCGCATCGGCACCAACTTTAAAGTTAGTAAAAGGAATTTTTAAACTGCTGTCGGTAATGAAGCTAAAACGCTCCAGCCTTTTCAGTACAGCTTGTTGCTGAGCCTTTACGTTATTTGTCATTGTCACATTTAGCTCCCTCAAACCTGTTTAATTAACTTTAGTTAAAAAGTTGAACTTGCACTGATAAACAAATACAAAAAACGCGGATCGCCCGCGTTTTTATTATCTACTTAATGTAACTCTAATTATACCGAACCGGGTATCGGCCCATGCTCGTGGTGTACATGTGGGTTTTGTCCACGTTGACGTAGCAAATGATCCATTAAAGTAATGGCCATCATCGCCTCAGCAATTGGCACAGCACGAATACCTACACACGGATCGTGACGACCTTTGGTGATCATCTCAACCGCTTCGTTTTCAGTATTTATACTGTTACCCGGTATGGTAATGCTTGAGGTAGGTTTTAGCGCAATAGAAGCAATAATATCTTGCCCCGTAGAAATACCGGCTAATACGCCGCCCGCATGGTTAGAGGTAAACCCTTGTGGTGTTAGTTCATCGCGGTGCTCTGAGCCTTTTTGCTCAATTACATCAAAGCCGTCGCCAATTTCAACACCTTTAACCGCGTTAATGCTCATTAACGAATGCGCAAGTTCGGCGTCAAGGCGGTCAAATACTGGCTCACCAAGGCCTACAGGTACATTACTTGCCACTACTTTTACTTTTGCGCCTACTGAGTCACCTTGCTTTTTAAGGCCGCGCATATATTCATCAAGCGCTTCTAACTTGCTCACATCAGGAAAAAAGAATAAGTTGTTTTCAACTTCGTTCCAATCAAAAACGTCTGCTTTAATTGGCCCTAACTGACTTAAGCAGGCTTTTATTTCGATACCATGAAATTGTTTTAAATATTTTTTAGCAATAGAGCCCGCAGCAACACGAATTGCCGTTTCGCGCGCTGATGAGCGACCACCACCGCGATAATCGCGCAGGCCGTATTTATGCCAATAGGTGTAATCGCCATGACCTGGGCGAAACACATCTTTAATTTTGCCGTAATCTTTTGAGCGTTGATCGGTGTTTTCAATAAGTAAACCTATGCTAGTACCTGTGGTTTTACCTTCAAATACGCCTGAAAGAATTTTTATCTGATCGTCTTCACGGCGCTGCGTGGTATAACGACTTTGCCCCGGTTTACGACGGTCTAAATCTATTTGTAGGTCGGCCTCGGTGATTTCAAGACCTGCTGGTGTACCATCAACAACGCCGCCTAATGCAACGCCGTGGCTCTCACCAAAAGTAGACACTTTAAATAACTGTCCAATGCTATTACCTGCCATTACTTTTCCTCATTCCTAATGACTACCAATAGCCGAGCTTTACACTCGGCTATTTACTTATATCAATTTATATTCAAATACATTTTCTATAAATGATATTGATTTTTATTGTGCAAAATACTCATCAAGTTGCTGCTTGCTAATAACAAACACACCTAAACCACCTTGTTCAAACTCAACCCATTCAAATGGCGCACCCGGATACAATGCATCCATATGTACCATAGAGTTACCTACCTCTACAAACAATAAGCCGTTTGCAGTAAGGTGCTTACTTGCTTCGCTTAATATAGTGCGGGTTACGTCTAGGCCGTCGTGGCCTGAAGCCAAACCAAGTTCTGGTTCATGATGAAACTCACGCGGTAAGTCGGCCATGTCCTCAGCATCAACGTACGGCGGGTTAGCTATGATCAGGTCGTATGTTTGCCCTGGTACACCACTAAACACATCTGACTGAATTGGCAATACTCGTTCACTTAGCTGGTAGTCTGTAATATTTATGTCGGCTACTTCTAGAGCTTCATAAGAAATATCAACCGCATCTACCTGCGCATTTTCAAACGCTTGTGCAAGTGCAATCGCGATACAACCAGAACCCGTACATAAATCTAAAATACGCTTAACCGACTCAGGCTCTTCAAGCCAAGGGGTAAAGCGGTTATTAATTAACTCTGCAAATGGCGAACGTGGAATAAGCACGCGCTCGTCTACATAAAATGGCATATTCGCAAACCAAGCAATGTTGGTTAAATACGGCACTGGGGTAAAATCGTTAATACGCTCAGCAATTAAGCCCGCTAAGCTGTTTTTTTCTGTACTCGTTAAACGCGCATGCATTAATTCTTTCGGCGCATCTATTGGTAAGCTTAATGCGGGTAATAATAAATTTACCGCTTCGTCCCACGCATTATCAGTACCGTGACCAAAAAAAATACCACTGCTGGCAAATTGGCTTGTAGTCCAACGTAACCAGTCGTGTAAGGTTGAAAGTTCTGCTACAGCTTCTTCTAGCGTTGCTTCTTCTATTTGTAATTCACTCATGTGTATTGCCTGCCTGCTACTTTCAAAATTATTAATTCAATCGAGGCCACAATCGCCTCCCGATTGCCCTATTGTAACGCCTTTTATCTCGATTTTTACCCTTTTTTTGTTTAGACTGCCGCTATGAAAAAAGATCCTTATTCAAACAGCCCAATTAGCAATGATGACATTGACATGTTTCGTCAAAGTATCACTGGTGCGCGCGTTTTTAAACAAGACACTCACCGCTTTACTAATAAGCCTAAAGTGTCACAAGCAAAGCAGTTTGCCCAGCAAAAAAAGCAACAACAGTCAGAATTCTTCTTTTCGGATGAATATATACCTGATATTGATACCAATGGTACGGTTAATTATGTACAAGATGGCCAAGACCGCTTTTTAGCTAAGCAACTACGCCGTGGTGACTTTGTTCCTGATTTAACCCTAGATTTGCATGGCTTAAATAAAGAGTCTGCAAAAGATGAGCTAGCTGGTTTGATCCACGAATGCAAAAAGAAACATTACTATTGTGCATGCATAATTCATGGCATTGGTGGGCATATACTCAGGCACAAAGTACCGCAGTATTTAGTACAACACCCAGACGTAATTGCAATGCACCAAGCACCGCTTGAATATGGTGGTAAAGGCGCTGTACTTATTTTAATTAATTTACCGCAAAGTGATGAGTTTAGGCGTTAAATAACCACAGCTCTGGTTAAATACTATTTAAGGCGATATTAGTGTCTATTTTTTCAATTATATTTCCGCTGGTATTTATTGTTACTGCTGGTTTTATTAGCACTAAGTCACAATTTTTAGAACAACAACATATAACTGGTATTAGTAAATTTACCTTTTATATTAGTATTCCCGCTTTTTTATTTTTAAATATGGCGCAAGCTAACTTACACAATAGTGTGAGCTTAAATGGCTTTTTAAGTTTTTATATTGCGGTTGTGGGTGTTTTTATAATTGGCGCTTTAATAGACCGATTTTTAATTACTAAGCACAGTGATTATCAACGCCATAGCGTATTTGCTCTTGGCAGTAGCTATTCAAATACCGTACTGGTTGGCTTACCAATAATTATTGCAGCAATTGGCCGTGAAATGATTGGTATAGTATTTATGATTATCACTTTTCATAGTGCGTTGTTATTTACTCTCACCTTTTTAGTGAGTGCAAAAAGCGAAAAAAGTGCGTTTTCGTGGCAACAATTTGCCAAAAACATGCTATTAAACCCTGTGGTACTTAGCATTAGCCTAGGGTTATTGGCTAATGTTTTAGGCCTTATATTGCCACTGGATATTATTAATGGCTTAGATTTACTCTCACAACCCGCTATTGGCTGCGCATTATTTGTGTTGGGAGCTAATTTAGCATTTTATAAAATAAGCCAAAACTGGCAACCCGCGCTAATCGCCACATTATTAAAGCTAGTATTACTGCCCTGCTTAGTATTATTGTTAGGCCGATTTGTGTTTATGCTAGAGGCGCAACTACTCAACGTACTTATATTATTAAGCGCATCGCCTTTAGGTGTTAATGCCTACCTTATTGCTAATCAAATAAAACAGCACCAAGCAACGCTTGCCAGCACTGTGGTTATGTCGACCGTTTTAAGTGGTATAAGCTTTAGCATTTGGTTGTGTCTTTTATTGTAGTTCCTCAACATACTCTGCTGCCCATCAAACAAAACAAGCTTAAAAGTAATCGCTAAGTTCACTGTAGGCATTAGTAATATACTCGATCAGCAGTTTAATTTTTTCTGGCTGATGGCGCGTATACGGATACACAGCATATACCCCTAGTTCACGAGGTTGATACTCAGGTAAAATAGCCACCAGTTCGCCAGTTAGCAAATGCTCATACACACAACAACGTGGTACATAGACAATGCCATAACCCGATAGCGCATTTTGCCTAAGTGCTTGTGCGGTATTAGCCGAAAAGTTTCCTTTAATGGCAATACTAACCTCCTCACCTTGGTGAGTAAAACGCCATTCGCGAGCACCTTTATCTTGATAGGTATAGGCTAAACAGTTATGTCGACTTAGATCGTCTAAGTTGCTTGGTTCGCCAAATTTTTCGATATAATTAGGCGCACAACACACCACCCAACGCGATTTAATAATAGGCTTTGCAATTAAACTTGAATCTGCTAATACGCCGGTTCTAATCGCTAAATCAATGCGTTTATCAACCAAGTCAATAAAGTCATTCTCTAGCCGCATATCAACATTCACATTAGGGTACTTTTCACAAAATTGGCCCACTACTTGCGCTAGCAGTAGCTCCCCTGAAATGGTCGGTACGGTCATTTTAATCGAACCACTAATTGCTCCACGGTAGGCACTAACACTATTTAATGCGTCACTTAATTGTAATTCTATTGACTTTGCATGTTGATACAGCGAGCTGCCCGCTTCGGTTAAGCTTAGTTTGCGGGTAGTTCGATATAATAGCTGCACACCTAAATCCTTTTCTAGCCTACTGATTTTTTTAGAAAGAGCTGGGGTCGATATCCCCGCAACCTCTGCTGCTTTATTAAATGATTGTGCGTCAACTACTAATGAAAATAACGTCAGTTCATGGGCATTAGCCATTCATTACACCTTTTTTGGAAACAATTCATTAATTTACAGACTATATATAAACAATAAATTAACTACTAGAGTAACAGCATAAAAATTACTATAAAAAATTAAGCGTGGTTACTCTATGTCGATATACCTGCAAGCTCTGCTTGCTTTTACTCCTATCTTACTTGCCGCTTTATTGCTGATCCCGTTGCAATGGCCAGCAAAGCGTGCCATGCCCGTGGTGTTAATCGTTACTATGGCTATTGCTTATTTTGCCTGGGAAATGTCATTTAACCGTATTTTAGCAAGCAGCCTTCAAGGTATGCTGGTGACAATCTCTGTATTATGGATTATTTTTGGCGCCATTATGTTGCTCAACACATTGCAACACTCTGGTGCGATCAGCACGATTCGCAGTGGTTTTGCCGATATCAGTCCCGATAGGCGGATTCAGGTTATTATTATTGCTTGGTTATTTGGCTCATTTATTGAAGGCGCAACCGGTTTTGGTACACCCGCTGCGATTGCAGCTCCCCTCTTGGTAGCGATGGGCTTTCCTGCTATGGCAGCGATTATGATTGGCATGATGATCCAATCGACACCGGTATCGTTTGGTGCGGTGGGTACGCCGATTATTATTGGTGTTAGTAATGGCTTAGATAAAGCGTTACTCAGTGAACAATTACTGACAAATAACAGTAGCTGGGAGCAATTTTTAGTATTAATAACCTCTGAAGTTGCCATTGGCCATGCCATTACTGGCACTTTAATGCCGTTATTAATGATCTGTATGATGACGCGCTTTTTTGGCAAAAATAACAGCTGGCGCGAGGGCTTTCAAGTGGCTCCTTTTGCTCTATTTGCTGGACTTGCGTTTACCATCCCGTATGCGTTAACCGGTGTTTTTATCGGCCCTGAATTTCCTTCAATAATTGGTGCCTTGGTTGGGCTAGCGATAGTCGTACCGTGCGCGAAAGCTAAGTTTTTAATACCCACTCAGTCATGGGACTTTGCCCCGCGCGAAAAATGGCCAACAACTTGGCTGGGGAATATTGCTTTTAGCGCCCCCACTAAAATCAAAGCCCCTATGTCGTTATTTAGAGCGTGGCTGCCGTATTTGCTAGTGGCGTTATTATTAGTGGCGAGTCGTTTGTCAACAGATTTAAAAGCACTGCTTAATCAATTCTCATTACAATTTAACCTAATTTTAGACGAGCCGGATATTAGCGGCAGTATTGCGCCATTGTATTTACCTGGTGGTATTTTGTTGTTTGTATCATTGCTGACGCTGTTTATTCATAAAATGAAAGTATCTGAAATTACTGATGCCGCTAAAGATGCCTCAAAAGTACTATTCAGTGCAGGCTTTGTGTTAATTTTTACCATTCCTATGGTACGTATTTTAATTAATTCTGGCGTGAACGACGCCGGCTTAGACGCCATGCCTGTTGCTATGGCTAATTTAATTGCGTTAACTTTTGGTGACATCTACCCACTTTTTGCTCCTATGGTGGGCGCCCTAGGCGCGTTTATTGCCGGCTCAAATACCGTGAGTAATATGATGCTTAGCCAGTTTCAATTTGAAGTGGCCAATGCGTTGTCTATTTCCGGCGCGTTATTGGTTGCGTTGCAAGCCATCGGCGCTGCCGCTGGGAATATGATTGCAATTCATAATGTCGTTGCCGCCTCTGCAACGGTGGGTTTACTCAATCAAGAAGGGGCAACCATAAAGCGTACTATCATACCCACATTCTACTACGTACTCACTGCTGGATTACTCGGTTTGATCGCCAGTTACGTCTTTAATATTACCGACCCACTTAACCATTTAGGATAACAAGGATTAGCAATGAGCCAGTTAAATACAATACACCTAAGACACTACCCGACAAACCCAACCCAGGTTTACTTATTCGGCACCTGCCTCAACGATACGCTGTTTCCTGACTCAGGTATTGACGCAATTGAGTTTTTAGAGCGCCAAGGCATTGAGGTTATTTTTCCGCAGGGGCAAAGCTGCTGTGGCCAACCCGCTTATAACTCTGGCTATACCGAGCAAGCCAAAGCGGTGGCGCGTGAGCAAGTGAAGCATTTTGCATTAGATATTCCAATTGTGGTTATTTCTGGTTCTTGTGGCGGTATGATGCGCCATCACTACCAAGAACTACTTAAAGATGAGCCTAACATAAATGCGTTTTGTGACCGTATTTTTGAGTTCACTGAGTTTTTAGTGCATGCATTAAAAATAAAACTAACCGATAGCGGCCCTTATGAACGGGTTGCAATGCATACTTCCTGCGCTGCACGCAGAGAAATGGGCGTGCATATCACCAGCAAAAAATTATTATCCCAGCTCAGCCAAGTCGAGTTAATAACCCATGACTATGAAAGTGAATGCTGCGGCTTTGGTGGCACTTTTGCAGTAAAGCATGGTGATATCTCTAATGCAATGGTGGCCGATAAAAGCGCCAACTTACTAGCCGCCGACGTAGTACGTTATGTCAGTGCTGACTGGGGATGTATGATGAACATTAATGGCGCACTGAGGCATCAAAAAGCGCCATTACAAGGGGAGCATATCGCCAGCTACCTATTAAGTCGCACCACCGCAGGAGGTGAGATATGAGTGAAAAACATATCGATCCACGTCAAGCGACACAAGACGAAAGTAAATATGCCGCTTCAGCGCGTTCTTTCAAAGAAAATGTTAAACGCGACCTAGCTAACGATGAACTGCGCAGTAATTTTCGCGGCGCCATGGATTATCTGGTCGAGAAACGCAAAAATGCTTTTAGCGACCTTGATGAGCTAGAAACACTTAGAGAGCAATGTAAACTAATAAAACAACGTAGTTTAGTAAAGTTACCGATTTTGTTAGAGCTGTTAGAGCAACAACTGACACAAAACGGTATTAAGGTTCATTGGGCCGAAACCTGCTCGCAAGCCAACGAAATTATTAGCGCAATTATTGCTGATAAAGATGGCAAAACGGTGGTTAAAGGCAAGTCGATGGTGTCTGAAGAAACCGCGCTTAACGATCATCTCGAAGCTAATAATATTGAGTGCTTAGAATCTGATATGGGTGAGTACATAGTACAACTCGCTAAACAGCACCCGTCACATATTATTATGCCGGCGATTCACCAAAATAAGCAGCAAGTTGCCGATTTATTTACAAAAAACATCGCCGGTTTTGAGCACACCACCGACGTAGATGCACTCATTCAGCAAGGGAGAAAAGTACTTCGCGATAAATTTTGCCATGCCGATGTGGGTATCACTGGGGTTAATTTTGCCGTTGCCGAGACGGGCACATTATGTTTAGTAGAGAACGAAGGCAATGGCCGTATGTGTACCACAGTGCCCAAGTTACATATTGCCATCACCGGCATAGAAAAAGTGGTTGAAAAGCTTGTTGATATTCCCCCGCTTCTGAGCTTATTAACACGCAGTGCAACCGGCCAAGCGATCTCAACCTATTTTAATATGATTAGTCACCCACGCCAGCTCGGTGAAAAAGATGGCCCAGAAGAGGTACATTTGGTGTTACTCGATAATGGCCGTAGTCAAATGTATAGCGATGAAGAGCTACGTCAAACATTACAGTGTATTCGCTGTGGTGCCTGTATGAACCACTGCCCCGTGTATACTCGTATTGGTGGTCATGCTTATGGCACAGTATACCCTGGGCCTATCGGGAAAATTGTCTCGCCCCACATGCTTGGGCTAGAAGCAACTACTCATCACCCCAACGCCTCGTCGTTATGTGGCGCATGCGGTGATGTATGCCCGGTTAAAATTCCGATCCCTAAATTACTGTTACGACTACGCCAAGAAAGCGTCAAACCAGCATCGCAGCAACCACATATAATGAAAGGCCAAGGCAGTGGTCGTAAAAATAAAGAAGTGTTGATATGGAGTATCTGGTCCATCATTCATCGCTCTCCTTGGCTGTATCAATCGAGCATGTGGCTAGTAACACGGCTACGGTTTTTATTACCCGCGAAACTTGGTCCTTGGACCGAAGCTAGAACAGCGCCAAAACTAGCGTCAAAAACATTGCACCAACGAGTGAAAGAACGTGAAAAAGCAAAGCAGCTAAAGCAACGCAAGGAATCATAATGAGTAATGCACGCAGAAGTATTTTAAACAAGCTGAAACAGCAGATACAAGAAGTAGATTATGACAAACTTCCTCAAGAATACGCTGTTAACTATGCTAAGTTAACCCCGCAGCAATACCTTGAGCAGTTTACTACACAATTAAAAAGTAACCATGCGCAAGTGATAAGCATAGCTCGCAGCGAATTAGCGACACATATTTATATTGAATTGAAAAAACGTAATATTAATCACTTACTATACGGCGAGCAGTGCCAATATACTAATGAGATTGAACAGCTAAACAGCGCGATCACTCTCGAAAAGTATAACTTTGACTTTAGTGAACATAAAGAGCGGTTGTTTGATCAGGTAGCGGCTGGTATTACAGGCTCACGCTGCGCAATTGCGCAAACGGGCACGATTGTGTTGTGGCCTACAGTTGCTGAGCCGCGCACTTTATCGTTAGTGCCCCCTGTACACTTTGTTATTGTGGATAGCCAAACACTCTACCCCACTTTTAGTGAGTTACTTGAAAAGGAGCAGTGGCATAATAAGCTGCCTACTAATGTGGTGTTTATTTCGGGTCCATCAAAAACTGCTGATATTCAACAGACGCTTGCCTATGGCGCACATGGACCCAAAGAGTTAATTGTATTAATCATCTAAGCATTTTAAATTCAAAAGATTAGCAGCTTAATAGCTGCTAATTACTTAACTGCAGCAACAACCGAAATTTCAACAAGCAAGCCATCTCGAGCCATTTTAGCTTCAACACAGGCGCGTGCAGGGGCATAGCCTTCAGGTACCCAGGCATCCCACACCTCGTTCATCTCAGCAAAATACTCCATGCTTTTTACATATATAGTCGCGCTTAGCATATTCTCTTTCGAGCTGCCGGCTTCATCTAGTAAAGTAGCTACTTTATCGAGCATAGTTTGAGTTTGCTCTTTAATATTTTTTTCAGCGTCTGCACAAACTTGTCCACACAGATAAATAATACCGTTATGCTTTACTATGCGGCTCATACGCGCATTAGTTTGAAGGCGTTCAATTGTCATAATTTATATTTTCCAAATTGTTTGGCATTAAACAGTGTCAGGCGCATTTATGTTTTTATATTCGCTGCGCTGGGTTTGCTCATTATAATTAATTACGGCAACTGCACCGGTATTAAAAATAGGCATATGGCCCACACATAACTGATCAACCAAATAACTTACTATGGGCATGTGCGCCACTACTAGCCAAGTATTACACGCAGGATGCGCCGCTATTAACGTTTCGATGTAATCGGCTGCAATTTGCGGTTTACCTTCAGGTATAATGTCTTTGCAGGTTTCGCTAAATTTAAACGTGTTATTTTTAGCAACCCCTTTTGCTGTTTGTTGAGCTCTAATGTAAGGACTAACTAACAGCGCATCGGGTGAATAGTTTTTTGCCAGCCACAGCCCCATTTTTTCAGCTTCAATATGACCCTTTTGGGTTAACTGTCTCGCTGCATCATCGGCCTGCATTGGCGTTGCTTCGCCGTGGCGCATTATTAAGATTGTTTTCATAATAAATCAACCAATTAAAGAATATAAAACAGTAGCCAATTTGCCCGTTCTTCCGCTATATTAACAAGGTAACACTATTTTTTTCTTAAATAGTTCTGTCATGATATTCAGGTAAATCTTATCGCTGTATTTCTCTGTCCTGAAGTTATCATCTGTTGTTAACAAGTAAACATTTAGTTTCAGGAGCATCATTTGAATATCAGTCGCAATGATAACAGAGCCTACCGCGCTCTAACACTGGACAATGGTCTAAAAGTACTCTTAGTGCAAGATAAAGATGCAACAAAAGCCGCTGCGTCTATGGCTGTTAATGCTGGACATTTTGACGACCCTGTTGATAGGCAAGGCTTAGCACACTTTTTAGAGCACATGCTATTTTTAGGCACAGATCAATTTCCTGACTCAGGTAGCTTTAATAATTTTGTATCACAAGCGGGCGGCAATACCAATGCCTGGACCGGAACTGAGCACACTTGCTACTTTTTTGACATTAATAATCAAGAATTTGAACATGCGCTAAAGCAATTTAGCCGGTTTTTTATTGCGCCATTATTAAATGCTGCAGAAACAGAAAAAGAACGTAACGCGATAGAAGCAGAATTTAAATTAAAAATTAAAGACGACGGCCGTCGTATATACCAAGTACATAAAGAAACGGTTAATCCGGCTCACCCTTTTGCTAAATTTTCGGTAGGTAATTTACAAACATTAGCCGACAGAGAGCGCTGCATTAGCGACGAGCTAAGAGACTTTTTTAAGCAGTTTTACCAAGCTCAATACATGACTTTGGTCATATGCGCTAATGAGGAGCTCGACACTCTCCAAGCATGGACAAAACAATACTTTACTGCGGTTTGTGGTAACGCCAAGCAACCAAAACCCGCAATTAGTGCGCCGCTATACCGAGCGCAAGACCTAGGAAAACTGCTGCACATTGAACCTCATAAGCATATGCAAAAGCTTATAGTGAGCTTTGCAATGCCTAATATTGATGACTTTTATCGTCACAAAACAGTGAGCTTTATTGCACACTTACTCGGTTATGAAGGTGCGGGCTCGTTATACTCTATTTTAAAACAGCAAGGCTGGATAAATGCACTTTCTGCCGGAGGTGGTATTAATGGCAGTAATTTTAAAGACTTTAATATTAGTATGGCGCTAACGGATGAAGGTATTGAATACTTTGAAGATATTATTGAAATGATCTTTGAATATATTTGCCTCATTAATAACAATATTGAACAACTGCCGCGCTTATACCAAGATAAAAAGAAGCTATTACAAATTGCCTTCGATAACCAAGAACAATCGCGCTTAATAGACTGGGTAAGTAACTTAAGCATTAATATGCAACATTACGATGAGCCAAACTACTTACAAGGCGACTATTTAATGGAAGGCTTTAAACACGCCACCCATAAAATGGCCATGCAATGGTTAAAGCCACACAATATGCGCTTGGTACTTATTCACCCGGGGGTTGAGCCTCAACATAAAGCCGCTTGGTATAACACACCATACAAGGTTGAAAAAATTTCGACAAGTTGGCTCGATGCACTAAGTAATATTAATAAACCACTCAATGAAATGCGCTTACCCGTTGTTAATCCTTATTTAACCAAAGACGTTGAGCTGTTTGATATAATTAAGCCACAAACAAAACCTGAGCTAATAGTTTCAGAGCCTGGTTTTGATTTTTGGTTTAAACAAGACAACACCTTTCGCGTTGCCAAAGGTCACTTTTACTTGGCAATGGACTCAGACTTTGCAGTAAAAGATGTAAAGCACATGGCACTTACCCGCCTCTTTTCTGATTTATTTATGGATAGCGTTAGCGAGCAATTTTACCCTGCCGAACTTGCAGGACTTAGTTATCACTTAACGTCTCATCAAGGTGGGTTAACACTACATACAGCGGGGCTCTCATCAAGCCAGTTAGAGCTGGTTGATGAGCTCATTGATGCTTTATTTAACGTAGAAATTTGCTCTAAACGTTTTGCCGAGTATAAAAAGCAATTAGTAAGGCATTGGCGTAACAGTAATCAAAATAAGCCCGTAGGTGAGCTATTTAGCATGTTAGGCGCAAAAATAATGCCGTGGAATCCACAGCCAGACGAGTTGGCTGACGCATTAAAAAACACGTGTTTTCAGCAATTTAATGAATTTAGACAAGACTTTTTTAAAGCCCTGCATGTAGAGTCATTTTTACATGGTAACTGGCAACAAGCTGATGCAATTAGTTTTCAGAAAAAAGTAGCCGCGCACTTAAAAAGCGCCGCTGTAATAGCCGATTTAACACGGCCATTATTTGAAATTAACAAAGTAACGCGCTTTGAGTTAACGCTTCCTTGTAATGATCACGCTATGCTTATTTACTATCAAGCACAAACCGACTGTGTAAGTGAAAAAGTAAAAATGATGGCGCTAAATCATCTAATCAATCAAGATTATTTTAACGAACTACGCACCACGCAACAATTAGGCTATTTAGTTGGTGCCGGTTACGCGCCTTTTAACACCCGCGCGGGCATTGTTTTTTATGTGCAATCACCCAAGTTTGAAGCCAAAACAATACTGCAGCGCCATAATAACTTTATTCATGACTATTTAACCAATATCGATAATTTAACCCCACAAGATTGGTTACAACAAAAGCACGGCCTAACCACACATATAGCCGAAGCAGATAAAAACCTGCGACTGCGCTCGCAACGATTATGGTTAGCTATTGGTAATCGCGATCACGAGTTTCATATGCAACAACGCTTGCTTGATGCATTAAATGCATTAACCCTTGCAGATATAAAAGCATACGCGCTAAGCCTTTTTAATGAAAATAGACCTAGGTATGAATTTTTAAGCTCTGCAAAGCCTAATAAAGCGCATAATCAGGCCCTTTACTCGCATTCTCTTTGACAGTGAGTAACGCTTGATTTAGATTGTCGTTTGAAAATTAAATGTTATAAAAACAATAAAAATAATGATCACAATAATAATAAAAATAAGCTTACTATTAGCCCTATTAGTTGCCTCGCATAGCCTATATGCCTTAGAGGCAACTTTTAACTTAAATTTAAATACCGTTGCAGTTACGGCAAGCGCAATAATTGTGCTTGTTTTATGCTACATGCTAACGGTTATATATAAACTTAAGCGCTCGCGCTATCAACTTATGCTTTCTGAACAACGCTTAAAAAGCACTGTTGAAGGCAGTGGCGATACCCTTTGGGATTGGAATATAAAAACCGGTAAAGTACTTCGTATTAACGATAAGTACTTAATGGATTCAATATTATCAACAGAGTTTCCACCTAATAAAAGCCTTATTCACCCAAGCGACATTACCCAAGTAGAATATTTACTTAAAAAACACTTTGCTCAGCAAACTCCTTTTTTTGAAGCGACTTATCGGATTAAAGATCATTTTGGCGGCTGGCTCTGGGTACTCGATCGCGGCAAAATAATAGAAAAAGACACCAACCTTAGTCCCTTACGCATGACAGGCACAGTGCGCGACATTTCACAATTAAAGCTAACCGAAGAGCGCTTAAACCTTTTTGCAAAATGCGTTGAATCGCTAACCGACGCCCTGGCTATTTACGATAAAAACTTTAAGTTAGTCGATATTAACCCCAGCTTTTTAACCTTATTTGGTGGCGTGCGCGAGCAGTACCTTAAAAAAGATTTTAATTTGCCCGGCTACGATAAAAGTTACATTAACACCATTAAAAAAACCGTATACCAGCGAGATAGCCTGCAACAAGAAGTTAAATTACGCAATAGTGCACATGTTTTATTACCCATAGAAATTTCGATTGATGAAATTAGAAATGATCAAAACCAAATAACTAACTATGTCGTTGTATACTCTGATTTAACCGAGCGTAAAAAAGCCGAATCGCAACTGCATAACCTCTCCAATAGAGACCGCACCACCAACCTGCCTAACCGTAATTTGTTTTTTACCGACTTACAAAAATTAGGGCAACTAAACTCGCACCATGCTTTGTTAGTTTTCGACTTAGATAACTTTAAAAAAATAAATGACTCTTTAGGGCACCAACTAGGTGACAGCTTATTAGCTAAACTCGCTATGCGGCTAAATAAGCTCACTCGCGAAAATGACGTGTTTTATCGTTTAGGCGGCGATGAGTTTGCACTGGTAATGTCTGATACTAACGACATATATACGATTACCCGCACCGCTAAACAGTTTTTAGCGGCTATTGCTACGCCTTTTAAAATGGCCGGACATGAGCTTGCCATTACCTCAAGCGTTGGCATTGTGTTGTTCCCTGAAGATGGTAATACCCCAGAGCTACTATTAAAAAATGCCGACACAGCTATGTACCACGCTAAAAAGAAAGGTAATAGTTATCTGTTTTTTAATGACACCATGAACCGTGAAGCCGTAAAGCGCCTGCAAATAGAAAACCTAATGCGCTTTGGTTTAAAAGAAAATCATTTTGCCGTGTATTACCAACCAAAAATGAATATTCATACCGGTAAACTTGTGGGAATGGAGGCATTAGTACGCTTTATCACGCCTAAAAAAGGCATTATTAGCCCGGGTGTTTTTATCCCAATAGCAGAAGAAACAGGGCAAATAATAGAAATTGGTGAAGTGGTTTTAAATAAAGCCTGTCGCGATGTAAAAGAGTGGCTTGATGCGGGCTTATTTAATGGCAGAGTTGCTGTGAATTTATCGGCAAAGCAATTTAGTTTACCCGACCTAACAACACGTATTGATGTGATTTTACAAAAAAATGCATTGCCCTCTTACTTTTTAGAGCTAGAAATTACCGAAGGCACGGTAATGGACGACCCTAAAGATGCTATCGCAATAATGTGCTCACTCAGCGCCCGAGGTATTCATTTAGCAATGGACGACTTTGGTACCGGCTACTCTTCGCTGGCCTATTTAAAGCAGTTTCCGCTTAATACGCTTAAAGTTGATAAAGCCTTTATCGATGACATGAAAAACGAGCGCGGCCGCAATATGGTCGACTCAATTGTTACTATTGCCCATAACCTTGACCTACATGTGGTTGCAGAGGGCGTAGAGCAAGCGTCGCAAATAGAAATACTCAAACAATTAAACTGTGAAACAGTACAAGGCTACTATTACTCTAAGCCGCTATCAAAAGATGAGTTTACCGAATTTTTAAAACTCCAGCACAGCAAGTCTGTACCTAGTTTAATTAGCCCGATTAAAAAAGTGGCTGTCACTAATTAAAGTTAAAAAACAGAAATAAAAAATTAAGGACGCCATATGCAAGGGTTAATACCTACACTTCGCAGTAACGCACGGCGATAATGTAAATTAAACAAACACCATGCAACCGGCCCAAGTAAACCCGCTAACAACAGCCAACGCTTAACCGGCATACCCTTTTTAATCGCCTCTAAATACATAATCGCTATAAACACTGCGCTTAATAAAACAAAAATCAAAGCAATACCTAAACCTGTAAAAACAAGCCGCGTATTTTAACCATAAAATGACTATTTTTAAAGCTATGCACTTACTATTTGAATCTAAGCAATAAAAAAAGCCGAACAAGTCGGCTTTTTAATATAAATAATTAGGCGCTTACTTTTCAGCACGGCCCATAAATTTATGCTCTGCAGTATTGATACGAATACGATCGCCTGTAGAAATATGCTCAGGAACTGAAATATTTAACCCTGTAGACATACGCGCCGGCTTTGAGCGTGCACTCGCCGAAGCACCCTTAATAGATGGGTCGGTTTCTTCCACAACCAGTTCAACACTTGATGGCAAATCTAGGCCAACCGGTGCGCCATCTATTACAATAACGTGCACGCCTTGAGTTTCTTCATTTACGAACAAAATCTCTTCGCTAATCGCATCTTTACTTAGGTTATATGGCGTGTAATCTTCGTTATCCATAAACACATACTCGTCACCATCAATGTACGAAAGCATCGCTTCACGACGAGTTAAATCAGCAAGTGTTAACATATCACTGTCTTTAAATGTTTCATCCACTTTGCTGCCCGTTACTACGTCGTATAAACGCATACGGTACAAACTACCACCAGCACGACCTTGTGGAACTGAGCGTACTATATCTTTTACAACTAAAACGCGGCCATTAAAATCAATGGCTGTCCCTTTTTTAACTTCACTCGCCTTTGGCATGAATATATTCCTATTATTTTTGACTCTGAGAAACATACCACGAACTAGATTTTGTTCAACTAAAACTGCTTCAAAACCCCGCTATACCTTGGATTAACTCATAAAATTATGATTTTTACAAAAATACATATAATCAAACATTAAAAAAACTGTTATGGTAGTTTCATCGAGTATGACTTCAAGGAATGGATCATGGACCAACAAACTGTACATGAGTATTTAGTTAACAAACCACTAGTTAAAGTAACCCAACCTTTTTCTAAAGAAGTTGATGTTTACAAGGTAAACCATAAAATGTTTGCCACCCTTGCACTGGGTAATGATGATAATAACGACGCCAATGGCGAGCCTATTTGGTGGTTAAATTTAAAATGTGACCCCGACGAAGCACTAGCATTAAGAGATATGTTTACTGCAGTGATCCCTGGCTATCATATGAATAAACGCCTTTGGAATACCATAATACTAGATGGCACAATCCCGCAAAATGAGATTAAGCGAATGATTGATAATTCATTTGATTTAGTGGTAGATAACATGCCTGAAAAAGATAAAAAAATTATCGCCGCCCATCTTTAAATACTCCATTTTATTTTAAATACGCTTGAAGTACTTCAAGCGTATTTATTACCAATATTTAGCCCCCCTAAAGCTAAATTCAAACATCCTGTTATATACCTCGATGCCAAAACACTTTTCAACACACAGCGTTTACCTTTAAATATCAGCAAGTACAAAAACCCACTTTCAAGCAGTAGACAATACTCTCTAAGGGTATGGTTTATTACTTATTCGAGTGATATTTAGTGAGTTTAATAATTTGAGTGGTTAGTAAACTTTTTAATAGGCTTTCGCTTAAATAATTTAGCCATAAAAAAACCGCATATAAAATGCGGTTTTTATTAGTAAATGCTTATTTACTTATTCTTTAGCACTTGGCGCTGCAGCATCGTCAGTGGCTTGCTCTGCAAGCTCTGACTCAACTGTTGGCTCTGCGCTTGGCTGAGCGGCATAAAACTTAGCACCTGACTCTGCCATTGCTACAAGCGTGTCGCAAGGGGTAAAAATTGCATTGCTACTGCCTAATGTAGACATGTCTGAGCTTATTTTACTTGCGCCTAGTTTATCCATATAGCTAAATGGTCCGCCGAAGAACGGTGGAAAACCAATACCAAAAATAGCACCAATATCACCGTCACGTGGGCTGGCAATAATGCCTTCGTCTAAACAACGAACCGCTTCATTTAGCATTTGTGCGATACAACGTTTGGCAATTTCGCTTTTATTTAAACGTGGAGCTGGGGTAACGTTTAGTAGTTCGTAAACTGACTCATCAACCTTTTTACCTTTTTTATCGTACTCATAAAAGCCACGACCAGTTTTACGACCAAGGCGTTTTGACTCTATCATACGAGTAAATGCATCGGGTGCTTTAAAACGCTCGCCTAGCTCTTTTTCTAAAATTGGCGCAATTTTAGAACCAATATCAATACCCACTTCATCAAGTAATGCCAATGGACCTACCGGAAAACCAAACTCAACTAAGGCTGCATCAATTTTTTCAATTGGCTCGCCTGCTAGCATTAAGTTAGCCGCTTCGTTTAAGTAAGGCGCTAAAATACGGTTTACATAAAAGCCGGCGGTATCTTTTACTACAATAGGTGTTTTACCTTGCTTGCGCGCAAAATTTACCACACGAGTAATGGTCTCTTTTGAGGTGCCTGCGTGTGGAATAATTTCTACCAGTGGCATTTTTTCTACTGGTGAAAAATAATGTAAACCAATCACGTTTTCAGGGCGCTGAGCTTGAGCTGCAATTTGCGAAATAGGTAATGACGAGGTATTACTTGCAAAAATAGTATTTTCTTGGCATTCACGTTCT
Organism: Pseudoalteromonas sp. 120-MNA-CIBAN-0494; assembly: GCF_040308885.1. Lineage (NCBI taxonomy): Bacteria > Pseudomonadati > Pseudomonadota > Gammaproteobacteria > Alteromonadales > Pseudoalteromonadaceae > Pseudoalteromonas > Pseudoalteromonas sp. 120-MNA-CIBAN-0494. The sequence goes on from NZ_JBEOOE010000012.1 coordinate 38,967, forward strand.
ACATCAGCAACCATGCCTTGTTTAAGCTCAAGATCTTCAAATACCGCTTCAATTACTAAATCTATATTTTTAAAACCGCTGTAATCGGTAGCGCCTGTAATACGGCTCATTGTTAGCTGCATATCGGCTTTAGACATAATACGGCGCTTTATGCGCTTATCTAAAATTTTATAGGTGTAGCTCATTGCATTACTAATGCCCTGCTCTGCTACATCTTTAATACGTACCGGTACTTTAGCTTTAACGGCACTTACGTGCGCAATACCTGCGCCCATTAGTCCGCCACCTAACACTGCGGTTTTGTTAATTGCTGGTGCGTCGTCGTTACGCCAGTCTTTTTTCATTTCTGTGGTTGCAAAAAATACACTGCGCAGCGCTTTTGATTCATCGCTCATTACCAGCGTTGCAAAGCTTTCCGCTTCGGTTTTATACGCTTTTAGCTTATCGAGCTCTACGCTTGCACGTACTGCTTTAATAATTAAAAGTGGCGCAGGGTAATGTCCGCCCGTTTGTTTAATGACGTTTTCTTTTGCTTTTTTAAAGATAAAGTTACGGCCAAACGGATTTGATTCTAGCAGCTTGCTCACGGTGTCGAGTTTTGGCTCTTTAGCTGGTGCTTTGCCTTTAGCGGCAAATTCTTTCGCTACTTTTAATAGCACGCTATGTGGTACGCAATCATCTAATACACCAGCTTTTTTAGCTTGCTTTGCACGAATTTGCTTACCAGTTAGCATCCATTCTAAGCCTTTTTGAATGCCAATTATTTTAGTTAAACGCTGAGTACCGCCACCGCCAGGTAATAAACCTAATTGCACTTCTGGCAAACCAATTATGGTAATACTACTGTCGGTGCCTACGCGATAATCACAGGCTAATGCAAACTCTAATCCACCACCTAAAGCTGCGCCATGAATAGCACTAACCGTAGTGAAAGGTAGGTTTTCCATGTCAAAAAATGCATGGTGACATAACTCGCTAATAGCTAAAGCATCTTCACGCTTTTGCACGCTATCAAGCATTTTAACGTCAGCGCCAGCAATAAAGTTATCACTTTTACCACTAATAAATACCATGCCTTTTACAGACTGCTGTTTAGCTTCGGCTAGTAAGGCTTTTAAATCATCGGCAAAACTACTACGCAGGGTATTCATTTTTTCGCCCTGCACATCTATAGTTACTACGGCGATTTTATTTTCATCAACCGTTAAATTAAATACTGAATCTGACATTACGCACTCTCCAATACAAAAGCTGCACCTAAACCACCTGCAGCACAGGCTGTTGTTAATGCTAAACCGCCACCACGACGCTTAAGCTCGTATAAGCTTTGCGTAATTAAGCGAGCACCGGTTGCTGCAAATGGATGTCCATAAGCAAGCGATCCACCTAATACGTTAAACTTATCCATGTTAATTTCGCCAATCGCTTTGCTGCGACCTAAGTGCTCTTGCGCAAACTTATCTGAGGCAAACATTTTCATGTTAGCAAGTGTTTGCGATGCAAACGCTTCGTGCATTTCTATTAAGTCTAGGTCGGCAAGGGTAATACCCGCTCTATCTAGTGCGATAGGCGTGGCATGAGCTGGACCCATAAGCATATCTTTTTCAACACCAATGGCTGAAAACGCAAAACTGCGTACATAACCAAGGATTTCGTAACCCAGTGCTTTTGCTTTGCTTTCGCTCATCATTAATACCGCAGCTGCACCGTCGGTTAATGGGGTGGCGTTTGCTGCAGTTACTGTACCGTGTTGGCGGTCAAATACTGGCTTAAGCTTAGCGTAGCCTTCAACCGTTGAGTTTTTACGAATGTTGTTATCTTCTTCAATAAAGCTTTTATATGGCGGTAAGTGCGCCGTCATTACTTCATCTTTTAATTTTCCATCTGCCCATGCTTGGGTTGCTAATGAATGCGAGCGATGCGCTAATGCATCTTGATCTTCACGGCTAATGTTATGTGTTTTAGCCATTTGCTCAGCAGTTTGCCCCATTGAAAGGCCTGTTGAGTACTCTGCAACCGCAGGAGGCACTGGCAATAGATCTTTTAAACGCAACTTTGAAAATATTTTTAAGCGCTGACCTAAGGTACGCGCTTTATTTAAATCAACTAAACTGCCAGCTAATTTTTTGCTCACGCCAATGGGTAGTACCGATGAAGAATCGGCGCCACCAGCAATACCTACAGTAACAGAGCCGGCCATAATAGACTCAGCAACGTTGGCAATAGCCTGAAAACTAGTCGCACAGGCACGTGATACTGAATACGCATCAACCGATACCGGCATGCCAGTACCTAATACAATTTCGCGTGCTATATTTGGTGCCTCTGGCATTTGTACTACCTGACCAAATACAAGTTGATCAATTTCTGACTTGTTGAAATTTAATCGCTCAAGCATTTCGTTAACCACAAGTTTACCCATATCAAGTGCAGGTACATGGTGGAACGCTGTTGCTTGCTTGGCAAAAGGTGTACGTAGGCCGCTAACTATGGCTATACGATCGCCTTTTGGTGTTTTAAGTATGTTTTGCTCAGACATTAATTATGCTCCCGCTGACAGGTCTGACCTGTTTGTTTTACTCGATTCTAAACAACCCGTGTACTAAAGCCAATAGATAAACTGAAATTTATCGATTAGTAGGCAAATAAAATTCTCTAAGACCTACTATATAAGTACTACAATAGGCTTTTTTAGACGCATTTACAAAGTTTTGTGATAGGCTAAAAGTCGTTAATAAATAACGAACTATTTTTAAAAATACAGTCTAACTCTTGAGTTATCCAATTTTAAACCTTATAACTAGGTCAGTATTTCGTACCCAAATAACTTTGGTATTATTCCAGCTGACGAGGACAGTCTATTTATTATGGCAGCTAACGCATTTTCACAATTAAAAACGTACTTAGATACACAAATTATTGGCCAGCCAGAGCTTACTCAAGCGCTACTTATTACCATTTTAGCTGACGGCCACTTATTAGTAGAAGGCCCTCCTGGCCTTGCAAAAACGCGCGCCGTAAACGCCTTAGCTAAAGGCATTGAAGGCTCGTTTCAGCGGGTGCAATTTACGCCCGACTTGCTCCCTGCCGATATTACTGGTACTGATATTTATCGTCAGCAAACCAGTGAGTTTGTATTTGAAAAAGGCCCACTGTTTCATAATCTTATTTTAGCTGATGAAATAAACCGTGCCCCAGCTAAAGTACAATCAGCCTTATTAGAAGCCATGGCAGAGCGCCAAGTAACTGTGGGTAAAAATACTTATCCGCTAAGTGACTTATTTTTAGTAATGGCCACACAAAACCCGCTGGAGCAAGAAGGCACTTACCCGCTACCTGAAGCGCAGCTTGACCGTTTTTTACTGCATTTGAGTATAGGTTACCCCGGCGCAGAGCACGAATTAGACATACTGCGTTTAACCCGAGGCGAAGCATTAAACGAGCAACCAGCAGTAATGCAAAAAATTAGTCAAAGCGATTTATTTGCCGCTCGTAAAGCTATTTTAGGCCTTTATTTAGCACCACCACTTGAGCAGTATTTAGTACAGCTTATTATAGCTACCCGTGAAGGCGCTAAGTTAGATGCACAACTAGGTAGCTGGATTGAGTTTGGTGCCAGCCCACGTGCCACTATTGCTCTTGATAAATGTGCCCGTGCGCATGCTTGGTTGCAAGGCCGCGATTTTGTAGCGCCCGACGATATTCAGGCAGTAGTACATAATGTATTGCGCCATCGTATTATTTTAAGTTACGAAGCCCAAGCCGATGGCATTACTAAAGATCAGGTAATTAGCCGTATTGTTGAACTTGTAGCCGTACCGTAACTTATGCAAACACCATTAGATCCCCAAGCATGGCTTGCACAAAGCCATAGCCACGGTGTTAATTTAGCGCTTAAAGAGCTGATGTATTACAAAGCCAAAGCGCAATTGCTAGAGCTGGCTCCTAAAGTAAAAATTAAAAACACCTTAACCGGGCAATACCTTGCGCCGCATAAAGGCCGTGGTATGGAGTTTGCCGAAGTACGCCACTATCAACAAGGCGACGATATTCGCTCTATTGATTGGCGTGTAACTGCGCGCACTGGCGAAACACACACTAAGCTTTTTCAAGAAGAGAAAGAGCGCCCGGTGTTTATTTTTACTGATTTTTCAAACTCGATGCTATTTGGCTCGCAGTTGTTATTAAAATCGGTGCAAGCCGCGCACATTAGCGCATTAGTTGCTTGGTCGGCCTGCCAACGTGGTGACCGTATTGGTGGCATTGTATTTAATCAGCACTCTCATTTAGAACTCAAGCCCAGCGCCCGTGAAAAAGCGGTATTAAAGCTGTGTCATAATTTGTGTGATAGCCACCAGCAAGCCCTTAACGCAATTGACGAGCAAGCCACTAACAACTTTAGCGATAACTTAAAGCGCCTTAACCATTTGGCTAAACCCGGTAGTTTAGTGTATTTAATTTCTGACTTTAATGCCCTAGACGACGCCAGCTTTAAACAGCTCGAAATACTAAGCCGTCACTGCGAGCTAATTGGTTGCCACATAAGCGATCCATTTGAGCATCAGTTACCGGCATTTAAACAAGCCGTTACAGTAAGCGCCAATGGCCAAGACTTTGCCCTACCACTTATGGATAGTAGTTTTAGAGCGCGCTTTGCTAAAAATGCCGAACAGGCATTTAGCACACGCTTTAATCGCTTAACTAAATCGGGTCTTAATTTAATATCATTCAATGCAGCCACACCGCTTGAGCTGCAATTAGTGAGAAAATAACCATGCAAACGTCTCCACTTGATGGCCTACACGACATAATAGCGCCAAGCCAAGTAAATTGGTGGCCACTTGCCCCTGCTTGGTGGGTTATTATTGCCGTTTTGTTATTGCTGCTAAGCGCCGCAATTTATATGGCTTATAAGCGTTATAAATTTAAACAACCAAAACGCTTCGCGGTTAATTTAAGCCAACAGCACACTGATCCTCAGCAATTACATATTATTTTAAAACGCTTAGTCATTGCCTATTATGATAAACGCCTTGCTACGCAATCTACCAAGCAGTGGTGTAATACGCTTAATACACTAACCGGATTAAGTTTTAGTGAACAAGAAATTCTCAGTGTTTATAATCTTGAGCAAAACAATAGCGCGCTAGAAAATAAGTTTCGCCAAGCAATTAAGCAATTTAAGTTAAAGGAAGTGGTTAATGTTTGAATTTAGCTGGCCATGGCTGTTTATATTACTCCCCCTGCCTTTATTACTATTATTACTAAAACCGGCTGTAAACAATGCGCACACTCGACTGCGGATCCCAAGCTTTGCCAAACATAACTTAACCAGCCAAAGCGTTGAAGCTCATGCACGGCGCTTAACCCCGTTCGAGTGGGTTATATGGCTATTACTGGTAATAGCTGCGGCAAACCCTACTTGGTTAGATGATCCTATTTCAATGCCAAACGAAGGCCGCGATATAATGCTGGCGGTTGATTTATCAGGCTCTATGACCGAGCAAGACATGGCTTACAATGGCCAATATGTTGACCGCTTAACTATGGTTAAAGCGGTATTAACTGATTTTATAGAGCAGCGCCAAGGCGACAGGCTCGGCCTTATTTTATTTGGCGACACCGCCTTTTTACAAACCCCCCTTACGCGTGATGTAAAAACCGTAAGTAAAATGCTTTCTGAGGCACAAATTGGTTTAGTTGGCCGCGCCACTGCCATTGGCGATGCTTTAGGGTTGTCGGTAAAACGTTTTGCAAACAAAGATAAAAGCAATCGTATTGTGGTGCTGCTAACCGACGGGCAAAACACTGCGGGTAATTTAAAACCCGAAGAAGCCCTACTGCTTGCCCGCGATGCTGGTATAAAAGTGTATACCATTGGCGTTGGCTCAGATAATCCTCGTGGGTTTAGTTTATTTAATATGGGCGGTATGAGCGGCGACACAATAGATGAAGGGTTATTAAAACGCATAGCCGAGCAAACTGGCGGCTTGTACTTTAGAGCTAAAGATGTAGCCGGTTTACAGCAAATTTATGCCGAACTAGACAAATTAGAGCCCATTAGTGTAGATGAGCAAACCTTTCGCCCGCAAAGCTCATTATTTTACTTGCCGTTATTAATCGCTATTTTATTAATTAGCTTAAAAGTAATGTTAACAACCCTGCGCGCAATAAAGGAGCCTAACTAATGGATTTTGAATTTATTCGCCCTGCTATTTTGTGGTTACTCATACCCGCAGTTGGGTTATTTTTTGTTGCCTTAATTAAGCGCAAAAAAGCCACCAATGAGCAGCTAATTGCACCGCATTTAGCACAGTTTATTATGAGCGACGCAAGCACTAAAACTAACCAGCCACTTTGGTTACTAGCGCTATTTTGCAGCTTAGGGATTATATTTAGTGCCGGCCCCAGCTTTGAAGAAAAGCAAGTACCTGTGTTTCAAAGCAAAAACGCTCGCGTTATTGTTATGGACATGTCGTACTCTATGTACAGCACAGATATTTTACCAAATAGATTAATGCAGGCGCGTTTTAAAGCCCTCGATATGATTGATTTATTTAAAGAAGGCGACACAGCGCTAGTAGCCTATGCAGGCAGTGCTTATACCATTTCACCGCTAACCAACGACGCCACTACACTTGAAAACCTAATACCTAGCTTAAGCCCAGAAATAATGCCCGACAAAGGCTCTAATGTTTTAGCTGGCCTTGATATAGCAAAAGAGCTATTAGGACAAGCCGGTTACCTAGATGGCGATATTATTTTAATAACCGACGGCATTGATCAGCAAGAGCAAAGTGAGGTGAGCACTTTTACTAAAAACACCCAATACCGATTAAATATTTACGGTGTAGGCACCGCCCAAGGTGCGCCAATTAAACTACCCGAAGGCGGATTTTTAAAAGACCACTACGGGCAAATTGTAGTGCCGACTATTAATACCAGCCAGCTAAAAAGTTTAGCTACAAACAGCGGCGGTAAATTTGCTAGTTATCAGCCAAGTAGCGCCGACATTGCTGTTTTTGCACCTAGCGCTAATGGTGAGTTGCTAAAAGATGAAAAACAAAATCATGCGCTTTGGCGTATAGACGCCGGTATTTATGGCTTGTTACTGCTACTACCTTTAAGCCTTTATTTATTTAGACGTGCGGCTTTGCTGAGTGTGTTTTTAGTGTTTAGCTTTTTACCACAACAAAATGCCTATGCCGTAGAGCTGCCCACTGTTTTAAAGAATACCGACCAACGAGCGCTTGATGCTTATAACAATAAAGATTATGAGCAAGCAATAACAGCCCAATCGAGCCAATTAAAAGGCGCTGCGCTTTATCAGCAAGGGAACTTTGAGGCCGCGGTTAATCAATTTAGTGATGATAAATCGGCAACCGGTTTTTATAACTTTGGTAACGCACTTGCTAAAGCGGGCAAGCTAGAGGAAGCAATTAATGCTTACCAACAAGCTCAAGCATTACACCCTAACTTTACACAAGCCGCAGACAACCAAGCACTGGTTGAGCAATTACTGAATCAGCAGCAAGAGCAACAAAACCAAGACGGCGGCGAATCACAAGACGGGCAAAAAAGTGATGAGCAAAACCAGCAACAAGATTCTGATGAAACCAAGCAAGATCAGCAAAAAAATTCTGAGCAAGGCGAAGCCCAAAGTGACAGTGAAAAAAACAGTGACGATAAATCGGATAAAGACTCTGAGCAAGCACAAGAGCAAGCTGATCAACAAAATAAACCTGACATGCAAGCTGAGCCGCAAAACGAGCAAAGTGAAAATCAACCAGCCGAACAGCCAAATGATAACGCTGAGCAACAAAGTGAGCCACAGGCTGCAAACGAACCTGCGCCCGACGAGCAACAACAAACTGCCGAGCAACAAGCGCAAGCAGTACAAGCCAGTGAGCTGACTAACGAAGAAAAAGAACAAGCACAGCAGCTTAATCAGTTACTGCGAAAAGTGCCCGACGATCCCGCTATTTTATTACGGAACAAAATGCAATTAGAAGCCCAAAAAAGACAATATCAACGTCGCCCCACAGGAGTAGAAAAGTCATGGTAATGCGATTATTTTGCTGTTTATTGCTATTAAGTGCGATGCCATTGATGGCTGCCACCAAACTCGAAGCCAGTGTAAATAAAAACCCGGTGTTAGCGGGTGAGTTTTTTATTCTTAATATTACAGTAGACGACACAATTAAAGATGAACAACCCGATACCTCAATGCTGTTAAAAAGCTTTGTGGTTGGCCCTACTAGCTTAAGTACCCGCACCAATATTATAAATGGCAGTATGAACAAGCAAACCACCTGGTCGGTTAAACTAATGACCCGCCGTGAAGGTGAATACACTATACCGTCGTTTACTGTTGCAGGGCTTAGCTCGCAGCCTATTACTTTAAAAGTAGCCAAGCGCGCAGCTGATGCCGATAAAAATAACGATATATTTTTAAAAACATCGCTCTCAAGTAAATCTTTGTTTGTACAAGAAGCCGGTGTTTATACGCTTAAACTTTATTTAGCCAAAGAGCTACTCGACGGCAGTTTAGGCACGCCTAGCATGGAAAATGCACAACTTAGCCAACTAGGTAAACAAACGGAAGATTATGAACTGGTTGACGGTAAACGTTACTTAGTAATTACCCGAGAGTATTTAATTCAGCCGCAAAAAAGTGGTGACTACACTATTGCCGGCCCAGCTTTTCAAGGCCGTGTGCAACAAAATTACCGCCAGTTAGAAGTATCGGCACTTGGCAATGATCAGCAAATAGAAATAAAGCCTATTCCAAGTAATTACAATGGCGCTTGGCTGCCTAGTGAGTTAGTAAGTTTAGATGAGCAATGGCAACCAGAGGATAATACTGTTGAGGTAGGCACTCCTATCACACGCACAATTACCTTAACGGCACTTGGTGTAACCAAAGAACAACTCCCCGAAATATCAATGCCCGATATTACAGGGATCCGTAGCTACCCAGATCAAAAAGAAAATAACAATGCGGTGCGTAATGGCCGTGTAGTATCGCAGCAAATTGCCTCTTATGCTTTGTTACCACAAACACCCGGCACTTATACGCTGCCCGAAATAAAACTGCCTTGGTATAACACTAAAATAAATCGTATTAGCTTTGCCACTTTACCAGAGCGCACTATTACTGTGATCCCTAGTAGCAATGCTGCTAATCCTGTGGTTATAAATGATTCGCAAAATACCAATAACCAAGCAGCAGGACAAAATAGTATAGATGCAACTAATCCGCTGCAAGTACAAAGCTCAACACCATTATGGTTAATAATTGTTGCTGTACTGGGCTATTTATTATGGATTGTGACTGCAATTTTTTATTGGTTAAGCCGTTCTACTCATAATGCGCATGTAGTAGCTACAACTGAGCCTAGTTTGAAAAACTTATTACATGCAGCAAATAAAAACGATGCAAAAATGTTTTATAGCGCATTAAATATATATGCAAAAACAGTAACTAAGCAAAATATGGGCGCTATTGATACTTTATGCCGTGCTATTAATGATGCAGAACTAACTAATAACGTGATGCAGTTACAAACACAATTATACAGTAATAAAAAAACAACCAGCGATCTTACAGCTATAGTTAAATTACTTAAAAAGTATCAGGCTCAAACATTAAAGTCGCAACAAGCTGTATTAAAAGACCTTTACCATTAAATTTTAATGCGTATAGGCCTTTTATTACATTAAATAATATTTAACTAAAAAAAGAACTTATGTTTGGAAATAAAAAATCGAATAATCAGGTCTTAATTGATATGGCACAAAAGCAAAAGCGCTACGAAGCCTTGGTTCATGTTTACCATAAAGAGCTTTACCGCTTTGCCTATTGGTTATGCCGTGATCCACACATTGCCGATGACTTAGTACAAGAAACATTTTTGCGTGCCTGGCGCTCGCTCGACTCTTTACTGGATCAAAAAGCAGCAAAGTCGTGGTTACTTACGATTTTACGTCGCGAAAACGCGCGACGATTTGAGCGCAAACAATTTGATTATAGCGATATAGAAGATGAATTATTGGTTGATGAAAGCAGCCACTCTTTAGACGATGAAATGGAGCAAACTGTTATTCAGCGCCAAATTGCACTCTTGCCTGATGAATACAAAGAGCCGTTATTACTGCAAGTAGTAATGGGCTGCTCAGGCGAAGAAATTGCGAATATACTCGATTTAAATAAAAACACGGTAATGACACGTCTATACCGTGCTAGAAACCAACTTAAAGAGGCTTTAAGCCGTGATGATGAGCAACTTAAAGGGGCATCAAAATAATGGATGAGCTTGAGTTTCGTCGCCGCACTATTGCGCAGCCAAACGATATTGACAATGAGCTTACCGAGTTTGCTAAAGACAACTCAGAGCGACAACGGTTTATTAACGACATGAAAGATTTCGATAAATATTTACAAAGTGCAGCTAATGACGTTCCGGTACCTGAAAACCTAGCCGAGCGAATTCTTTTAAACACCTCTTTAAAAGAAAAAGCACAGCAACAAGCGCAAATACCGGCTAATAAAAACGTTATTGCATCGCGATCGCGCTTTAAGTTTGACCGAGTACATTTAGCCCTAGCCGCTTCGTTTGTTGTTACTATAAGTGCATTCTTTTTTAGTTCTGAGCAAAATACCTATGGCGCAGGTGAGCATGCTTTAGCCCACGTTTATCACGAAATAAATTCTCTCGATAAAACACAAGCAATTAGCCTGCAAAGCGTGAATGAAAAGCTCGCCTTACTTGGCGGACAATTAAGTGAGCTACCCGGTAAAATTACTTACGCTATGTTTTGTGACTTTAAAGGGGAGAAAGGCATACATTTAGTGTTTGAATCTGACTTTGGCCCTATGACGGTATTTATTGTGCCGACTAAAAATAAAGTGTTTGAAATGGGCTCTGATGACTTTCATGATGACAGATTTGAAGGCCATATTAATAGAGGCCAACAAGCCGATACCGTATTAATTGCCAGCTTAGGTGCGCCGGTGAATATGTATAATGAACGTGTTTCTGGCGCTATTCGCTGGCTGTAACCTTGTAGCTTCTCGCACCGCTTAGACCTGCTAAGCGGTGTGCTTAATGTTTAGTAATTTACTCCTGCCCCTTAAATATTACCAACCAGCCAACTGATTTTTAAAGTAAATAATATTTCTATAGGTATAATCGACACTTTATTTTATTTAAGGATTTTCATGAAGAATTTTGTCGTTATTTTATCTTTGTTGGCCTTGCTAATGACTGCAAGCTTTGATGCACAAGCACGTAAAAAGTTTGGTAGTAGCAAACGTGGTAAAACTCCAGCTACGCAACAAACCGCACAAAAGCAACAAACAGATACCAAGGCAGTTGCGCCTGCGGCAAAGCCAGCATCTAATAAAAAAGGCATTATGGCGGGTGTATTTGGTGGGCTGCTTGCTGGTGGCTTAATTGCTGCTATGTTAGGTGGTGATTTTGAAGGGTTTCAGCTGTTAGAGATGATTTTACTTGCGGGTGCAGCCTTTATAATATTTAAACTTGTTCGTGGCTTTATGCGCGCAAGGCAGTCGCCTCAACTGGCCAGTGCTGGCATGTCACAAAATGCATTTAAACAAGCACCTATTGAGCATGAACAAACAACAAGTACAGGATTTGCTAATAATACTGCACACGGCGACGATGTGCCTTTTAACTTACCGCCTGGCTTTGATACAAACGGCTTTTTACAAGGTGCTCGTGAGCATTACCACACACTACAAAATGCGTGGAACGAAGCTGATTATCACACTATGGCTGAGTATTTAAGCCCTGAATTAGTGGCCGAATTTAAAGCAGAGCGCGAAGCAATTACAAGCGTAGCTACTGAAGTGATGTTTATAGATGCAGAATTAGTACGCGCAGATACGTTGACTGACAAATGGCAAGTAAGCGTACGCTTTAAAGGTAAGTATCGCGATTTAGCAGATAAACAAGAACAACCTATTTTAGAAATTTGGCATTTAGAGCGTTTAACGCTTACTGATGCACCTTGGCTGATTGTTGGCGTTGAAGATTTAATAGACGCATAGGCTCTAAATACGAGGCAAAAATAAACCGCACTAACCTAAGGTTGTGCGGTTTTTTAGTTAAATAATTTAACTAACCTGAGCTCCGGATAATAAACTTATCTCAAGCAGCTGTTTTCAGCGCTAACTGCGTTGAATTTACTTGCAATAGGCCAGCTATTGACGCGTAAATTCGCCTTGTTTTCACTGAAAACCTCTGGCTAGAGAAAATAAAATTAAATATAACGATGATTCAATATGTTAGTAAATCTCTTAACCAGAGTTCAGGTTAACTATTATGATTTACATACGTCGGCAACTGCATTTGCAAAGTATTCAATATTTGCATCACTCACGCCCGCTACGTTTACACGACTTGAGCCAACAATATAAATGCCGTACTCTTTTTGTAAGCGAGTAATTTGCTCTTTATTAATTCCTAAGAAAGAAAACATACCGTGCTGACGCTCAATAAACGAGAAGTCTTGCGCTATGTCTTTAGTCGCTAGTGTTTCTTTAATTTGTGTACGTAAACCATTTATACGGCTACGCATTTCATCAAGCTCTTGATGCCACATTTGCGTAAGCTCAGTGCTGCTTAAAATTGTATTTACAATGTCGGCACCATGCGCTGGCGGCATTGAATAAATACTACGTACAACACTAAGTAATACTGAGTTTGAAATATCAGCAGTTGCGCTGTCTTTTGCAATTAGTGAACACGCACCAATACGTTCGCGGTAAAGACCAAAGTTTTTAGAACATGAAGAACAAATAATTAACTCTTCAACTGCGTCAGCTAAAATACGTAAACCACGTGCATCTTCTTCTAGTGAAGAGCCAAAACCTTGGTACGCAATATCAACAAGCGGCGTAAAGCCCACTTCTTTTGCAAGCTCAGCAACTACCTTCCACTGTGCTTCGTTTAAATCCATACCACTTGGGTTATGGCAACACGCATGTAGTAAAACCACATCGCCTTTAGGCACTTGCTTAAGCGTGTTGATCATCTCATCAAATAGTAAATCTTTATTTTCGTAATCGTAATAAGGGTATTCTTTTACTGTTAAGCCCGCTGCTTCAAATAAACTAATATGATTAGCCCATGTTGGCGTAGTTACCCACACTGTTGCTTTTGGATTACAACGCATAATAAATTCAGCAGCAACACGTAATGCCCCAGTACCACCTGGCGCTTGCGCCGTACGTACACGGTTAGCTAGTAATGTTTTGTGCTCACCTAATAGTAAGCTTTCCATTTTTTGACAGTAATCTAAATTACCCGCTAAACCAATATAAGATTTGCTGGTTTCATTTTCTAAACGAAACGCTTCTGCTTTTTTTACCGCTTTAAGTACCGGTGTATTGCCTAGCTCATCTTTATAGACACCCACACCTAAATCAATTTTATTAGGGTTAGTATCTTGCTTATAGGCCGCCATAAGGCCAAGAATAGGATCTGTGGGTAATGGTTTTAATACTGAGAACATTGACTATCTCTTATCATTATTTAGGGGGTTGGTGTGAGCTTAAGCTTATCATAAAAACACGCTAGGTTGACTAGTGTTATTGGTACAAAAAAGTGAGGAATTTTAATACAGCATGCCATTAATACAGTTAATACCTTGTGCATGCAAAAAATCATTATTAAAAACCTCAACATAGTCTATTTTTGTTATTTAAACTAAAAATTGAGGAATTTTAATACAGCATGCAATTAGGACTGCGAGTACTTTTTCATCAAAAAAATCATTATGAAACGCCTCAGCATCAATAATTCCTACGCATTCACCACTCCTATTAAATAAAGGTAAGCACACCTCAGACTTAACCTTTGGGTCGCAAGTATAATACTCCCCTCCTTGGCTTAAGTATTGCTCAACATTATTAATAATACGGCCCGTTTTAGAGAGCGCAACTTGCACGTTGTTACTGCCCGCGGCAAAATCGGCTGTAAGCGGAAAAAGTGGCCTACTTGGCGCGCCATGATAAGCTAACTTTAAAAGCTGTTTACCCTGTGCAGTATCGTGAGTTTGATAAATACCATACCAATCAACCCCAGTTTGCTGCTGTATGTAGTTTACAATAGCCTGTAAGTTAGCAAGCTTAGTGTGCGTTTGCTCATTGTTAGTTACGTAAGTAGTTAACTTAAACGGTTCATCTTGCAGATAACCAAATAAACTACATGCTCCGCCCTCACCTAACTGTGGAATTTGATAATGCCAGCGAACTTCAGGCAAGCTAGTGCTTGCAAGTGCTTGCTCAAGCGCTGTTAGCTCTGCTGAAATTAAACGGGTGTCAGCACTGAGTTGTGCTTGTTGTAAATAGGAACTAATCATTTGGCCATCCATACTTCTATAGTGTGCAAATATTAGCATGGATTTTTTTACAGTGCTAGCTCAACTTATAACACATTTCAACTTGGTTCCCACTGCTGTTATAAGTCACTCTCTGTGCTATTTCGTCAAGCAGTGACAGCCCGCGACCAAACTCAGCTGCGTCATTAAACAGGGTATCTTGCTGGTGAGTGTACCCGCAGCCGCTGTCGCAAATAATAAAGTATAAGTTCAAGCTATCAGGGCAGTAACTTACATCTATAGAGAGTTTTGCATTACTAAGTTCTGCAAGTTTTTTTGCGCGCAATTCATAATATTTAAAAAAGCCATCATCTTGAGTTTTTAATTGTGAGTCTAATTTAAGTACACCATGATCAAGCGCATTATTGTATGCCTCCGATAGGAGTAAAAATATATTCGCTCTATGTGCTTTTAAGCCACTAATACTGCTGAGCATATTTACTAAATCATAAACCGGATCGGTGTTTTTTATTTGCTTCGAATCTAAACTCAATGACATATTAAACGCTAATTTAGAAAATGCCTCTCTGGGTTCCGGCTTTACACTTAGTGGTAAACAATTGAGTAACACTATGCTTATATCGTCTTGTTGTTTAGTACCATCAGCAAACTGACTTACGCTATTAACGATGTTTTCGCTGCTGATCATCGGGTTCATTTTTAAGGTTTCGATAAAGCGTAGTTCACTAAAAAAAACACCTTGTTTATTCGTTGTTTCAATTATGCCATCGGTTGCAAGTACAAGCCGTGTTTGCTCATTTACTTCAAAGTGAATAACCTCATGTTCAAACTCTTGATTGTTTAATATACCCAATGCCATATGTTGCGATTCGAGCGTTTTTTTAAGGTTACCTTGCTTATCTATTAAGTAAGTATCGGGAAGTCCGCCTAGCCATGCCGATATACTTTTACCAGATACACTTAGCTCTATAATAGTTGCAGCGCAAAACATATGTCCGGGCAGTAAATTGTATAATAATAAGTTTAATTCGCGGGCAATGTCGTGTAACGCCATACCTTTTTTAACCATAGTGTAAAACACACGCGATGCAGGTAAAGCGCCTATTGCCGCCGCTAAACCATGACCGGTAAAATCACCTAACATGCAATATAAATTACCTATAGGACTTTGCGCGACTAAAAACATATCACCGTTAAACATGGTGGCAGGCGATAAATTAAAATCGAGGTGGGTTTTAAATTGATCTTGATTTTCGAGGGAGTTATTAAAAATATGCTCAATAATTTCATACTCTCGCTCACGCTGATTTTGATGCTCCTCAAGTAATATTTTTTGCTGGTTAGCCTTTTTACTTAATTCACGGGTTCTGCAGTGGGCTTTAATTTTGGCGTGTAAAATTACTTTTTCGAACGGCTTTTGAATAAAGTCATCACCGCCAACCGCTAAACAACGCTCAAAGCTGGCGTGATCATCCAGTGCCGTAATAAAAATAATAGGTAAATGAATATCGTTAAAGCGTTGTTTTATTATTTTTGCCGTTTCAAAGCCATCCATAATAGGCATTACTACATCAAGTAGCACAATATCAATTGGGGTTTGCGCGAGTATCTTTAGAGCGGCAACACCATTATACGCCAAAGAAACTGTATAGCCTTCTTGTGTTAATAGCCTTTGCAGTAATATTCGGTTAAGGGCTTGATCATCAACAACTAAAATATGCATCATAGGGCCTGTTTATCTTTCGAGGTTAAATTTGCAGCAGTATGTTTGGTATTTAGGCAAAGCAGAGCCTATGTAGTGTGGTTATTCCCCATAAATAGGCGATAACGCAGCATAAATGCCAAACATGCGCTGCCCTTTGGGTTCTTTCTAGGGACGATTAACTCTTTGTTGTTCGGTTTTTACTTAGCCCACTAGGTTACAAACCTCGCGCCGCGATTTAATCGCCCCTAGATTGAACAAATTTTAATCCTGAAAGGTCAACAGGCCCTAGTTAATATCAAACTTCTTATCAAACCGAGATATTTGTAATATTTTTTTTAATTGTGGTTGGCAGTTGCTGATCTCAAATTTATTGACCTGTGTATCTATGCTTTTTTGCATATTTAGCAGCATACCTAATGCTGAGCTGTCCATGTAATCGGTTTCCCTTAGGTCGATAATTACTTTAGTAATGCTTTTATCTATTTGCGCATACGCTTGGCGAAAAGATTGCACTAAATTAAAGTCAAACTTACCCTTTATATGTATTGTTAACGTAGCTGCATCGGCCGATATACTTTTAGTTAAACTCATATTATGTCCTATTAATATTCTTTGAATCAAATATAACTGTTTAAAACTAATTAGCAAAAATAAAAACATCAATACACAAATTTGCTATTATTTACGCCATTGTTTGATTCAATTTTTGTATAGGGTAATGATGAGCGATAGTCACTTAGTATATTCAACACAAACGGGGCGAATAGAGCAACCAAAACCAGAGAAAGAAGTTGCAGGTAAACTATTTAAAGACGGGTTTGTGCGTATTGAGCGCCAAACAAAAGGACGCAAAGGCAAAGGCGTTATGCTGGTAGTTGGAGTCGATCCTAAAGAGCATGATTTAAAAAAATTAGCTAAAGCACTTAAAAGTAAAATGGGCCAAGGCGGCGCAGTAAAAGACGGTCTTATTGAAGTACAAGGTGATGATCGCGATAAACTAAAAGCTATTTTAGAAAGCTTAACCTTTAAAGTAAAAATTGCGGGTGGTTAAACCCGCATTTTAATTTTATTTTTCGTCCTTCGCCATTTGCTCCAATCGTTCAAAAAGCGTGGGTAAATCGCGCTCTGCAATTGGCGGGCTAAAGTAATACCCTTGTACTATAAAGCAATTGTTATTTTTCAAAAACTCTACTTGCTCAACGGTTTCTACCCCTTCGGCAACCACATCGAGTTTTAGCTTTTGCGCCATGGCTATAATTGCCGCTGTTATTGCCATATCATTATTATCATCTGGAATATCTTTTATAAATGAGCGATCAATTTTAAGAATATCCACCGGAAAACGTTTCAAGTAACTTAATGAAGAGTAACCAGTACCAAAGTCATCTATAGAAATAGAAACCCCGAGTCCCTTTAATTCATGTAGTTGTGCTATAGCAGCTTCTACATTGCCCATCAGCATACTTTCGGTTAATTCTAAATGTAGGCTTTTAGCCGACACCTGTGTACTGGCTATTATTTTTTTCAGTGTAGGTAATAAGCTGGCATCTTTAAACTGTCTGGCCGATAAGTTAATCGCAATATTACTCGCTCTACCTTGGCGCTCTAACTTAACTGCAAAATTACATGCTTGGTGTAATACCCACTCTCCCAGTTCAACAATTAAACCGGTAGCTTCTGCAATAGGTATAAATTTAGTGGGTGCAATCGCCCCTTCTGTTGGATGAAACCAGCGTAACAATGCTTCGTAACCCACTATAAGCTGAGTGCGGCTATCAATCTGCGGCTGATAATAAACCGTGAGTTGTTTATCTTTTATAGCTTGGCGTAGCTCGTTTTCAATAAACAAGCGTTCATTTGCAGCAGTATTGAGCTCTTGGCTATAAAAATGAAAGGTGTTACGCCCTTTTGCTTTTGCTTCATACATGGCTAAGTCGGCATGCTTTAACAGTTGGTCTTCTTCTTGGCTGTCGTATGGGGCCATAGTAATGCCTATACTGGCACTAATAATAACTTCGTTACTGCCAAGTTGAATAGGCTCATTAAGGGTTTTTTGAATCGTATTTGCCACTTGAGTTGCATGCTCTTGATGCTCAATGCCACTGAGTAATATAGCAAACTCATCACCGCCTAAACGCGCAATAGTATCTTCGGCTCTTAGGCGTTGCTTTAATCTATTTGCAACTTCAACGAGTAATTGATCGCCTGCATTATGGCCTAAGGTATCATTAATACGTTTAAATTCATCTAAATCAAAATAAAACAATGCAAAGGCATAATGCCCGCGTTCAGCGAGCGCCATCGATTTACGCAGCTGCATTCTAAAAAATGTTCGATTAGCAAGTCCTGTTAAAGTATCAAAATAAGCAAGCTGTTCCATTTTACGCTGGCTTTCTTTAACAAACGAAATATCCTGCGCAGAGGCTACGTAACTGGTAATTGTTCCGTCATCTTCGCGAATAGGTGAAATACTTAAAGAAACCCAAATAGGCGCTTTATTATTGCTTTCAATTAAGGTGTCGCCACGCCAACAATTACGACTGCGTAAATCAACATCTATATCATCAATTAATATAGCCATTTCGCTTGCAATAATGCTTAATAAAGGCGCTCGATTAAAATGTTCCTCTGAAAAGCTGGTCATTTCAAGCATTTTAGGGTTTACGTATTCAATGACAAAGTTTTTATCGGTGATCACCACACCAGTACCAGAAAACGCCACGGCTTTGGATAGTCGCCTGGCTGCTTTTTCTGCAATTTCTTTTTCAATAATACGCTGGTTAAGCCCATCTATTAGCTTTCTAATTTCAATGGTCATGTCTTTAAATGAGCCGTTGAGAGTGCCTATTTCATCTTTGTTTTCTTTTGGAAATTCTATTTGTAACTGGCCTTGACCAAAGTTTGTAACGGCATAAACCAAAGAATGTATACGCCTAAGTACTAGCTGATAAAGTGCTTGATGTAAGAGTAAGGCGACTAAAATGGCATAGAGTATAAATAGCCCAAAAAACTTCATCTTTAAATCTGCTAATGCTGAGAATGTTGAAGAACGTTTTTTATATACCCCTACATACCAATCTAAGCCATCTATTTTATGAATATTAATAATATACGCTTCATTATTTAATTTGAATGAGTCGGCATATTCAGACCGTTGCATTTTAATCGCATCATCTACAATTACTTGTAATGTGGGATCAATAAAGTCCTCAGGGAGTAGTTTTTTACCTGCTTTACCATATTGTGCATAACTTGATTGGGTTAAATTGGGGTGCGCTAATAACTGCCCTTGGCTGTCAAATACCACTAACTGTTTTTCTTTTCCGCCAATTGGCAATTGCGATATTAATGTTTTTAGCGCGATGTCACTGCCAGTAACACCTAAAAACTCACCCTCTTTATAAATAGGAACCGTTAAGCTAATAGCCCATTTATGCCATATAGTATCGTAATAAACTTTAGACCAAACAGGCCTATGTTGAGGATTAGTAAGCGCCTTAGCGTAATTAAAGCGCGTACTTTGTGTAAATGTATAATTAGCTGGCGCATTTAAAGCCTCGTTAGGCGGCGCTATGCGAATAAAGTTATCTTTAGTAATAAGGTAAAAATTAAAAAAATCTTGAGTTAGTGGTGGCGATATAATTTTCCAGAGCGTTTCAGAGTCTGATATTAATTGTTTATAAAAAGGTGTATAGCTAGTTTGTGGGATAAATGCAGCCGAAAGCCCATCAGTAGAGGCACTGCGTATCGTACCGTCATTATTTAATTGCAGTGTATTTACTTTATTACTTATTAACGATGACTGATCACTAAATAGCTGCTCACCCACGACTATATTTGCTTGCTGAGCAACTTTAATTTTAGTGTTTAGTAAGTTTTTGAATTGTTTTATAAGTAATTCGTTAGATTCTTTTAATACTTCATGCTCTTCAAAAACCAGTTGTTTTTCTTCAGATTTGAGCATTAACGCGGCCGCACACACTCCAGCAATTAAACATATTGCAGAAATCAACAATGACAACTTGACGCTAAGTGAGTTTATCCCGAAACGAGATGGGGGGCGTCGATACACCACAGGCTAACCTTTTTATTATTAATAATTATTATTATTTGAACCAGTAATTGAAATATACCAGATCCAAGATCATATTTATAAATTATTTGTAAACTATATAAAAAAAACAAAGGGAACAAGACAAATTTATGCAACAATCACGGCCTATTACAAGTAAATCCAACACAGTTAACCTTGAAAATAGCCACTAGTGATAGATTTATTTTTCAGAGCTTAA
This sequence comes from Pseudoalteromonas sp. 120-MNA-CIBAN-0494, assembly GCF_040308885.1. Classification (NCBI taxonomy): domain Bacteria; kingdom Pseudomonadati; phylum Pseudomonadota; class Gammaproteobacteria; order Alteromonadales; family Pseudoalteromonadaceae; genus Pseudoalteromonas; species Pseudoalteromonas sp. 120-MNA-CIBAN-0494. Next base: position 59,331 of record NZ_JBEOOE010000012.1, read on the forward strand.
GTTATTTAACAAAAGCGCTGTTGACATTAACAGTAACTCTCCATACATTATCAGCATGAACATTACTTACGCAGTTACTTTTTTTTCGTTTTTTAGCTTCTTTATATAGAAGAGGCTGAACTGTTTGTGAGATAAAATCAATCGAATAGCAAAGCCTCCCAACCGGGAGGCTTTTTTGTTTTTGCTGTATGAACAGCATACTTTTGGAATGAGGAAAGCCAAATGAGCAATGATGTACTAAATACACTTCGACACGATATAAATGAGATAGATTCTGATTTACTGGTTTTACTAGCCAAACGACGTCGTATTAGCCATGGTGTGGTGGAATATAAAATAGCGAACAATAAACCGATTCGTGATGAAGCTCGTGAATTAGCACTTCTAGAAAAGCTGATAGGTTATGGGAAATCGTTAGGGTTAGACGCCTATTACGTAAATAATGTTTTTCAAACTATTTTAGAAGACTCTGTATTGCATCAACAAGCTATGCTGCAAAAAAACCTTAACCCAGATGCGTTAAGCGAAACCCATCGTGTTACGTATTTAGGTGGGCAAGGCTCATACAGCCAGTTGGCCTGTCATAAATACTTTAGCCGTCGCCCAGGTAAGTTAGTTGAAATAGGCTGTAGCTCGTTTGACGAAATTACCGGTAAAGTAGAAAACGGCCAAGCCGATTTTGGTTTGCTGCCTATTGAAAACACCAGTTCAGGCAGTATCAACGAAGTATTTGATTTACTACAACATGCACAAGTGTCTATTGTTGGTGAAGTAACGCACAGTGTTGAACATTGTTTACTTGCCAACCCAGATACTGAGCTTAGCCAACTTACAAAAATATTTGCTCACCCGCAACCGTTTGCTCAATGTAGCCGCTTTTTACAAGGCCTTGGTGAGCTGCAACACGAAACCTGCGACTCAACTTCAAGTGCCCTGCAATCAGCACTAAATACGCCAAATAGTGCCGCTATTGGCTCTGCCCAAGCAGGTAAAAATGTAGGCCTAGAAGTGATTAAATCTAACTTAGCAAATCAAAGCGAAAACCACAGCCGCTTTATTGTTGTAGCGCGTAAGCCATTACAGGTATCAAAGCAAATACCCACTAAAACCAGTTTAATTATGGCCACTAAACAGCAGGCTGGTTCACTTGCCGATGCATTAATGATTTTTAAACAACATAAAATTAATTTGGTTAAGTTAGAGTCTCGCCCTATGCCAGGTAACCCATGGGAAGAAGTATTTTACGTCGACTTAGAAGCGAACCTTGCCGACAGCCAAGTAAAAAATGCATTAGAGGAGCTAAAAGAATACACTCAGTATGTACGTATTTTAGGCTGCTATCAAAGCGAAACGCTCCAAGCTGTGAGTGTAAATACGCAATAACGCACAGCTTATAATGTAAAAAGGGCTTAATTAAGCCCTTTTTTGTTTTTCTGTTTTAATCTAGCACTTTTGCGTCATTCGCTTTATTTAACAGGCTGCGACTTTGGGTTAAAAAGTGCGCTGTCGAATCTGAAAAATAAGCTTTTGCATCAGCAAAGGCATCAATAAGCGCGGGCTTATCTCCTGCTTTTAACTTTTTAAGTGTGTCTGCAAAAGTCTGTTGATACTGCGCCAGTAAGCTCTCTACGTTATCAAATTGCGCTAACATAATATCTGAATATAACTCTGGCGATTGCGCAAATAAGCGCCCAACCATCATTAACTCTAATTGATAAATAGGTGATGAACAGCTGCGTAACTCCGCTAATGTATGGCTTTGTTTTGCTAAAAACTGCCCATATACAAAGGTGGTTAAATGGCGCATTACCTGAATTATTTGCATTGCTTCGTCATGTTTTTTCGCATCAAGTTCAACTAGCTGGCAACCCCACACTTGCAACTGTGCTAACAAGCCCTGTGCAACATCGTGGTCACGCCCTTCACACACCACCACTGTTTGCTTAACCCAGTGCGAAATATCTGGGCCAAACATAGGATGCAGCCCTACAACTGGGCCGCTATGCGCTGCTTTTAGTGCTTTAATTGGCGCTTGCTTAACCGATGTTATATCTACCAATAAACAGCCTTCATCTAACTTAGGTAGTTCAGCAACTACAGTTTCTAACGCATTAATAGGTACACTTAATAGTACTAATTTAGCGCCTTTTAAAATTGCTGCAGCGTTTGCTTGATCTTGCTTATCAAGGGTTTTCACTTCGTAACCAGAGCGCTGAAATTGCTTAGCAAATAATTGCCCCATAGCACCTTGCCCACCCACAATAACAATAGGTGATAAATGCGGTGCAGCACATGCAAGTTTAGCTTGCTGATTCTGATACGCTTCGCGCATCATACGCCTAAGAATATCTTCAACTAACTCTGGGCTTACTCCCTGATTAATTGCTTCTTGGCGCCTTGCAGCTAATAAATCAGCTTCACGATCGGGTGCATGAAGTGGCGCACCAGTTTGCTGCTTTATTGCGCCAATTTTTTGAGTAAGCGAATTACGCCTTGCCAGCAGTGCCACCAACTGTGTATCGCACTCATCAATACCCACTCTTAACTGGGCTAAATCATTTATATCCGCCACTTGCATACCACCTTAAAAAGCAAAAACGCCAACTTAAGTTTACATTAAAGTAAACTAATCAATACGATAAATACTAACAGGATCAATAGCCTGATAAAAGACTAAATAAGTAAAAGGTTAAATTGAAAAACAATACTTTGAGAAGCAACGAATACCTTTAAAGTAAATATTAATTATTTACCCTAAAAGCCGCAGTCAATAAAAGTAAATTAGCAAGCTAAAAAGCCTGCATTTGTTGCATAGTAGAGTTATCACGTTTATTCTTATATTATTCATATAGTAATTAAAATAAACAGGATCCATAAAATGGAAGAAGTTTTAGGAACAGATGTAGACGCTTCACAATTAATAGACCAAGCCATATCACTCGTTATGACTTACGCACCAAAATTTGTGCTCGCTATTATTACTTTACTGGTTGGCCTATGGCTGATCAACCGCTTTGTTAAGGTTTTAGATAATCGACTAGGCAAAAAAGATCCAACACTAAACAAGTTTTTATGTGGCTTAATTAGCGCTGTAGTGAAAATTATGCTGCTTATTTCGGTGGCCTCTATGGTAGGTATCGAAACCACCTCGTTCATCGCGGTGATTGGTGCTGCAGGCCTGGCAATAGGTCTTGCACTGCAAGGCAGTCTAGCTAATTTTGCTGGCGGTGTGCTGTTGCTAATTTTTAAACCGTTCAAGGTTGGCGATACTATCGAAGCACAGGGCTTTATGGGCGCAGTCGTCGAAATTCAAATTTTATACACAGTAGTAGATACCTTCGATAACCGCCGCATTGTTATTCCAAACGGTAGCCTATCGAATGCGACACTAGTGAACGTAAGTATTTATGACAAACGCCGCTGTGATATGACCTTTGGAATTTCGTATAACGACGACATAGATACGGCAAAAGCTATCTTAAAACGCCTGTTTGAAGAAGACGAGCGCTCTTTAACAGATCCGGCACCACGTATTTGTGTTGCCAGCCTTGGCGATAACTCAGTTAATTTAATGTTTCGCGCTTGGGTTGCAACAGGTGACTTATGGCCTTACTACTGGGATATGCAAGAAAAAGTGAAAAAAGCGTTTGATAAAGAAGGTATTTCTATTCCTTTCCCACAACGCGATGTACATGTTCATAACGTTAAGTAATTTGTATTGTGCATAGGTTCAACTAGCCTAATAACTTAGTCGCGGTAAGGTCGTATAAAGCGCCCTTACCGCAATCCTTACTGCCCATCCAATACTCCTTCAAGTTATACCTAGTTACACTTGGCTCCACTTTTTGAGCTATTCTCATCACCCTACTTCCTTAAATAACCTGAGCTCCGGATAATAAACTTATCTCAAGCAGCTATTTTCAGCGCTAACTGCGTTGAATTTTCTTGCAAGAGGCCAGCTATTGACGCGTAAATTCGCCTTGTTTTCACTGAAAACCTCTGGCTAGAGTATCTAGCGTCAATTAAATATAACTATGATTCAATACGTTAGTAAATCTCTTAACCAGAGTTCAAGGTTAAATACTATAATTCATCTGCCAAATTTTTATTTTCTGTGCTTTATTTGGCTTAGGTATATTTAGCTTAAGTTTTGCTTGAGCAAAGTTATGCTCATACTGGCGTTAATTGGGTTATTACGTATTCTGCGGGTAAGTTGAAAAGGTGTTTAAAACACATATTGATAAAAATTTATCGAGGTGCACTTTGTGTTTAGCAATAAAGGAAGCCTAACTATACTGGTGAATATTGCGACAGTGCGACTCCTAGTCCGACAGCTGTGGTTTAAGCTTTAGTATTTAGCCTGAAATTTTATGTTATAGAAACCAAAACGGGTTGCAACCCGAAGGATGCAACCCGTTTTTTTGCGTTGATAAACAGCGCGTATTAGTTAAGTTTTTCTCTAATACGTGCAGATTTACCAGAACGCTCACGTAGATAGTAAAGCTTAGCACGACGAACTGCACCGCGACGCTTAACTGTTACGCTATCAATAAGAGGGCTGTGCGTTTGGAATACACGCTCAACGCCTTCACCGTTCGAAATTTTACGAACTGTGAATGCTGAGTGAAGACCACGATTACGCTTAGCGATTACAACACCTTCAAAGGCCTGTAGACGCTCTTTAGCACCTTCTTTTACTTTTACCTGTACAACTACTGTATCACCAGCGCCGAATGCAGGTACGTCTGTTTTAAGCTGCTCATCTTCAAGCGCTTTAATAATATTTTGGTTTACTTTTGCCATTATGTTTCTCACTTTCCTAGGTGTAACTGTCTTCTAGCCACAAGCTTTTTGGTACTCTTGCTGAAATTTCGCGAGTAATACCGCTTGCTCCTCAGTCAGAGCTAGGTTATGCAACAAGTCAGGACGGCGTAGCCAAGTTCTGCCTAATGACTGCATAAGCCGCCATTTTGCTATCTCTTGGTGGTTTCCGCTGAGCAATACAGCAGGCACCTGTTTGTCGTCCAATGTTTCTGGCCGTGTATAGTGAGGACAATCTAACAAGCCATCCGAAAATGAGTCTTGTTCTGCTGATTGGTTATGACCTAATACGCCAGGCACTAATCGCGCTACTGCGTCAATTAATGTCATGGCTGGTAGTTCACCACCACTCAAAATAAAATCACCAATTGACCATTCTTCGTCAACGTATGACTCTATTATTCTCTCATCTATACCTTCATAGCGACCGGCAATCAAAATCAGTTTTTTAGAGCTTGCGAGTTCGCTAGCTCCTTGCTGATCTAGTTTGCGCCCTTGTGGGGACATATAAATTACTTTAGCACCATCACCTGCAGCTTTTTTAGCCTCGGCAATCGCTTTTTTTAATGGCTCAACCATCATTAACATACCTGGTCCGCCCCCGTAAGGACGATCGTCCACGGTTCTATGCTTATCTAAAGCGTAGTCTCGCGGATTCCAGCAGTTAAAATCAATTAAGCCACTTTTTACTGCGCGACCGGTAACACCCTGGTCTGTAATAGCGTCAAACATGTCAGGAAAAAGGCTTATCACCCCTACCCATAATGAACTCGTTTGCGTCATTAAAACCCTGGATCCCAGTCTACGGTAATTTCTCTTGCGTCGTGTTTAACTTCGATAATAACTGTATCAGTTAAAAACGGAATTAAACGCTCTGCTTGACCAAATGCGTCTTTACTGTTTGCTTTAACAACCAGTACGTCATTTGACCCTGTCTCCATTAGGTCATCAACAATGCCTAAATCGTAACCTTTATCAGTTACAACCGACATGCCAATGAGATCTCGCCAATAGAACTCACCTTGCGGGAGTTCTGGTAATTGCGCTGAATCCATTGAGATTTCTGCGTGGGTATAAGCCACTGCTTCGTCTCGATCGTTTACTTGCGCAAATTTAGCGATAAAGCCTTTGTTGTGGCGACGCCAGTCGACCACTTCTAAGGTCTGCCATTTACCTTGCTGCCCTATCAACCACGGGCTGAAATCGAAGATCCCTGCGGGATCATCAGTAAATGAATGTACCTTAAGCCAGCCCTTTATACCATACGGGGCACCGAGCTTTCCTACGACAATTATTGATGAGGTGTTCTCTTGACTCATGGTTACACTTACGCCTATTAAGCCGCTTTACGAGCGTCTTTTACTAACTTAGCTACGCGATCTGAAAGAGACGCGCCCTGACCTACCCAGTGTTCAACACGTGGTAAATCTAAACGAATTTTTTCTTCTTGACCTGCAGCAATTGGGTTAAAAAAGCCTACTTTCTCGATGAAGCGACCGTCACGCGAGAAACGGCTATCCGCAACCACAATTTGATAGAAAGGGCGTTTTTTAGCGCCACCACGTTGCAAACGAATAGTTACCATACCGTCCTCTATAAAGATTGACTGTTTTCATTAATAAGATTTACTCCCCAGAATGGGGAGCTGGGGAATTGTACGAGTTTTTAGCAACAATGCAAGTAAGAAGTGATGCTAAAAGCCAGTTTAGTAGGTTAAAGCGTGATCCCAACTTTAAATTAGCGTTAATAGCGTTTAGCACGCATAATTTATTCAACAAAAAAGGAGCCATTTGCTCCTTTTCATATATTTTATATCGTTACATTTAAGCTACGTTAAACTCAACTTTAAAATTTAGGGCCACCGCCACCCATCATTCCCGGCGGTAACATACCTTTCATGCCGCGCATCATTTTGGTCATGCCACCTTTGCCTTTCATTTTTTTCATCATTTTTTGCATTTGGGTAAACTGTTTTAGTAGTTTATTAATTTCTTGTACTTGCGTACCAGAACCTGCTGCAATACGTTTTTTACGTGACCCTTTAATGATTTCTGGGCGGGCGCGCTCTTTTTTTGTCATTGAGCTAATAATGGCTTCCATTTGAATGAAGGTTTTATCGCCCATTTGGCCTTTAACAGCATCGGGTAAGTTAGACATACCTGGCAATTTATCTAGCATCGACATCATGCCGCCCATGTTTTTCATTTGCTTAAGTTGATCCGCAAAGTCATCAAGGGTAAAACCAGCGCCTTTAAATACTTTTTCAGCGACTCTGGCAGCTTGCTCTTTATCTACTTTCATTTCGACTTCTTCGATCAATGAAAGTACATCACCCATGCCTAGAATACGTGACGCTATGCGGTCAGGGTGGAAAGGCTCAAGTGCATCAATGCGCTCACCCACACCCATAAATTTAATTGGCTTACCGGTAATATGACGAATAGATAAAGCAGCACCACCGCGTGCATCACCATCAGTTTTAGTTAATATAACACCAGTTAGTGGCAGGGCTTCGTCAAATGCTTTAGCTGTATTTGCCGCATCTTGACCTGTCATTGCATCTACAACAAACAAGGTTTCGATTGGGTTAATTGCTTTGTGAAGATTTTTAATCTCATCCATCATGTCGCTATCAACATGCAATCGACCTGCAGTATCGACTAATACCACATCAATAAATTTCTTTTTCGCATGAGAAATAGCTGCGGTTGCTATATCAACCGGCTTTTGCGAAATATCACTTGGGAAAAAATCAACACCCACTTCAGCAGCGAGCGTTTCTAGTTGCTTAATTGCTGCAGGGCGGTATACGTCGGCACTTACTACAAGTACTGATTTTTTCTTGCGCTCTTTTAAAAACTTAGCCAGTTTAGCAACACTGGTGGTTTTACCAGCACCTTGCAGACCCGCCATCATAACAACAGCAGGGGGTTGTGCATTTAGGCTTAGCTCTTCGTTGGCTTCACCCATGGCTTTTTCGAGTTCTTCACGTACTATTTTTACAAATACTTGGCCTGGGCTTAAGCTTTTTGTAACTTCAACACCTACCGCACGCTCTTTAACTTGTTTTACAAAATCGCGAACAACGGGCAACGCCACATCGGCTTCTAAAAATGCCATGCGCACTTCACGAAGAGTGTCTTTAATATTCTCTTCTGTTAGGCGGCCACGGCCACTAATGTTTTTTAAGGTTTTACCTAATCGTTCTTGGAGATTCTCAAACATATTACGGTTCCGATAAGACGTTTATACCAACCCAATTAAAGCGCCTTTAACTCTGTGCGCTGTATTAATAGAATTAATATTATTAAATTTCAATTAAAAGCAGTATACCGTAAATGGTGTCTTACAATACAGTGTTCAAGTGCAGCTTGTTGAGTTTCTTTTTTTAAGGTCTATGCATTTGCTTTGCTATAAAATACAATGGCTATATAACAATCATTAATTATTTGACTCAAATTAAGTGGCCCAAGCACAATGCTGATTATTAGCTTAACTATTATTGCCAGTTTATTTTATGTGTTAGCAACGTCTTACGTGCTCTCACGGTTGTTTCATCAACAAGGCCCTAGCCAAAAGCTAACTATTATATTGAGTACTGTGGCTATTTTGGCGCACATGCTGTTGTTAGTAAATTCGGTTTTTAGAGCAGACGGACAAGATTTAAGTATTGTCAATGTGGCGCTTTTAACCTGCTGGGTTATTGTGATTTCTGTCACTACGGTATCGTTAAAGTTTCCGGCGACCTTATTATTGCCGGTCGTGTACGGCTTTGCTGCACTTCTAACTATGGCAAGCTTGTTTATACCACACCATATTTTACTGCAAAGTATTGATGTTGATGTGGGCTTAGTAACCCATATTTCGTTATCATTACTCGCTTACTGCATTTTAATTATTGCTACTTTATATGGCGTACAATTTTACTTTATTGATAAGCGCTTAAAGCGTAAAGATTTAGCTATTGTACACAGCCATTTACCACCACTAATGGTGGTTGAACGCCAACTGTATCAATTGGTTAACTTAGGTACTATATTACTCACTTTGGCACTATTGTCGGGATTTGTATTTCTCGATGGTATGTTCGCTACTCAATTTATCCATAAAACGATATTATCGCTTGTTGCATGGTGTATTTTTGCTGTGATTGCGCTTGGCCATATGAAAAAAGGCTGGCGTGGTAAACCTGTGGTTATTGCTATTATGGTTGCTGCTTTTATTCTTACACTGGCTTATTTTGGCAGTCGTTTTATACAAGAAGTTATTCTAAATAAATTTTAACTTGACTCTACTAACTCACTCTAGCCTAATACACGCTAGTTTATAATAAAAGGATCCATCGTTGGACGCCATATCGACCAGTACCTTGTTTATCATTTTAGGTTTTTTGGTACTTTTTTCTGCTTATTTTTCTGGCTCAGAAACCGGAATTATGTCAATCAATCGTATACGCCTGCGACATCTCACCAAAGAGAATCATCGCGCTGCTAAACGTGTCAGTAAATTACTTAGTCGTCCGGATAGGCTCATTGGTTTAATTTTAATCGGCAATAATTTAGTTAATATTGCCGCTGCACAAGTTGCTACTATTATTGGTATTCGTTTATACGGTGATTTAGGTATTGCTGTGGCAACAGGTGCGCTAACCTTAGTAGTGCTTATTTTTGCAGAAATAACCCCAAAAACACTTGCTGCTCTCTACCCTGAAAAAGTTGCCTTCCCAAGTTCTGTTGTGCTTAAAGGATTACTAAAAATCCTTTTCCCATTTGTCGTTGTTATTAACTGGCTAACCAACGGCATCTTGCGGTTATTTGGTATTAGTGCGGCACAAATAGATGAGCACAGCATGAGTAAAGAAGAGCTAAAATCAGTACTTAATGAGTCTGGTGCACTTATTCCTGCGCGTCACCAAAGCATGTTGACCTCAATTTTAGATTTAGAACAAGTAACCGTTGAAGATATTATGATCCCACGTAACGAAATTGTGGCCATAGATATTAACGATGAATGGAAACTTATTAGCCGCCAACTGACTCATGCACAACATACGCGTGTATTGTTATATAGAGATAACATAGATGACGCGGTGGGGTTTATTCATTCGCGTGATGCGCTTAGGTTACTTACAAAAGAGCAATTTGATAAACCATCGTTGCTACGCGCTGTACGTGAAATTTATTTCATTCCTGAAGGCACATCACTAAATACGCAGCTATTAAAGTTTCAGCAATCTAAAGAGCGTATTGGCTTGGTGGTAGATGAGTATGGCGACATTCAAGGTTTAGTTACCCTAGAGGATATACTTGAGGAAGTGGTAGGCGATTTTACCACCACCCAAACTCGTACGCCAAGCGAAGAAGTAACCACACAAACCGATGGCTCGTGCATTGTAGATGGCGGTGCTAACGTGCGCGACTTAAATAAAGAAATGGGCTGGGAGTTTCCACTCGACGGGCCTAAAACACTCAGCGGCTTAATAGTTGAGTATTTAGAAAACATTCCTGATGCCAATTTAAGTTTGCGTATTGCCGGCTACCCTATTGAAGTACTTGAAGTAAAAGAAAACATGATAAAGCTGGTTAAAATACAGCCGAAAAAACGTAAAAAATAAACTAAAAAAGGAGCCAATTGGCTCCTTTTTTGTAGGCTAAATAAATACAACAGATGTTATTAGCCAAAAAACAAACGCTCTAACCACCCTTTATTTAAATCTGCTTCACAACGCTTTAACTGCGCACCATAACGGCTCGCACGGTGTTTTACTTTATTAGCGACACCCATTAACCATTTTTTCTTTTTGTAAGTACCGCGTTTGTAACCGCCCCACCCTTCGTGATAATTAAGATACTGACCGTAGGCATCCCATTTAGATACGCCGTTTATTTTATGGGTTTTATAAGCAAACCAGCCCATAAAGTCGATAGCATCATCAAAGTCGTCTCTATCGGCGCCACTATTCTTACTTTCACGAATATAATCAGACCAGGTCATCGTTTTTGCTTGTGAGTAGCCATAAGCAGAGCTTGCTCTACCGGTAGGAATAATCCATAAGAAATACTGCATTGGTGGAGCTGCGTCATGTTTAAACGAGCTTTCTTGGTACATCATGCTCATAAGTACGTGCTTGGGAGCGCCCCATTTTTCTTGAGCATCTTTGGCACCAAAGTACCAACTTCTTTTTTCTTCAAAAATTTTACAAATATCATCAGGCTGCTTTGGTGGAGCTGTGGCACAACCGGCTAAACTAAGCGCTAATGATAAAACAACTACATTTTTTTTCATTTGGTTTATCTCGCTGAACTTTTGCAAAAATCAGTAGTCTGATTTTAACAATGCAGCAGAGCAGCATTGTTTCTTCCCTAAAATAATTACGCAGCTACCTTGAGCTGCGTTTTTTTTGCTTAAAACTAACTATTTATTTAGGATCAAAATAAGCATTTAAAAATGCGGTAAATGATACTGAGTCACTTTGCTCAATAGCACGCTGAGCGTCGTTAGAGCGTGTAACTTGCTCCTCTAACCATTGCTTTGAAAACACTTGATAGTCTGCAGCTTGATGGCTTTGCTTATACTTTTCAGCAATTGCTAGCGCATAATGGCCGTTATCTAGCCCTGAAGCTTCTAACTCAGCTACATAACGCCCAGAATATGTAAGTCCTGGGTTATTAATCCAAGTTGCCATGCGCTCAATAGTACTTGAATAATAACTAACGCCGTAGGCAGTATCCATGTATTTTGCCACTTCACTTAATTGCGAAAATATATCTTCACCCCACGATTGAAGGGTACGTGGTTGATTAAAGTAATTAAGTTCAAGGCCTTTTTCTCGCCCTTTATTTACTACTGTATCAAGATTTTCTGTGCTGCGTGTTTGCTCTTCCCAATCCATTGCCGGTGAGCTTTTTAATAAACAATACGTTAAAAACACATCTAAAAAGTGGAACTGCTCTATATCTATGCCCACTTCACTAAATGGATTAACATCTAATGCGCGAATTTCGACATATTCAATACCGGCTCTAAGTAGTGCATCTGTTGGTGTTTCACCGTTTTTAGCATTACGTTTAGGGCGAATTGGCGAATAAAATTCGTTTTCTATTTGCAGAATATTCTTATTTAACTGTTTTGGATTTTCGCTGGTGTAATCGTCAAGGTTGCCGTAAATATCTGAAGGTGTGTTAATTGATTTTTTCAAACCAGCTACATATTCATCTAACGAGTTATACATTACACGCAGTGATGATTGTGCGCTATTGGTGTAACCTAAGTTACCTAAGCGCAGCGCAGTGCCTACTTCTAAATACAGGGTGCCTTTACCTAGCTTTTTAAATGGTAAATCGGTTTTTCTACCCTGTAAAAACGAACTACATAACGCAGGTGATGCACCAAATAAATAACTGATCAGCCATAATTCACGTTTAAAATTACGAATAAGCGCTAAGTAACCATCAGATATAAAATCCTCTAAACTAAGGTCGCTATTTTTTAGCGTATGTAATGACTGCCACAATGAATCTGGAAACGAAATATTAAAATGCACACCAGCAATAGCTTGCATCATACTGCCGTAACGGTTTTTTAACCCTTCACGGTAAAGCGTTTTCATTTGCCCTACATTTGAACTGCCAAATTGCGCAATAACTATGTCGTCTTGATGTTCAATAAAGCACGGCATACTAATAGGCCAAAGTAATTCGTCACCCATTTTTTCTAGGGTAAACTTTTGTAAGTCTTTTAATTGCTGCAGCGTTTGTGTGGACGATTCACTAACTGGGGTAATAAATTCAAGTAACGACTCTGAAAAATCGGTCGTAATTTGGCCATTGGTAAGCGCACTGCCCACCCCTTCTGGGTGTTTTTGTGCAGAGATAACGCCATCACTTTTAATTCTTAGTGACTCACGCTCAATACCACGTTTTATTCCGTTAATTGCATGTTTATGCTGCGTTACTGAAAGAGCGTCAAGCGCGTTTGTTAGATCATGTGTTGCCAAAAAATACTTCCTCGAGCCAAGTGGCTTAATCATAAGGTTATGGGGTCTAATTACCTATACTCAAGATAAATACTAAGAAAAAATACTATTTATAGTTCTATTGTATCTGCTTTGCTTTAAACACGCTTTATTTAACGCCATAAACGATAATCTTGCCATTGCTATACAAAATATACAATTGCTTTGCACTATTATTTATCTTATCAAAACAAAAACTAACCGTACTAAAGTAAATAATTAGCTAACTATTAGCCGTATTAGTCCCATACTGGTATGTTATATATAGCTTATATAACTTTAATCTTGATTTAGATCATAAATACAGGCAATAAATAAACTGAGTGACCTTCATAATGGGATTACCCTACTACCGCTTTATATAAGCAAGTATAATAGTAAGTATTACAAAGGATGATTAAAGAATAATATGCGTCGTAATCAAAGCTTAATAAATGAAGAAGTGGCCTTCGAAGAACAACAAGAACTGGTATCAACAACTGATTTGCGCGGAGTAATCACTTACGCTAATCAAGCATTTTGTACTATAGCCGGGTATGATATAGCAGAACTTATGGGTAAGAACCATAATATAGTGCGCCACCCCGACATGCCAAAAGCTGCATTTAAAGAAATGTGGGAAACATTAAAGCAAGGCCACTCTTGGCGCGGCGCAGTTAAAAACCGTTGTAAAGATGGCCGCTATTACTGGGTTGATGCATTTGTAACTCCTATTTTTGAGCACAGCCAGTTAATTGGTTATCAATCTGTAAGAACCAAATTAAGCCCACAGTTAAAACGCCGTGCAGAACTATTTTACAGTAAAGTAAATGCTAAAAAGTCATTCTTTAATTGGCGCGAACGCACAAGTTTAAGACAAAGCTTAAGTGTATTTGCTTTATTATGTTGGTTAGTTGCAACTGCTGTATGGGCTTCATTTGCTATTGCACTAATTAGCTTAGTGGTTTGCTTAGTTATACTTGCTTTAAACTATGATGAGCTAATAACAACACCAAGAATATTAAAGCAGCAAAAACAACAAGCCGATTCTATATCTCGTTATATTTATAGTGGCCGACACCCTCACAGTATTAGTGATTACAGAGAGCAAATGCTAAGCGCTAAATTACGCACTGTACTGGGGCGTATGAAAGACTCTACCTTAAGCTTTAATGATATTGCTTTAAATTTAGATCAACAGTCAACGCTTACAGAGCAAGGTATTTCATCGCAAGGCTCGCAGCTTGAGCAAATAGCATCTGCAATGGCGCAAATGAGTTCGACTATAGGTGAAATATCAAGTAACACCTGCACCACTGCCGATAAAGTAAGTGTTACTTATCAAAGTTGCTCCGATATAAAAGTACACATTGCCGATAATAATGCCATGGTTTCTGATTTAGCCGTTCAGGTAGAGCAAGCAGCAACAACCGCTAACAGCCTAGCGTCAGAAGCCGATAAAATTGGCCAAGTAATGAGTGAAATTGAAGGTATTGCCGAGCAAACTAACTTACTTGCGCTAAATGCTGCCATAGAAGCTGCAAGAGCAGGTGAGCATGGCCGTGGTTTTGCTGTAGTTGCCGATGAAGTAAGAGCGCTTTCATCAAGAACACAAAATGCCACTGCGCAAATTCACAGCTCAATAAAGGAAATTCAAGACACCTTGTTTAGCTGGTCAAAAATAATGCAAAACACGAAGCAACAAGCCGACAGTTGTGTAAATACTACAACGCAAACACAGCAAGAGCTTGATAGCATTTTCACTCAAATTAGCGAAATAGCGCAACTCGCTACTGGTATTTCGGCTGCTGCAGAAGAGCAACAAGTAGTGAGCCACGACATAGGTACTAATGTAGAGCAGATTAAAAACCTAGGTGATGATAATTTAAACTTAAGTTTTAATGTTGCCAGGGGCGCTGCTGAGTTAGTTGAAGGCTCAAGAAAGATCAACGACTTACTGCTTACTTTTAAAATTTAATTGTCAGCACAAATAAAAAAGCCGCTATGTTAGCGGCTTTTTCGTTTTTACTTTATAACGCTTAACGGCTTGAAAACACTAAACCGTCGTCATTTGCATCAATTACAACAACACTGCCTGGCATATAATCACCATTGAGTAATTTTTGTGCTAATGGATTTTCAATCGTTTGTTGAATAGCTCGTTTTAACGGACGCGCACCATAAACCGGATCAAAACCACTTGCGGCAATACGATCTAAAGCAGCGTCGCTTATCTCGAGTAAATAACCCATTTGCGTTAAACGCTCACGTAATTTACTTAACTGAATATCAGCAATCTCTTTAATGTGCTCGTTAGCCAGTGGGTGGAAAACAACGGTTTCATCAATACGGTTAATAAACTCAGGTCTAAACTCATTGATTAATACATTCATTACTTTTTCTTTCAAAGTAACGTAATCGTTATTACCCGCTTGCTCTTGAATTATATCTGAGCCTAAGTTTGAGGTCATGATGATAACGGTATTTTTAAAATCAACCGTGCGTCCTTGACCGTCGGTTAAACGTCCATCATCTAAAACCTGTAGCAAAATATTAAACACATCTGGGTGTGCTTTTTCTATTTCGTCCAATAAAATAACTGAGTAAGGTTTACGACGCACGGCTTCGGTTAAATACCCGCCCTCTTCGTAGCCAACATACCCAGGAGGCGCACCAACTAAACGTGCTACTGAATGTTTTTCCATAAACTCAGACATATCAATGCGCACCATGGCACTTTCGGTGTCGAACATATAGCCGGCGAGTGCTTTGGTTAATTCTGTTTTACCGACCCCGGTTGGGCCTAAAAACAAAAACGAGCCAATCGGGCGATTAGGATCGGCAAGCCCTGCACGTGAGCGGCGAATAGCATTAGCTACCGCTACAACGGCTTCATCTTGTCCGATTACTTTTTCATGTAGCTTTTCTTCCATCTGCAATAGTTTTTCTCGCTCACCTTGTAGCATCCGCGATACTGGAATACCGGTCCAACGAGAGAGTATTTCGGCTATTTCATCTTCGCCCACTTGGTTTTTTAGCAAGGTCATTTCTTGCATTTCTGCTTGCGATGCTAAATCAAGTTTATGCTCAAGCTCTGGTATGCGGCCATATTGTAGCTCCGACATACGCTGTAAATCGCTGGCTCTTCGAGCTACATCTAAATCAAGTCGTGCTTGTTCTAGCTCAGCTTTAATAACTTGAGTGCCTTGTAAAGATGCTTTTTCGGCAGTCCATATCTCATCAAGCTCATTGTACTCTCCTTCAAGCTCGGTGATCAGCTCTTGCATTTCAGTACGGCGTTTTAAACTTGCTTCGTCTTTTTCTTTGGCGAGTGCGTTATCTTCAAGTTTTAATTGAATAATACGGCGCTCTAACTTATCTAATGACTCTGGTTTTGAATCTATTTGTAAACGAATAGAAGAGCCCGCTTCATCTATAAGATCAATCGCTTTATCGGGTAATTGACGGTCACTAATGTAACGATGCGACAATTGCGCAGCTGCAACGATAGCAGGATCGGTAATTTCTACAGAGTGATGTAGCTCGTAACGCTCTTTTAGGCCACGTAATATAGCAATCGTGTCCTCAACCGAAGGCTCCTCTACCAATACTTTTTGAAAGCGACGCTCAAGGGCGGCGTCTTTTTCAATGTATTTACGATATTCATCAAGAGTGGTTGCACCTACGCAATGTAATTCGCCACGGGCAAGTGCCGGTTTTAGCATATTGCCTGCATCCATTGCGCCATCACTTTTACCTGCGCCTACAATTGTGTGTATTTCATCAATAAATAAAATCACTTGGCCTTCTTCTTTAGCCAGTTCATTTAATACTGATTTTAATCGCTCTTCAAATTCGCCGCGGTATTTAGCACCGGCCACCAGCGCGCCTAAATCAAGCGAAAGTACCCGCTTGTTTTTTAATCCCTCTGGTACTTCACCATTAATAATACGCTGTGCTAAACCTTCGGCAATCGCGGTTTTACCTACACCGGGTTCACCTATTAATACTGGGTTGTTTTTAGTTCGGCGTTGTAAAACTTGAATTGTTCGGCGAATTTCATCATCTCGACCAATAACCGGATCAAGCTTACCTTGCTCTGCACGTTCGGTTAAATCTATGGTGTATTTTTCAAGTGCTTGGCGTGTTTCTTCGGCATTTGGATCATCAACCTTTTGCCCACCACGCACTGCATTAATGGCCGTTTCTATTTTGTCGGAGGTGATATTTAAGGTTTTAAAAATATTACCCAGCGGGCCTTTATCGTCGCAAGCAGCTAATACAAACAGTTCGCTAGAAATATATTTATCTTTACGCTTTTGCGCATACTTATCGCATAAGTTGATCAAGGATATAGTGTTGTTCGATAGCTGCACATCGCCGCCTACGCCTTCCACTTTAAATAGTTTTTCTATTTCTTGGGAAAGCTTAGTATTAAGCTCGTCAGCACTAACACCTGCTTGTGCTAATAACGCGCGCACGCTTGAGCCGCTTTGCTTTAACAAAGCATACATTAAGTGTACCGGCTCAATAAATTGATGATCGCGGCCAAGGGCTAAAGATTGCGCATCAGAAAGCGCAGACTGAAATTTACTGGTAAATCTATCTAAACGCATTGGGGTTACCTATTAATAAAACTCATTGCTTAAATAATGGGTATGTTAGGGGGGTTGTTCAAGGTGTTGCAGAAAATATAATCATTATATTGATAAATTAGTTGCGCCAGATCAAACTTGCCATGCGTCCGGTTTGGCCGTCGCGTCGGTACGAAAAAAACTGTTCAGTTTGAGAAACCGTACAGTGCTCACCACCGGTAATATTTATAATCCCTAATTGACGCAATTGAATACGTGCAAGGTGATAAATATCGGCAAGGTACTTTTGGTTTGCACACGCTTTAAACGCTTTGGCAAACAAAGGGTTTTGGGCATTAAACAATGCAAACACCTCGCTACCTACCTCAAATTTATCAGCCCCTATTGCGGGACCTAACCAGGCACTTATTTCACTTTTTTTGGCATTAAAGCAGTTTAGCGTATTTTTAATTACACCTTGCTCTAATCCACGCCAACCAGCATGTATGGCAGCTACTTCTTTTCCATCGTTACTGGCAAGTAAAATGGGCAAGCAATCGGCGGTCATTATTGCCAAAGGCTGAGCAACGAGTTGTGTATATAGTGCATCTCCTTGATGGTGAGCGTTAAATTTAAATTGCCCATCAACAATGAGTACATCGCCACTATGAACTTGATCTATCCATACAGCACTATTTGGTAAATGCTTATTCAACAATGCACGATTTTTTAATACCTGTTGTTTATTATCACCAACATGCAGCCCTAAATTAAAACTCTTAAACGGCGCTTCTGAAACACCGCCTACACGTGTGGTACTTAATGTACTCACACCTGTTATAGGGACTTGCCATGCTGCTGATAAAAACTGCATTATCTATCTATGTCAGGATTAGCTTTTGTGTCTTCACGCAGTGCCAGTGTCATAGCAACCATGTCATCTGGAATAGGTGCTTGCCATGTCATCATTTCACCCGTAATTGGGTGCGCAATACTTAATTTAACCGCATGTAATGCTTGGCGTTTAAAACTACGCAGCAATTCAAATAACTCAGGCGTTGCCCCTTTAGGTGGACGCGGACGGCCGCCATAAGACTGATCGCCAATAAGCGGATGATTTAAATAAGCCATATGCACACGTATTTGGTGAGTACGACCGGTTTCAAGGCGTAAACGTAAACGTGTATGAGCACGAAACTTTTCAGCAACACGGTAATGCGTAATGGCTGGCTTACCCTGTTCATGTACATCCATATGCGTACGTTGCGTTGCATGGCGGCCAATAGGCTTTTCAACCATGCCACCAGCGGTCATTGTGCCATTGCAAAGCGCTTCGTATTCTCGCGTGAAATTTTCACGTTTTTGCAGTGCGGTTACTAAATGCGTTTGTGCCGGAATAGTTTTAGCTACCACCATAAGGCCAGTAGTGTCTTTATCTAATCGGTGCACAATGCCCGCGCGAGGTACATTAATAATTTCTGGGTGGTAATGTAGCAATGCATTTAGCACTGTGCCATCTGGATTACCTGCACCAGGATGAACTACCAAGCCCATAGGTTTATTAATTACCAAAATATCATCATCTTCATAAACAATGTTTAATTTGATATCTTGCGCTATGTATTCACGAGGTGCTTCAATGGTTGTTTCAACATTAAGTACTTCACCACCAAGCAGTTTAGTGCGCGGTGTGTTGAATATTTCGCCATCAACGGTGATTTTATCATCCAAAATCCACGTTTTTATCCTTGATCGTGAATAATCAGGGAACAATTGTGCTAATACTTGGTCTAGACGTTTACCACCTAAATCGGTTGGAACGTCGGCTTGAAGAGAAATTTGCTCTGACATTAGTAATTTTACCCAATTTACCAGTGCAAGCTTTGCTCGACTGGGTTAGAATCGCTTTTAATAAAAGCATAATATAATACGCATAGTTTACTCGGTTTTACCGACTTGGCCTAGCCGTAGACAACGAAGGTAACAAATAAAATGATAAATAAAATAGGGAAACGTGCATTCGCCATTGTTTTTTCAGTTTCAGTGCTTAGTTTAGGTGCTTGTTCGTCGGCTCCTGACCAAGAAGACATTCAACGTGTACCTAATAAATCGGCTCACGCTTTGTATGAAGATGCCAAGCAAACTTTAGATTCTGGTTTATATGCACGCGCAATCGAACTTTTAAGTGCAATTGACTCTCGCTACCCGTTTGGCCCATTTTCTAAACAAGTACAAATGGATTTAGTGTATGCGCATTACCAATCGGGTAATACCGAGCAAGCACTGGCAACAATCGACCGTTTTATTCGCTTAAACCCAAATCATAAAGATTTAGACTACATGTATTACATGCGTGGATTAGTTAACATTAAAGCCGATAAAAACGCATTCCAAGAGTATTTTGGTGTTGATAGAGCTGACCGCGATGCTAACCGTACACGTGTGGCCTTTACAGATTTATCAACCTTGGTTAAGCGTTTCCCACAAAGTGACTACGCCCCAGAGGCAAAACGTCGTTTAGTGTGGTTGTTAAACCGTATGGCAAGGTATGAGCTAAAAGTGGCCACTTACTATTATGAACGTGAAGCCTACTTAGCAGCTGCTAACCGCGGTAAGTTTGTAGTAGAACATTACTCGCAAAGCAGCTACTTAAACTCTGCACTTGAAATGATGGAAAAAAGCTACGATAAGCTAGGCTTAAGTGAGCTTAGCGAAGATGCTAAACAAACACGAATTTTTAACAGCAGAAATAAATAATTAAAAAGGCGCTTACTAACTTGAGTAAGCGCCTTTTTAGTGTACTTGTTGTAATAAAGCTTAAATAGCTTCTTCATCTTCCTCTGCAGTACGAATACGCACAACACGCTCAACTTCAGTGACAAATATTTTACCATCACCAATTTTTCCTGTTTGTGCCGTTTTAATTATTACCTCAATTGCACGGTCAACATCATCATCGCCCAGTACAATATCTAATTTAACTTTAGGTAAAAAATCAACCATGTATTCCGCACCACGATACAACTCGGTATGGCCTTTTTGACGCCCAAACCCTTTAACTTCAGTTACTGTCATACCTGTAATGCCTACTTCTGATAGGGCTTCACGCACATCATCAAGCTTAAAAGGTTTAATGATTGCTTCTATTTTTTTCATATTAATTACTTTTTAAAGCTACAGTTGCCTCGATTTTAGACAATCACAAGGCTCATAGCAAACAAAGTGACTGTATTACGCTGATAAAACAATCTGCCATGCTATGATTATGCTAATAAAAATAGCTATACTAAAACAATAAGTAACCTACGGGATCAATATGAAAAAAATACAATACGGATTCACTTTACTCGAGCTGATGGTGACTGTGGCTATTGTAGGTATTATTGCCACCATTGCATTGTGGAACAGTAGCGACATGCTAGAGGAAAACCGCGCCGAGAACTTTTTATTAGAACTAAAACGTAATATTAGTTATGCGCGCGCGCAAGCGGCAAGCACCGATGAGGTAGTTATACTGTGTACAGGTCCATACGGTAAAGTAAAAAGAAACGAAGAGTTTAGCTGCACAAAAAAATGGGATGAAAACCGTGTAATCACTGTATTTATCGATATGGATAACAATTTAACCTATAACCCTTCAACAGATACTATTCTACGCGCAATGAATAAAATAAGGGGTAACGATAAAGTTCAATTCACGGGTAATGAAAAAAGTCTGCGCTTTAACACCAGTGGTCGTATTACCACAAGCCCTGGGGATTTTATATATTGCCCTAATAGCGATAACGAGAATAATAAGGCACTAACCGTATCACAATCTGGTACTGCTTTTTACCTTGGCGATACAGCGCAAAAATGCACTAAAGGGTAAACCTTACATTGTTATTTTTTGATTGTTTACTAAACTAAAATAATCACTTCGCAATTTAGGACTTCAGGGATGAAGTTAATCACATATTCAACAAAAAACCGTGGTACTACCTTAATTGAAGTAATGGTAACAATTGCTATTGTGGCTATTATTAGTCAGTTTTCTATGTGGTTTTTTCCTGATTTTTTAGCGCTAAACCGTGCAGACAACCAGGTTAACTTATTACATCGCAATATAAACTATGCTCGCCTTTACGCCATAGAAAACAGTACATACGTTACTTTATGCGCGTTAAAAAACAATGAATGTCAAAAAGGTGATTGGGAGGAGCAAATATCGTTATTTATCGATAACGATAAATCTACTTCTCTTAATAACGATGAGCTAATGCTAAGCACCTTTGAACACACCCATGAGTTTGATAGCTTAGAGTACCCCCGAGAGGCACTTACTTTTAGGCCCGATGGCTCATTAAACGGTTTTCAAAATGGGACTTTTATATATTGCCCTAATAGCGATAAAGCCAATCTGGAAGGATTGGCTTTATCTGTAAGTCAAACGGGTAGAATACGCATTAAATCAACTGATAAATGCCAGAAGAAATAGCTACCTTCCCCAGCAGTAATCTACATCGCCACTGCCAGTTTTTCCTTTAAGCCCAGTGTCGGTAATCCATATTTCTTTACAATTATTGTCCCCTTTCACCGAGCCTGCAATAGGCTTTGCTGTGATTGTAAAAGTATTTTTATCAACGACTTTAATCGTTAATTCAAAATGCCCATTCTCTGTTTTACTTTGAATCCCTAAATCACTCGCTAATTCTGTATATTCTCTGTTATCTACAAAGTACTGCTCTTGCTTATTAGCTGCATCTAATAATGCAGCAACTGCCTCTGCACGCGAAGCACGCTTCACATACTCTGTATAATTAGGCAATGCAATTGCTGCAAGTATACCGACGATAGCAACTGCTATCATCAGCTCAATTAAGGTAAATCCATGTTGCTTTTTATTCATTTAACCCCCTTAATCATCTTAATTAGATTTGATTTCGTCGTTTTCTTCGCGCTTATAAATGTAAGTTTGCTGGGTTTTAAAACCAAAACCGACAGACTCCTTATTTACTAATTGTATTTTTCCGTCTACTACTTTTAACCCCGGCCCAATAACATCCACTGGTCTCATTGGGTTTTGAGCATCTTTCCCTTTTATCCCAGGGCCAATTAAATAAAACTGACTTTCTCCAACTTCGTTCTCACCAAAGTATAACTGTGGTGTATCGGGTACATCGTAACTAGTAGCAAACTTCAGCTCATCGTACACCTTAGTGCCGTAATGTAAATGAAACGCATACAGTGAGCCACCGCCACCACTAAGTGAACACTGATTTACTGTTGCTGTATCTGAAGCCGGAGTAAACGAGGTAAAATAAGCCACTCCACCCACAACTGTAGCTGCGGCAAGTGATTTTTCACCGGTTGCTAATTCATACCGCCAACCTTTAACTTTAGCTAAATCAGCCTCTAGTTCAATAAACCCATCTACATCGTCTAATAAATTACCAAATGGGTCGCTATTCATCAGCATTAAATCAGATGCCTTGATTGTTGCTGGTGCCCCTGTTTTAAATGACTTAGTCACTGTATTTTCATCTCGAATCATAAATAACTGATCTTGCTCATTAGTATCAGTCGGTTTAGAGCGATTACCACTACCTATAACTATGGCATCGTAAGGCATATCTAAGCGCGTGGTAACTACTTCCCCTTTTTCGGTGGTTTGAGTTACTTTACTAAACATAGTGCGCGCAACTAATGGCTTGTAAAAAAAGCGCCTATCTTGGGTAGCACGTGTACTACCTAGCTCAGCTAACTTAAAATGGCTGAACTCACTAATATCACTGCCCGGCATATCAATCCGCCAAATATTACCACCTGTATCTGACGCATAAATACGATCTATATAACCATCGTAGTCAGAATCAAGCACGGTTACATCCGCTGCAATACTGTGCTTGCCTGTAAAGCCATTTTCACCGGGTGTTAATGCCCAAACTTTTTCACCTGTTTTAGCTTCAATAATATAAATACCGCGGCCAGTCTTATCCTCACTACGAATAGCAGCATCTTTATTTGTATCGTAACCAGCACCAAATACCAGCAGAGGCTTATCGCCAAATGCTTTTATGTAGGCTATTTGTGGTTTAGACCAACTTTGAGCAAGTTCAGTAAAGTCACCTTTCCCGCCTTCAATTGGTTTATCCCAGAGTTTTTTCGGAGCATTTGGTGCTGTAATATCTAGTGCATAGTAGTTTTTACCACCACGGCGCATTCCTGCAAAAGCCCATACTTCATCGCCTTTGCTTGCATCTATAATGCCGTCATTCAATCCTTCACCGTTTAAACTTTTATTACTAAAATAAACACTGATTGCTCCATCCATACCATAAACTTTAGTTTCAGCCTGGTTTTCACGCAGTGGTTTAATAATCTTGTATAGCGCAGAGGGAATAAACGCCCAACTCTCACTCACTGTATTACCTGCGTCTTTAAACATATGTAAAAAGCCAGCATTGGTGCCAATAAGCAAACGAACGTCATCATTACCGTAATCAATTGCTACAGGTTTAGAGTGCAGCGGATCGCCAAAAATATCTTGTCGTTGGTCTTGCTTTGAGCCGTCTCTGTCCTCATCATCAACATCAACTCCCATCGCCCATTTTATATCATCACTTGCTAAACTAAGTGTATTATCGGGAGTAGTATTAAGAATATCACTTACCACTGTAGGGCTAAATTTAACAAGCGCTCCTTGGTTCTCGGTGTATAGGTTACGGCTTTGGGTATCTAAAGTAGTTAAATGTAAATTAACCCCACCCTGCGCTACTGCGTTACCATCTGCAGGCTGATTACTTGGCAGCCAGAACGTTTTTGCATCTTTGCTAATTAAGCCATTATCATCCAGCGCTCCCTTAGCCGTTGAATCAACTATTTGATCACCCGAAACTTTTAATTTTTTTAGATTGCCACGCCAACGCGCACCGGTTTCGGGATAAAACATCGCAAAATAGATAGCATCGCGGCTACGGGTTTGATCTACGTTGTTACTTGCTACAGAAGGCGATGAAAAGCTGTCGTTCACTTCGCGAATGCGCGAAATTGTATTTTTAAGTGCATCAGACAACTGCGCTGCAGTATTTGCATGCAAATATTGACCACCGCCATAATCAGCAGTTTCAGTTAGTAAATTTTTACCAGAATTACTCATACCTGTACCAAAGCCAATAGGAAATACACGGCCTATATCAAGTACATTCTTAGTGTTTTTATATAAATCGACTTCCACATCATCAGTACCATGAATTATTTTAGCTAGGGCTGCTAAATAACTATTGCTAACAACAGGTGGGTTTTCAGAAAAAAAATCATGATGAAGAGCGTAAATATCATCATCTATGCTAGAGTCATTACTTGGATCTCCATCAGTCATTAAGATAATATTAATACTGTTATCACATCTAAGTGGTTCCCCCGTGACAGGGACAAATGGCGATTTATAATACCCAGAAGATTCAGCTGTTTTGTCACGTTCGTTTATATTAGTGCCGTAATATACTTTTTGGCCTGTTATGTATAAATAAGCTTCCCATAATGTTTCAGTCAAAGGCGTTGCACCGTTTGCAGGCAACCCTTCTATTTTATCTAGCAAGAATTTTTTTTCGGTCCCAACTCTTGCTAAAACATAGCCACCGTCATTTCCATTAAAGCGCATTAAGCCAAAATCAATATCATCATTATCATTAACTAATTGTTTAATCGCATTTTGTGCAACGTTTAGCCGACTATCATTACATGTATTGTCATAGTAATTCCAACTGTAATTGTACCTATCTGTTGGCCCATTATAAAATCGACCTCGCTTGGTGCCTGAGTTAGCTTTTTTGAAGCAATCTTTTGTATCGCGAGAGCCTGAGCTCTCAAAACATGTACTTTGATAAAACCGAGGGGAACTTGTTGAACCTCCATCCCATTGATAACATTGCTCTCCATCGGTAACATCCCAAGCCATACTTCCAGAAGTATCAAAAATCATCATGACCCGGGGTTTTTCTTTTGTCTCAACATTATAATTTACATAAAGCTCTATATCTTCAGCAATAACCGACATACTTATGGCCAACCCCACCAATGAGGCTAACACTGCATTTAATTTAAACTTCATTTTAAATCCCCTTACCTGTGCTAGCCATTTCTTGGGCTACACCAGTAACTATGGTTAGTTGATGCTTACTTTTTGAGCCATATTCTATAGTGGTAGCTACTTGCACCATATTGCAGGATACTCCTGCGGTAAAATTAAATCGGCGCGGGCATTCTAAATTGAGCGCCCCTTTATTTAAGTTAATCATTTTACTTTGCATGTCATTATTCTTAGCTATTACCATGCCACTCTCATCGCCTGATGCAATGCTGGTTACTTCGTCTGGGGTTAAAAAAAACTGATTGCCTGCCCCCTTATTTGCTTCACCCGAAATCATCCGCTGCACTTCGCCAATCAACTCATTTTCAGCAACTTCACGCTCTTGAGCTGCATTGGTGATTTTAATATCTATAGTGCTACTACTCATTAATGTTACAGCGATGCCTGTTACAGCTATTACCATTATCAATGCTGTAATAAGCACTACACCCCGCTGTTTATTCGGTATATTTTTTAAATGCGCCATAAGTTAGCCCCCACATTATTTAAACGAATAGTGGTAGTAAATACCGTACGTCTGTAATTATCGGTAAATGTTAGCTCTCGTTTATCGCTACCTTCACCCAGTATATATGTTTGATTTTTAATTTTAACTCCAGGATCGGGTTGCAACGCTCTAATCAATAAAAATAGCTGTACTGTTAAAATACCTTTTCGATTTTCCCAATCAGTAGGGTTCATGTCTTTAATGCTGCGGTAAGTATCTACTCGGCTATCATTGGTAGTGTCTAAGCCAAATACAAAACGCATGTTTTCAACACCTTCCATTATCGTTTCAGAGGTCATTTTTCCATTTACTAATCGTTTTCGTCTTAATGCGGGGACTTTTATTTCTTTATTGTTTACTAAATATTTTTCTTCTTTAATATAATAAACATGATGACTATATGGCCAAATAGTTGCATTAATATTTGTTGGGGTATGTTTACCGGTTACAAAACTTGCTTGTTCTTGTTCTGCGATAAAGTAATTTATTTTATCGCTAGTAGTATTAGTACCTGCAACAGCATCATATTGAGGATCACCTTGTAAAAACTTGAGCTGAAGAATATCGGTCTCTTTATTATCAGCAGGAATAATGCCATCGTTTATGCAATTTAGGTTATCTTTACTCCTAGTCGTTTTTGCATAAATAGTACGAAAATTACTACTACTGGTTAAATCTGGAAAACTGCCGTTATTAGTTCCATCAGCACCAACGCAATCTGTAGTGGGTGCTAAAGAGCTAACAGTTGTATTTACAGCTGTGAACGAGTCATCGTAATAAGTTCCCCAAAAACCAACCTGCTCTATATCGCGTTGCATAATATTTATAGCTAAACGTCCTGACTCTTGAAGCTCACCAATTGTCATAGTGTCTTTTGTGGTTACTTTCATACTAATAAAAGTAAACATAACACCGCCGAGGATCAAGCCACCAATAAATAGTGAAATCATTACTTCTATGAGCGTAAAACCTGTTTGTTTCATGCTAGCTCCTCACATAAATATAGCTAGTTAATACCACTAATCGACGTTTATTGTTAGGGTCATCACCACAGGTAACTTTTCCTGTATCTGTGTTTGCTGTAAATTCTTGCCGCCCTTGCCATGATATAATTACCTCAATATTGAATCCTTTCCCGCCAGTGCCATCTTCTGAGGTAGACTTTATACATATGGTGGCATCATCTAAAGAGCCTGTATTATTACGTGCGCTAATAGCGCGCTTCCATTGCACGACATCCAAACCCACTATACCTTCGGAGCCACAGCTACTATTAAAGCAAGCTGATGATTCGGTCTCCGTGCTATCACTTTTTATTGCTTCCTTGCCGTTATAAGAACCATAAAGTTTAATAGACGTAATGGTATCGTTAGCACGGATACGCTGCACAATATCATTACCAAGTGCAACTGCTG
This sequence comes from Pseudoalteromonas sp. 120-MNA-CIBAN-0494, assembly GCF_040308885.1. Taxonomy (NCBI): domain Bacteria; kingdom Pseudomonadati; phylum Pseudomonadota; class Gammaproteobacteria; order Alteromonadales; family Pseudoalteromonadaceae; genus Pseudoalteromonas; species Pseudoalteromonas sp. 120-MNA-CIBAN-0494. The sequence goes on from NZ_JBEOOE010000012.1 coordinate 86,752, forward strand.
CTGCACGCTGCATAGAGTCAAAGCTCGCTTGTTTGGCTTTTGCTTGCAGTGCAACGGCGCCTAACAAACCAAAGCTGAGGATGATAAAGGCAATAAGTACTTCTATTAAAGTAAAGCCTTTGCGTCGCTTAATTGGGTGTAAATGCATAATAAAACCAAATAAATATTATCTTATTATAAGTGTATGCAAATAAAATATAGATTCAAGAACTACTAAGACTAACGGTTGATTTTGTTGATAAACGGTTAATAAACACTGTTTTTGCCAAAATAGCTTTATAGTAAATGAGTTAACACAAGGTAGATTTAACTGTTTTTAGCTCGCGGCGACTAACCGCTAACAGCTCTTGGCAATTTTGTAGTTCAATAGCATGGCTACCGCTACTTAATGAGTGCAGAGCAACCACCTTATTTTTATTTACTAACGTATTGCGGTGTACTCTTAAAACATGTGTGGGATAAAGGGTTTCTAATTGTTTTAAACTTTGCTCTATAAGCGCACTGCCCCCTTTAAATACCATTTTTGTATATTTTTCTTCAGCAGCAAAATAATAAATACACTCCATTTCTATACTTTTTAATGTGCCCGCGAGCTGATACGTAATTTTTGTTGTTTGTTGTTTTTGTATATGTACTTTATTTAAGCGCCCAAGTTGTTCAACTACTTTTTGTAATGATTGCGCCGATACAGGCTTTACCAAATAACCCGCCGCATTTAATTGCAATGCGTCTAGCGCGTGCTCAGGGTGGGCGGTAATAAATACAATGGCGGGTGGAACTGCAAGTTTGTTAAGCTCACTTGCTACCTCCAAGCCATTAATACCCGGCATATCAACATCTAAAAACACTAAGTCAGGCTGGTTTACTTTACTTAACGCAAGTGCTTCTGTGCCATTGCTCGCTTCATTTTGTACAACTATATTTTGAGCCGCCAATAAACGTACTAAACGCGCTCTAGCTAAGGGTTCATCATCAACAATAATTACATTCATAATTGACTCTCAATATGTTTAGGGATCACTACTTTCACTCTAAATACGCCATTTTTATTAGCAATAGTGAGCTGCGCTTTACCCTTGTAATAAATATTAAGTCGTTGGCGAATATTTTCCAGCGCCATGCCGTTACTTGGCCGAGTATTTGTGGTTGCCACGGCTATTGGGTTAGTGACTATAATAGTTAAATAGCCACTTGTAACATGCAGCTCAACTTTAATGACAGCGCCTGTTTCGCTAGGCTCTACGCCATGGCACACGGCATTTTCAATTAAAGGCTGCAAAGTTAAACAGGGAATATTAAGCGCGGGAAGCTCATTGGGTATTTGCCAATCGAGCTTTAAGCGGTTACCAAAACGCCATGCTTCTAGTGCAACATATTGCTTGCTAAGGGTTATTTCGTCCTCTAATGGCACACTTTGCCCTGAGCGCATTGCCGCTTGAGATAAGGCAGCTAAGGCTAAAATAGCCTGCTCAGCTGCGGTTGCATCATGATGGGTAAGCTCTGCAGCGGTATTTAAACTGTTATATAAAAAGTGTGGGCGAATACGTGCTTGTAATGCATCAAGCTCTGCGCGGGCAAGCGCTTTAGTTTGCTGCTCTTTTTCAAAATAAATTAATAAAAACTGGACGAATAAAGCAGTCAGTAAAGCCACTATAATACTATTACGAAGTATGAAATAAATTAGGCTATTTGTATCATCTATATCAAAAGCAAAATGAGAGAATAAAATACTAAAAATGCATGTAGATAATAAAAAAAAGACAAAAAACAAACTTAACTGAAAAGTTTGAGTACGTTTTTGTAAAAAAAATCTACAGAAGTATAAAGAAGAGGTACTGACTAACACTATTAAGTGTAAAAATAAGCTTATTATTCCAAGGCGAAGCCAAATATCACCTTCTACATTGGGTGCAAAAGCCAGAACAATAGCAACAACTTGCGATACAACTAACGAGGCAAGTACGCCTCGCTCATTAAAAAGAGCCGAAAAAAGCAACCCATCCACTTGTGGCGATTTGCTCATAACGGCTCCCTTTTAAGCTAATTAATTAAATATATATTTAATTTAGATTAGCGCAGCTCAATAGGAACAGCAAATACAATGTTCTCTTCTTCGCCAGGATTTTCAGTAACTTGATTGCCACCTAGTTCTTTTAAGCGGGTTATAACCTGTTGCACTAACACTTCAGGTGCTGATGCTCCTGCGGTTACCCCAACTGCATTAACACCAGTGAACCATGACTCTTGCAAGTTTGTGGCATCGTCAATTAAATAAGCTTTAGTGCCCATTTTATCGGCAAGTTCACGCAAACGATTTGAGTTAGAGCTGTTTTTAGCGCCAACCACTAACAATACGTCTACTTTGTCGGCTAAGTCGCGAACGGCGTCTTGACGATTTTGCGTCGCATAACAAATATCATCTTTGCGCGGCCCATCAATAGCAGGGAACTTAGCGCGCAGCGCATCAATTACATCAGCAGTATCATCTACCGAGAGCGTTGTTTGACTGCAGTAAAATAAGTTGTCAGCATTTTTTACATTCAACTTAGCTACGTCTTCTACGGTTTCTACCAGGTAAATACCGCCGTCGTCATTGCCATACTGCCCCATGGTGCCCTCAACTTCTGGGTGTCCTTGGTGGCCAATTAAAATACACTCTATGCCTTTGCGGCTCGCACGGGTTACTTCCATATGTACTTTAGTAACCAGTGGGCAGGTCGCATCAAATATTTTTAAGTCACGACGCTTTGCTTCGGTGCGTACCGCTTGCGATACGCCATGCGCACTAAATATAACTATGCTGTCGTCAGGTATCTGATCAAGCTCTTCGACAAATACCGCACCGCGGCTTTTTAAGCCGTCAACCACATAGCGGTTATGCACCACTTCGTGGCGTACGTAAATTGGCTTTTCAAAAATATCTAAAGCGCGCTCAACAATACTAATAGCGCGATCAACCCCTGCGCAAAAGCCTCGTGGGTTGGCTAGTAATATTTCCATTAACCTTGCACCTCAATAATATCTACTTCAAAGGTTAAACGCTGACCCGCTAACGGATGATTAAAATCAATCGTTACCGACTCGCCTTGCACTTCGCGTACTAAACCCGGAAGCTCGGTACCATCAGGCTGAGTAAACGCTATTATAGCGCCTACTTTAGCTGGGGTTTCTGGGCCAAATTTACTGCGATCAACATAGTAAATGTTATCTGGATTTGGCTGACCAAATGCATCTTCTGGTTCTAGCTCAAAGGTTTTGCTCTCACCTGCGTTTAAGCCTAATAAGCACTTTTCAAAGTTAGCTGTTAAGCTACCATCGCCCATAGTTAACTTAGCAGGCTTGTTATGCACTTTGGTTGAGTCGGCAGCAGAGCCATCTTCTAACTTAATAGAAAAATGAAAAATAACCTGTGAGTTTTCACCAATTACAGCTTGGCTCATGCTTTATGCTCCTTCGGACTTTCGCCTGTAAAGGCGTCAAATAATAATAATGCTGCACCAATACAAATAGCGCAATCTGCAACATTAAATACCGGAAAATGTGAGTTTTTATAAAATACGTGTATAAAGTCAATTACATAACCGTATGCAATACGGTCGTATAAGTTACCAATTGCACCGGCAAGTACCAATGAATAGGCAGCGCATAATACTTTATTAGTTGCTGGCAGGCGTTTTAACCACCACACCAGCAATCCACTAATAGCAATTGCAATAGCACTTAAAAACCAACGTTGCCAACCACCTGCATCACTTAAAAAACTATAAGCTGCACCGTAGTTATGTACATAAGTAATACTAAAAACAGGCAGTAAATTAATCGACTCTTGATAAGCCATACTACTTACAACAAGTGTTTTACTAGCAAAGTCTACTACTAACAGTAGTAGACTTAACCATAGCCACACTAAACCACTTTTTTGGGCTAGTTTGCTCACTAATTAACTCCTAAGCGAATTGACGCGTCTCGCCTTCACCGTCAACATTGCTTACACAGCGACCACAAATTTCAGGGTGAGCAGGCTCAACACCTACATCAGCGCTATAATGCCAACAACGCTCACACTTTTGAGCATCGGTTGCAGCAACACTAATATAAAGACCTTCGATTTCGGTAGTTTGTGTATCTGCCGGCTGGCTATCAACTTCGGTTACGTTTACTGCTGATGTTAAAAATACAAAACGCAGCTCGTCGCCAAGTGCTGATAATTTAGCTGCAAGCGCTTTGCCTGTATATAAATTAACAGTTGCTTGGAGCGTTGCACCAATCACTTCTTCTTTACGTGCAGCTTCTAATAGGCGGTTTACTTCATCGCGCACGGTTAGAATTTCTAACCAATCATCGTTACTAAATTGGCTGTTAGTAGGAGCTTGTAAGCCTTCGTACCAGGTTGATGTAAATACGTAGTCACTACGCTCACCCGGCAATGCTTCCCAAATTTCTTGAGCAGTAAAGCTCATAATTGGTGCCATCCAACGCGTCATTGCTTCAGCAATATGGTACAGCGCTGTTTGACAAGAACGACGTGCGTGGCTGTCGCTCTTAGCTGTGTATTGGCGGTCTTTAATTACGTCTAAATAGAACGAGCCAAGCTCACCGGTACAAAAGTTCATTAGCTTTTGCGTTACTAACAGCATTTGGTAGCTATCGTAGGCAGCTAAAATTTCTGTTTGTAATTGTGCTGCACGGCCAACAATCCACTTATCAAGCTCAACCATATCATTAACAGCTACTTGATCTGTTTTTGGATCAAAGCCATTTAGGTTAGCTAATAAGTAACGACTAGTGTTACGAATTCGGCGATAACGATCTGCTGAGCGGTTAAATATTTCATCCGATACCGTCATTTCTGCGGTGTAATCGGTAGAGGCAACCCACAAGCGTAAAATATCGGCGCCTAGTTTATTCATCACATTTTGTGGTGAAATAACATTACCTAACGACTTAGACATTTTACGACCGTTTTCATCAACGGTAAAACCATGAGTAAGTACTTGGCGGTATGGTGCATGGCCGTTAATAGCGACTGATGTCATCATAGACGACATAAACCAACCACGATGCTGATCAGAACCTTCAAGGTATAAATCGGCAGGACCAGTTAAGTCTTCACGCGCATCAACAACACACGCATGCGATACGCCCGAGTCAAACCATACATCGAGAGTGTCTTGCACTTTCATGTATTGCTTAGCATCTTCTTCACCTAACAGTGTCGCTGGGTCTAAATCGTACCATGCTTGAATACCTGACTTTTCAACCAATTGTGCTGCTTGTTCAATTAACTCTTGCGTATTTGGATGAATAGCACCGGTGTCTTTATCAGCAAACAATGCAATTGGTACACCCCAAGTACGTTGGCGTGATATACACCAATCTGGACGGCCCTCAACCATGTTTGCAATGCGGCTTTCGCCCCACTCTGGTAACCACTGCGTGTTTTTAATTTCGTTTAATGAATCTTGACGCAAATTAGCCTGATCCATACTAATAAACCACTGTGGTGTAGCACGGAAAATAATTGGCGTTTTATGACGCCAGCAATGTGGATAACTATGCGTAATAGCATGGTGATGCATTAATGCGCCATGCTCTTTAAGCACTTCAACAATGCTCGCATTTGCTTTAAACACATGCTGACCGGCAAATAACTCAGTGTCTGGCAAGTACACACCATTTGCGCCAACCGGGTTAGCCACTTCTAGTTTGTATTCAAGTCCAGCCACGAAATCTTCTTGACCATGCCCTGGAGCCGTATGTACAACACCCGTACCTGAGTCAGTCGTAACATGTTCAGCTACAATTACAGGAACACTAAAGTCGTAAAAAGGGTGTGCTACTTGTAAATTTTCAAGCGCCGCGCCTTTAACGTAACCTAATACATGAAAGTTATTAAAACCAAAACGGTCCATGGCATCTTTAACGAGCTCAGAGCCTAAAATTAAGCGTTGCTGCTTACCTTCATCTTCAACTTGTACTAGTGCATATTCTAATTCTGCATGTACTGCTACTGCTCGGTTAGCAGGCAGCGTCCACGGAGTGGTAGTCCAAATAACAGTACCAACTTTACCTGCACCTTTATGACCATCAGCTAAATCAAACGCACTTACTACTGCGTCTTGGTCGTTAAAAATAAAGCGTACGTCTATTGCTGGTGATTGCTTATCTTGGTATTCAACTTCGGCTTCGGCTAAAGCAGAACCACAATCGGTACACCAATGCACAGGCTTAGCGCCTTTATGTAAATGGCCTTTTTCAATAATACGACCAAGTACACGAATAGCATTCGCTTCAAAGTCAAAGTTCATGGTTAAGTAAGGCTTGTCCCAATCGGCAAATACACCTAAACGTTTAAAGTCGACCTTTTGACCTTCAACTTGCTTTTTAGCGTATGCACGGCACTTTTCGCGAAACTCGCTCGCGGTTACTTTAACGCCTGGCTTGCCAACTTTTTTCTCAACCATTAATTCTATTGGTAAACCATGACAATCCCAACCAGGTACTAATGGCGAGTCAAAGTCAGATAAGGTTTTAGACTTAACAATAATATCTTTTAATATTTTATTTACTGAATGGCCTAAATGGATATCGCCGTTTGCATACGGAGGTCCATCATGCAAAATAAAGGTTTTTTTACCTTTTTTAGCACTGCGAATTTGACCATATAGGTCGTCTTCATACCATGCTTTTAGCATTTTTGGTTCACGTTGTGCCAAATTGCCACGCATTGGAAACGGTGTTTCCGGTAAGTTCAAAGTATGTTTATAGTCGCTCATTAATCCTACATTCCGTATCTATCGGCTACCTAATTTAAACCAAAACACTGTTTAGCGGCGGCAACGTCAGTTGCTATTTGCGCCGTTAATTGTGTTAATGTCTCGAATTTTTTCTCATCGCGGAGTTTTTTAATCAACTCCACATGCATAAATTGTCCATAAATGTCTTGTGCAAAATCAAAAAGATGAACTTCTAATAAGGCACGAGTTCCATTAAAAGTGGGCTTATTGCCTATATTGGCAACCCCATAAACTTGTTTCCCTGCTATGGTTGCTTGCACAGCAAACACCCCATTTACCGGGCAAACTTGACGTTTAAGCGCTATATTTGCGGTTCTAAAACCCAGCTCTCGGCCACGTTTCCAACCATGTATAACACGCCCCGAAATGGCATAGTTGTGACCAAGCATTACCTTTGCAGTGCTTAAATCACCAGCGGCAAGCGCTTCACGAATTAAAGTACTGCTTACTCTAGCATTTAATTGGCGAAAACTCGCGGTGCTTTTAACATCCATGCTCGCTTGTTTGCCCATACTTACTAGTAAGTCAAAATTACCTTGTCGCTGCTTGCCAAATCTAAAATCATCACCAACCGTTAATGCTTTAACGCCTAGCTTTTTAATTAAAATATCACTAACAAATTGCTCTGCATGCATATTTGCAAATTGCTGATTAAAGCTAATACAAATAACTCGTTCAATACCTAACTCGCTGAGCAGTAGCAGTTTATCTCGTAAGCGAGTTAAACGCGCTGGCGCATTACTTTTAGCAAAAAACTCTTGTGGTTGAGGCTCAAACAACATTACCGTACTAGGTAAATTATTTGCTTTAGCATCAATAAGTAAGCCTTTTAATACTTCAGCATGACCTAAGTGAACACCATCAAAATTACCAATAGTAAGCACACAACCAAAATGTTGTGAGCGAATATTGTGTATACCTCTAATTAACTCCATGCCACCCAATGCCTTTTTAAGCGAGTTATTAATTCACAACTCAAAATTGAATGAAGTTGCAGAGTTGCCGATTATAATCTTTTTTTTAGTTCGATTCAGTAATTGCTACACTTTTTATCGTATTTAGTCGCACACCCATCAAAAATAACAGCGTAAAGTAACTTAACCCTGCAATTGCTAGCAACACTAGGAGTAAAATAACCTGTTCGCTAAAGTGCCAAGTCGTCCAACTATACTGCTCGCTGGTAAACCAAACCAGTAACCCCATAACAATACTTGCAACAAAGCATTTAAGGGTAAAATATAAGCTCATTGACGAAAACTGGTACACATTTTCTTTTTTAAGCTGCCTGTAAAGCAAAAATGCATTACAACTTGCCGACATTGAAGTGGCTAAGGCCAATCCTAAATAGCCAATAAAAGGCGCAAGCATTATATTAAACACCATATTAAGTACCAAGGTAATAATACCAATGCGCACTGGGGTTTTAGTATCTTGGCGGGCGTAAAATCCAGGGGCTAATACCTTTATTAGCATAAAGCTGACTAAACCAACCGAATAAGCCATTACCCCTAAGCTCACCGCTTTAACATGATCAATCCCCGCTTCTTTAAATGCACCATGATCAAACAACACAGTAATAATAAGTGGGCTAATAATCATTAACCCTATCATAGCAGGCAGGCCCAAAAATATTACAAAACGCACCCCCCAATCTAAGGTATGCTGAAAATCACTGCTTTTTTTACTACTGTGTAATTTTGACAGTGCCGGTAAAATAACCGTTGCTATACCAATACCAAATAATCCCAGCGGAAACTCTATTAAACGGTCTGAGTAATACAACCAAGCAATTGAGCCGGTCATGAGTAATGAAGCAATAACGGTATCGAGCAATAAGTTTATTTGGCTAATAGATACTCCAAACAAAGCAGGCAGCATTAATTTACGTACTTTTTTTACATTTTCGTCTTGCCAAGCCCAGCGCGGGCGCGCCAACATTTTTGCCCGATATAAAAAAGGCAACTGAAACAGTAATTGCACCACACCACCAATAAATACACCGATAGCTAATGCATATGCACCTACCGAAAATTGGTCATGTAAAAAAATAGCACACAAAATAATAGATATATTTAATAACACTGGGGTAAACGCAGCCACAGCAAAGCGGTTATATACATTCATAACCGCCCCACTTAGCGCCACAAGGCTTACAAAAAACAAATACGGAAATGTCAGCTTTAATAATGCACTGGCAAGTTCAAACTTTTCGCCATCAGGGCCACCTTGCCACCAATCTATAAACCAACCTGTGCCAAATAGTGCAGCAATAACCGGAGACGCAACCACACCTACAATTGTCACTATTAATAAAATAGTGCCTAAGGTTCCTGCTGCTTGCGCAACAAAAAGTTTAACCTTGTCGTCGCCTTGCTGCTCTTTTATTTCGCTTAATACAGGTACAAATGCTTGAGCAAACGCACCTTCTGCAAATAAACGACGTAAAAAGTTAGGAATTCGATTAGCAAACAAAAAAACATCGGCCGCAGCACCGGCTCCCAGGAGGTTTGCAACAACCGCATCGCGAACTAACCCTAAAATACGCGATATCATTGTCATACAACTAACAATCATACCGGAGCGAAATAAACCTTTTGACACCGCAAACCCACACTAAAAATCATTAAGATAAGTAATTATGCCATAGTCTTTTTTATAAATCGCTTTAAAGCACTAGGCTGAATCCTCATGCTTTGTTACAATGTCGATATTAACTGCTAGAGCGGCAAATTGATGTTCGTTATAAGGAGCAGTTTTTCTTGGATTGTCAAAATTAAATTGACATTCATGATAAAAACAGGCATATTCCACGGCCTTTAATTTAAGCTTTATTTAAGATTGTTAGGAGCAAACCTTGGCTAACATCAAGTCTGCAAAAAAACGCGCTATTACAAGCGAAAAAAACCGTCAGCACAACGCAAGTCGTCGTTCAATGATGCGTACTTACTTCAAAAAAGTAATCGTAGCTATTGAAGCTGGTGATAAAGAAGCTGCACAGCAAGCTTTTTCTGTTGCTACACCTATCCTAGACCGTTACGCAACTAAGGGTCTAATTCACAAAAACAAAGCTGCTCGTCATAAGAGCCGCATAGCTGCTAAAATTAAAGCACTATAATTTGTTTTTGCAAGAATATAAAAACCGGCCTTGGCCGGTTTTTTTTTTGCTTTATATTTAATATTTACAGCGTTAAACAGATATATAGCTAATTCATACAGCAAAATCATCACACATTCTTATTTAGGGCAGTTGCGCTTAAATAAGCGCTTTTAATAAAATGGCGCGTAAGTTATTAAACCCCTTCTAGCTCAGGATAAAACTTTTTCAGCATAGCTGCTATTTTTTTAGGAGAGAAAGGCTTTACCACAAAACCTTTAGCCCCTTTATCAATTGCATCTTTTACATTTTCAACCCCTGAGTGCGCCGACACCATAACCACGTTTGTTTCTGGGTTCAGTTGATTAATTTGCTCAATTAACTCTTTACCATCGCCATCAGGTAACTCTATATCTAAAAAAATCATGTTATAATTTGCAGCACGACACTCATTAATACATTGTGCGGCAGTTGATGCTTCTTTTACGTTTTCTATGCCTAAATGCATCAATGTTTGGCTTAAAAAGCTGCGCACAGTACTAACGTCATCAACGATTAAAATTGCAAGCTGCGTGTTCATATTTGATCCTTATAGGCTAAAAGCAATGTTTGCAAATGCTATCATTTGCTTTAAATACAGTTATTTATTATAGAGAACTACACCAAAAAGGCCAGATTTGCTTTATGTCTACAAATACAAAAAAACAATCATTACTAGGTAAAGCACCTAGAAGTACAAAAACAACAAAAAACAAGCAAAACCGCAGTACGGCTACAAAGCCTAATAATATTAAACAAAGTGCTAATACAAGCGCTAACAATAAAGCAGCGCAAAAGTCTAAAAGCAGCTTGCTGGCCACGCTTGGACTATTACTATTTATAATAATTATAATCCCTAAGCCTACACTGCTTAGTTATCATAAATTAGGTATGGTGAGTAATAGCATTTATTGGCCTGGGGTATTTGGTTACGGCGCAACGCTCCTCGATTCAAACTTACAGCCACAGCTAGACAGTAAGCGTAAGGCACTTTATTTATGTACTGATACGGTTAACTCAAAAAGCTGTCAAAAATATAAAGTAATTGCCGATAATGGAATTATTGCGGCAATAAAAGCTTACTTTTAGCATTAAAAAAACTAATCTGAAAATTTAAAATTACTTGGTTGAAAGGTGTGCAAAAGATCAACATAATGGCGCTCCTTTTTTCAACAAATGAACTATTGAAACTACCATGCTGAACGAGCTAGATTGGCTTTTAAACACGATATTACTTGCACTAGGTTTAGGTGCATTCTTTATTAACCAACTCACATTACTGCGTATTGCCGCGGTTAGTGCCTGTGGTTTGCTATTTTTATCATTTAGCTTAGATCTTATGTCGTCGAGTATTGTTTCGAATATGAGTTTGGTGTTAATCAATACATTTTATTTGTTTAAAGTTTATACTTTTGGGCAATTTACTGTAACCCAAAATTAAGCACTTCTCCTTAGAATATTTTATAGCCCAGCTTAGCTGGGCTTTTTTTTGCCTAATATTTAACAACCAAGCTGATTGCAGCTACTGCTAACTCATTACGATAGTTAACTGCAACTGAATTAACGCCGTATAGTTACTACTTTACAACCGCGGATTCAAATCTGAAGTGCATAACGTTTAGGCGGCTTTAGCCGCCAAGTGATCCTGCATCAATTTTGCAGGCGTTTCAAATCCAAGTGTCTTCCTAGGACGATTATTAAGTTGCTCAAGTACTGGTATAACTTGCGCTGGTGTTACCGCCTTAAAATCGGTGCTCTTCGGCCAATACTGACGTAGTAATCCATTCGTGTTTTCATTCAATCCGCGCTCCCATGAGTGATAAGGGTGAGCAAAATAAACAGGAACACTTAAAGCCTCTGTGATTTGCTCGTGATAAGCGAACTCTTTTCCATTGTCAGCCGTGATGCTATGAAGCGCTGACCTATATGGCCTTAATAGTTCTATCGTCGCCGTAGTGACGGCTTGTGCTGTTTTGCCTGCCACCTGAGTTGATACAGTGAATTGGGTGACCCGCTCTACAATGGTAACAAGGGCGCCTCGATGACCTTTGCCTATGACGGTATCTATTTCCCAATCTCCGATACGGCCTTTCTCATCAACTATTTGTGGGCGCTCTTCAATGCTAACGCGATTTTTTATTTGCCCTCGATTTGTTTTACCATGACTGCGCTTGTGATATTTCTTACCGTGTCGGCGCAGATGTAGGTATAACTCACCACCTGCTTTTTTATCTTCCCAGATATACAGATAAATGCATTCATGGCTGACAGACCGTTCACTTTCTTTGCGTAACCATCCCGTTATTTGTTCAGGACTCCACTTCTCATTAAGCTTCTAGGTAATTAAAGCTATCATTTCAGGTGTCATCTTAAGCGGTTTTCTTACACTTCTTCGGCGAAACAAAGCCCGCTCATGAGCTTGTTTGTGTCTGTAACCTCGCTTACCTGTATTTCTAGAAAGCTCTCTGAAATCGTAGATTGCGATAAATTAGTTAGCTCAGCAATACTTTGTTGCGTAAAACCGCTTTTCTTTAGAACGGCGATCTGGCATCTTTGCGCATAGGTCAGTTGTTTGTAATGTCTCATTGTAAAATCTCTTGCCGGAGAAAAAGCAGTTAGTTTATGAGCAACTGACCACTTAATCTAGCCAAAACAAGTTATGCACTTACAATTTGAATCTAGGTAGTGAAAAAAGGCCTTAGTATTTATTAAGGCCTTTTTATTTGTGCTGCTGTTGTTGCTACGAATACAGCTGTATTTGCACAGTAATGATCGTTGAGATAGGGTTAATACTCATAATTTGGTAGGTAGGATATAAAGTTATATTAATTATAACCTTGCTGTAATTGCGCTTAATTGACCTAGCACAAAGCAGCAAGATTATATGAGGTTCGATTATTTAGGTAGGTTTAACTCGCGCGGAGCCTGTAACGGATTCTGTGTAACTGCCCGTTTTTAGATTTTAAATATGCTTGCTGAGTCGTTCCTCAAATTCAAT